>CAYYJO010000020.1:0-32052 GCA_964472265.1 uncultured Caldisericales bacterium | reverse complement strand
TTCCTGTCCCTTCCCTGCTTTGCGTTGCCACCGGCCGAGTCGCCCTCGACGATGAACAGTTCTGATCTGGATGGGTCTTTTTCTGCGCAGTCGGCGAGTTTGCCTGGAAGAACCGATGATTCAAGAAGGCTTTTCCTTCTGACGAGGTCGCGAGCCTGTTTTGCAGCTTCCCTTGCACGCTTGGCGAGAAGGCACTTTTCCAGGATTGCCTTGACCATGTTTGTGTCGCGGTCGAAAGCGATGCTCAGTTTTTCGGAAATGAAGCGGTCAACTGCTGTCTTTGCAGACAGGTTTCCAAGTCTTCCCTTCGTCTGGCCTTCGAACTGTGGATCCTGAATCCTGATTGAAAGCACTACGACCAAGCCGTCGCGTGTATCTTCACCTGCGAGGGTGCTCTCGGGCTTGTCATCCTTGATGATTCCTAGGAGTTTGGCCTTGTCGTTGAGAACCCTTGTCAATGCCATGTGGAAACCGGTGACATGCATGCCGCCGTCAATGGTTGTGATTGAGTTGACGAACGAGAAAAGGGTTTCACCGAAACCGGTTGTGTACTGCATTGCGCACTCGATGTATATGTCGTCCTGTACGCCTTTGAGGTTGACGACCTCTCTCTGGATGGAATCTTTGCCTTCTGAAAGATAGGTGACAAATTCCGAGAGACCGCCATCGAATTTGTAGTTTTCGGATTTTCCGGAAATTTCATCGGTGACGGTTATATCAACACCTGAGTTCAGGTATGCAAGCTCCCTGAGTCTGTGGCTGATTGTGGTGTAGCTGAATTCTATGTTTTCAAATATTTCTGCATCAGGCTTGAATGTGACAATTGTGCCTGTCTTGTCGGTTTGGCCAGTCACTTCGAGGTCGGTTTCAACCTGTCCTTGTCTGAAGCGCTGACGGAAAATCTTGCCGTCCCTCTTGACCACAACCGTGAGCCATGAGGAAAGGGCGTTTACAACTGAAACGCCGACGCCGTGAAGACCACCCGAAACCTTGTATGTGTCCTTGTTGAACTTGCCGCCTGCGTTGAGCTTGGTTAGGGCTACTGTCACACCTGGAATGCCAAGCTGGGGGTGAAGGTCGACCGGAAAACCTCGTCCGTCGTCCTCGATTGAGATTGACCCGTCAAGGTGCATTGTCACGATAATCTTTTTGCAATGGCCAGCCATTGCCTCGTCAATGGAGTTGTCCACGACCTCATAGACCAGATGGTGCAAACCACGCAGGTCTGTCGTGCCGATGTACATAGCCGGACGTTTTCTGACATGCTCCATGCCTTCGAGCACGACTATGCTGCTGGCATCATACTTGTTCTCTGTCATTTATTTCTCCTTGAGAAGCTAACCTGATTATGTTAACATTGAAGCCGTAATGTTTCAACAAAACTTGAACTTATCTATATTGCGAAGGGTTCAGGCCACACTTCTGGCAATCACCCTGATGGCTTCCACCATTGCAATATTTGCTTCGTGCAATCCAGGTTCAGGTTCGGTGATGAAGCTGCCGGAACCTGACTCGGTTCAAAAAAGGGACTTGACGGTCAGGGGAGTTCCCATTTTCAGCCCATCAACTGAAAATCAGGAGCGACCTCTGCAAATGGCTCCAGAAGATGAGACAAGCATCGGTGATGCTGTCATTTTCGACGGTTGTATTGAAACCTCTTACCTGGCTGCCTATGTTTATGCCTGGTACGAAAAGGAGCTTGGAAATGACGGCTGGACAAATATTTACAGTCGTCCGTACGATGAAAACTACAAAGAAGGCAAGATCACGTCAATAAAGAATGGTGAAAGGCTGGAGATTTCAATAAATCGAAACACGGCCGACACCAGGACGATGATCACTTATCTGTGCACAAAGGAGACAAAGTGAAGAAACTTGGCTTTGTTGTTGCTGCTGTCGTTTTTCTCCTGGCTGCATGCCAGTCAGGAACAATTATTGATAATGAAAAACTGCTCGATCCGGTAGCCAAGGATGCAAAGCTCCCTGAGATCGTAACTCCAGAAGCTGCAGTAATCCCGTTCAAGCCAAACGATGGATGGGCTTCACAGCTTTCAAAATTTGTTCCTGTCTTTGAAAATCCAGAGTTCATGCCGGCAGACCAACTCGGCAAACCGGATATCTACCAGAATCCCCTCACTTCCCAGGCAACTGACATCAACGCCCAGACATTCCACAAAGGCGAGCCAAGAGATGTTTTTGAGTGGTTCGACAAGAACTACCAGAGCTACGGCTACAAGCTTGACACGGGCGCAGGCAGGGATCCAAAGGTTTACATCGTTGTTGACGAGCACGGCTACTATATCCTCTCAGACGGCAAGAAATCCATTGAAATCCATGTCTGGAAACTGAGCGCATACCCTGGCTGGACAAAGGTTACCTATGAGGGTTCTGTCTACAAAGACTGTGGCTGTGAAAAGAAATAGTAATTTTTAGAAACTAAACCGAAAATATCATTTTGACAACCCCAAAGCCCCCGAAAAAGGGGGCTTTTTAGTTTGAACCTTTTTAAGTGTTGCCAAGTACTTGAATCAAATATCCTTAAAGGGGGATGAAAATGAAAAGATTTGCAGTATGCATCCTCGCCACAATGCTGATAATGGGCGCGCTCCCAATGTTTGGAGCAAATGCAGCAGCGGCAGTTACAGGAAAGATCACTGGCCTAAATTGCTCTTCCGGCCAAATGGTCATCATGTACACAACTCGAGGGGACTCGATGCAGGTTCGCATGACCTCAACCACTTCCATCACAGTCAACGGAGCAATCTCCAGCTGTGATGAGCTTGCGGTTGGAATGACTGCCACAGCGTCGGGTAACATCGAGGATGGCGTGCTCGTGGCAACCTTCATTTCTGCCACAGGCGCACAGCAGGAGAAGACATTCAGGCTCAATGGCAAGATTTTAAGCCTCGGATGCCCAAATTCACTCACGGCTTCAACGCAGTATGGAACGATCAGCTTCGACATCTCTGGAGCGTCAATCACAAAAGACGGCAGAGCCATCAGCTGCTCCGAACTGGAAATCGGTGACATGGCCTCTATTGCCGGTAAAATGGTAGGTGGTAGCTACGTTGCGGATTCGGTCTCGGCAACCACGCCGTCAACTGAGCTAACCATTCAGGGGGTCATCCAGTCGGTAAACTGCCCGGAGATCTCGGTTTTGGCCTCAGGACAGCTCTACACGGTCAATGTTGGTTCAGCCACAATCAACATCAATGGCAAAGCTTCATCATGCCAGTCTCTCGCGTCAGGCATGACAGTGTCCATTTCAGCAATCAAGAGTGGCAACACAATTACAGCCAAGATCGTAGCCGCACAGACCCAGAGGAAACCATTCGTACTTTCAGGCACAATCGCAGCAATCAACTGTGCTTCAGGACAGATGATGCTTAGCACATCACAGGGCACAGTTCCAGTCAACATCAAATCAGCAAACATCTACAAAGACGGCAAGGAAATCTTCTGTGAATCACTTACAGCTGGTGACGAAGTCTCAATCTCTGGTGAGACCGATGATGGCGAGTACGTCGCAGAAACAATCACAGTAACCCAGTCAGGTCCAAAGCTGTTCAACGCCTCTGGCACCATTGCAAGCGTCGAGTGCCCGTACATCACACTCACAACCACTCTTGGCAGCATCAGAATGACTGTTGCCGGAGCAGAGATAAAGATCAACAACACCTACTCATCCTGCACCGACCTCCTCGTGGGCGACACGGCATCAGTTTCCGGACTGGTTCAGGGTACAACTTACACGGCAAAGACAGTTATCGTTACAAGATCAACCGACCCAACACCGCCAGAACCGACTCCTCCAGAACCAGAACCAACGCCTCCGGACACAAAAACTGTAACAGGCACAGTTCTTCAGATAAACTGCACAAACAAGCTTGTTCTCATTCAAACATCCAATGGACAGATCACAGTTCCGCTTCAGATTCAGTTCTATCGCGACGGAGCAATCGCAGCTTGTGAAAACATCCAGGTTGGTGACGCAATCAAGATAACACTCACCGTCACCGGCACCACATCAACCATTACAAAAATTGAATTCTTCTCGTCTGGAACCTCGCCTTTACCGACAGAAACAACCTTTGATGCAGAAATCTCAGCAATCAATTGCAACACAAGGATGATCATGGTTAGAAAAGCAGACGGCACTGGTCTCAATCTCCCACTCGACCCAGCCTGCATTATCACCAGGAACGGCGTAGCAATATCATGCTCAGACCTTGCTCCGTTAATGGTCATCACGGTTACGGCGAGAATCGATTCAACCAGCGGAACCATGACAGTCACAAGGATTGTCGTTAAAAATCAGCCAACTCCAGGACTCGACACCTACACCGGAACGATCGTATCAGTGGACTGCACGCTTCAGAAGCTCACAGTGAGAATCGGCGAAGCAGACCTTGATGTCATGATCACCGGAGCAGTAATCACGGTCAATTCAAGTCTCTCAACATGCCAGGGACTTGCAATCGGCATGAAGGTCGTCATTGTCGGAACAATCTCAAATTATATAATCACAGCCACAAAAGTGGACGCAACTGCTGCAGAACCTTCCGACTGCAACGGTCCATTCTCACTCACCGGAACGGTCTTCTTTGTCGACTGCACAAACAAGATAATCTCGGTAAAAGTCGGGTCAGTCCTCGTTACAATGAGAATCACCGACTCAACCCTGTTCCTTGTCAACAACCTGGCCTCAGACTGCACAAACATAGCAAAAGACGATGTTGTTGAAATAGCAGGCACATGCACGGCAGAAACCGGCATGATTGCGGAGACAATCAACAAGAAAGCAACAACCGACACTGGTAGCTCCACAACCTACGAAGGTACAATCCTCTCAATCTCATGCGGAACAGGAAACCTCTTCGTCAGGGGTTACGATGGTCTGAGCGTCCTGTTCAAAGTGTACGACACAACTGAATTCTATCTCAACGGCCAAAAAGTCATCTGCAGCGCACTTTATGCAGGCATGTACGTCAAGGTCACATACAAAGTCGACATTGCAACCGGCAACAAGATCGCCACAAAGGTTGAAGCAACCATCGATACAAGCGGCGGCGGTAGCAGTGGCGGAGGCAGCACACCACCAACACCACCACCAGGCACTGGCGGCGGTAGTGGCGGTGGAGGAAGCAGTGGCGGAGGAGAAACAACCCCACCGGAAAGCGGTTCAGGATCAAGCGGAGAAGTCAAGGCTGGCGACCCATACCAGTCAGTGGTGACTGTCGAGTCCTTCGAATGTTCAACCGGAACAGTCAAAGGATCCGATGAATACAACTCAGGCAAGAAGATCACAATCAACCTCACCTCTTCGGCCAACTTCTTCTACAAGCAGGAAAAGGTCGAGTGCGGCAAGGTGAAGCCGGGATACATGGTCAAGGTTATCGGCAAGTATGCTTCAGACACCTCAAAAGTCGATGCAGACTCAATCGAAATCCTTCCGGTCTCACCAGTCAAGTTCTCGGTGTTTGGAAGAATTGTCGACATCAACAACTCAACAGGCGACATCAAGCTCGAAAAAATCACAAACACCCAGTCAAATGGCCCAGTGATCCAGTCTGTTGTCTCACCGCTCACCTCTGAAATCTTCTCGATCAAGATCGACCCATCAACAACCTTTGATTACAGAAACGAAAAACTCACCGTCAAAGATCTCAGAGTCGGCATCATCATGAACGTCGAAGGCCTCCTTGACCCGGTCAACAACTCAATGACCACCAACAACTTTGCCCTCTCCGCAAGACAGGCAACGGTCGTGACCCAGACAGGCACAGTTGCAGACGTCTTCTGTGACAAAAACCTCTTCTGGATTGCAACAGACGGCAGCCCGGACGCAAAGTACGTCCTTATCAGAATGAGCGCCCAGACTGAAATCACAGTCAACGGCACAAAGGCAACCTGCACTGACATCACCAAGGGCTCATCAATTACGGTCAACGGTAAGCTCGACCCCTTCGACCTCTTCGTTTCAGCCGATACCATCACCAGTGAGTTTGATAAGGAAAAATCAACAACCTTTGAAGGCGAAGTTGTCTCAGTCGACACCACAAGGGATTTCTTCTGGGTCAAGGTTGATGACGCCCAGGGAATCAGATATATCCAGGTCAAGTTCACAGCTGAGACGAAGGTCATCGTATTTGGCAAGATCGGAACCGCTTCAGACCTTGCAACCGTTGGAATGGTCTCAGTCACAGGACAGCCGGAAGTCGGCAACGCCTTCATCTTCAACGCTGCAACCGTCGAAACAACCGGCAAGATCGTTGAAAACCTCACCGCAACCGGAACGGTTGTATTCACAGACTGCACTTCGAAGGTTCTGTTTGTGAAGACCTCGGCCGGCGTTGAAAGATTTGAACTGACCACAACTACAAAGCTCACAAGTGGCGACAAGATTTCAGCATGCACGGACCTCAAGGAAGGCATGAACGTCACGCTCACCTATGACAAAAAGGGAACAAAGACTGTTGTGACCAAGATTGTAATGCCACCACCAAAGACGATCATCAAGCTGACAATCGGCCTTGGAGCAATGAGCGTTAACGGCAAAAACCAGCTCATCGATGCTCCGCCTTACATCAAGGACGGATCAACGATGGTTCCGCTCAGGGTCGTCACGGAAGCCTTTGGAGCTTCGCTGACCTGGAACCAGTCTGACAAGAGGATCACCCTTCAAAAAGGGTCGAAGATCATCATCTGCTGGATCGGGCGTACAGATGCACTCGTTGGCGGGCTCACAACCCCGATGAAGCAGGCTCCCGAACAGGACAAGTCCGGCAGAACAATGGTTCCGATCCGCTTCATGTCAGAGCTGTTTGGCGCTGAAGTGCTATGGGATCAGGACTCAAAGACCATAACAATAACTATGTGAGAATAATACTCAACCTAAAAACCCCGGAGAAATCCGGGGTTTTTATTTTTATATAAACTCCCTTACCCTTAATCCCTCTCCCAGACTACGTCCGGGCGAGGGAAAGTTTTGATGGCTTCGCCGGTAAAGAGCTGATCCCCTTGATTATTCTTGTATTGAAATCACTGGCAAAGCCAGATGATTTCATTAATTCAAAGTGGTAATAAACAAAAAAGATAAGAAAAAACAATATTTTTTGCCTCCATTATGAAGGGAGGTGGCACGAAGTGCCGGAGGGTTTATAATGCCTCAAACATTATTTGGGAGCGCCATATAATTCCCCTGTACCCCCCTTGATAAGGGGGACAAACAAAGATAAGAATTAGACTTTCCTTCGCCTGCGTCAGCGGGAGAAGGTGTCACGAAGTGACAGATGAGGGAGTTTTAAGCCTCAGCTAACGCTGAGGGGTACGAAATCCCTTTGATCAATGTTTTCTGGAAATCGCGGAGCAAGTCCGCCGATTTCTGGCAGTCAAAGTGGTAATAAACAAAAAAGATAAGAAAAAACAATATTTTTTGCCTCCATTATGAAGGGAGGTGGCACGAAGTGCCGGTGGGTTTATTGTGAAAAAAATAAGAACCCGCTTTAATTCCCCCTTACCAAGGGGGACAAACAAAGATGAGAACTGCAAAACCTTCGCCTGCGTTAGCGGGAGAAGGTGGCTGAAAGCCGGATGAGGGAGCTCTTTTCGATAACTCAATATACCGGCCAAGTCATGGTTTTCTATTTCGGATAAGTGATTGTTGCCTTCTTCTCGGCAGCATTCCAGGCCACATCTCCACCAAGCGCTGCGGTCACAAATCTCAGAGGAACATATGTTCTACCATCTTTTATCTCTGGTGGAACATCGAGTTCGACCGTGTTTTCACCAACAGATGCAATCTTGCTTCCCATCACAAGCGTCACTTTAATGCCAGCAAGAAGATAAGTGACAGTCAAAACCTTGGTGGTTTTAGGGTCTGTCGTGAAATCCACCTTGGCTCCGAGCGATTCCCCCAGAAATCTGAAAGGAACCATCAACCTTCCGCCGCTTATGTAGGGTGGTGCTCCTGAGAACTTGGCCACACCGTTTACAGTTGCTATTTCCATTCCTGCCGTGAATTCGATGATTGTTTTTTTAACCTCTGGCGGCGGGTTTGGTGTTGGATCAGGATTCGGCTCTGGGTTTGGTTCAGGCTCCGGTTCAGGCTGTTCCGGCGTCAGGTCAATGATTGTGAAGGCTTCGGGACCGATGAGCGAATCCTTGGTTGGGTAGACTTTGTAGATTAGTTTGGTTTTTGGCGGATTTGAGTCGGTGAAGACGTGGTCGGTGGTTATTCCGATCTGGGAGCCGTCACGCTCGATCAGGAAACTCACCGGTTGCTCTGATTCCCAGGAAAGGAGAACACCGTCACCCTGTGCTTTTGCCGTCAGGTTTTTGACTGCGACCAGTTTTATCGGGACTTCGGCGGATACCACATTCGACGGGTCTGAGACCAGTCCGCCCTTTCCCAAAGCTACAGCACGGTACGAGTAATTGAGCCCGGGGATTACTTCCTTGTCAGCGTAGGTGAGGTCTGTGATCTTCTCCTTGTTAACAGGCGTTTTGCCGAAAGGATCGTTTCCGACAGTCCTGAAGATGTTGTATCCAATTGGTTCTGCACCCTTGTCAGGCGCTTTCCATTCAAGCTGGATGTAGTCGTAGACCACTCTTGCCTGAAGGTCTTGCGGTGGATTTGGCGGTTGTTCGGCAGGTGGAGGAGGCGGCGAGTCCTTTATGGTGATGTTTGCAGTTATGTAGCCTAGAGACCGGTCGCCATAGTCTGGGTCGAGGATGTGGCAGTTAATCTTTGCCTGGTACTTGCCCGGCCTGTTCTTGCCAAGCACCTTGACCCTCAGGGTTTCGGTTGCACCAGGAGCGATTGTTATCGCATCAACGGTTGGCTGCAGCAGGTTTTCACCGGTCAGGAGTAGATCAATTGAGACCTTGCCGGTGTTAACTAGCGTTACCTGCCTGAGAATCTCATCCATCCAACCCACTTCAGCATCGAATTTTCCGTTTTTGATTTCGAGTTTTGGTTCCTGGTCAGTTGTCCTTGGCTTCTTGCCAAAGCAAGAAACGTAGCGGTTTGAATACCTGTCGTTTTTGCCGTACTCGACAAACATCCTTCTCCATGCCACAACCGGCTGGAAAACAACCTCGGCCTGAATGTTTATGAAGTCAAGCTGGTTTCCGTTTGTGGCGTCGAGAATGTAAACGCCCGTTTTTGTTTTGTCGGAGCCACCGACCGGAACAAGCACCTTTTCACCCATGATCGTGCATCCACCTGTTACGGAATTCGGCATCTTCACATCCCAGGCGATCTTGCCGGTGACGTCGAAACAAACCACCCTTCCGTCCTGGTTGCCTTCGATGAGCTTTTCGCCGAACCTTGCCGGTGGCCAGAATGTGAATCCACCAACATCGATGATTAGCGGATTCCAGCGTTCGTAAGGTTTTGGCAGAAGGTATATCTCCCCGCCTGACATGGTGAAAACGCAGTAATCGCCGATTGCCGAGGTTGCCGAAAATGACTGGGTGTTGACTTCGAGGGTTGAGCCAAAGGAACCCGTGGATTCATCTGCACATTCAATGGTGTAATGAGATGGGATGCCGACGAGTCCTTGCTCTACATTCACGCCAAGTCCACCGGGTGCTCCCCATTCGGTTTTGACTTCCCAGCTTTTTCTACCCAAACCAAGATTGAATTTTACTGCTGTTCCAGGTTGTCCGCCGGTTGAGAAGTAGAAAAATGAGTTTATGTCATCTTTGTAGAAGCTTGGAGACGATGGACTGGAACCGGTTTCAAGAGAGGATTTGGCCTCTCCGGTCGTAAGGTCTAAGGCTACGATTCTGTCACGGAGCGGGACAAGCACCCTGTCGTCAATGATTGCGCACGATCCTCCGCACTCGCCAAACAAATCGGTTGCCCATCTCTGCTTGCCTGAAATGACATCCTGGCAGTAAACCCTCTCTGTGTCGGCAATGATCATCACGCCTTTGTCCACAACGGGATTTCTTGAGTAGGATTCAGTGCCCTTGATGTTCAGTGTCCAGGCCGGTGTCCTGTAGAGACTGTAATCCCATGTGTCCAGGGCAATCGACGAGTGCTCGACGTCACAGGCAAACTGAGGCCAACCCATCAGTGGCTCCTCTGAAGAAACAGGAGCAAAAAACGGCATGGAAATGGCAATCACAAGGCAAACCAATAGATGCTTCAAGGCAGCCTCCTTTAGTAAGATAATACCAGATGAATCAATAGCGGTTCAAATAAAACGAAAAACCCCCGCAAACAGCGGGGGTTTTGTGGAGCTATTTTTGTATCATTTGAATGCCTGGTTCATCTCGCGGTTGAAAACGGTCTTGTTGTCGATGTCGTGGCTTTCGCAGAAGGCAAGAACCTTTGAGTCTGAGCTGAGAATCATCATCGATGGCGTGGTGGAGAGTTTGAGGTTCAGGATGTGAACCTGTTTGTCATCGATGACAAGCCTGGCCGAGCCAATCTTCTTTTCGAAATCGCCAAGCTTCTCCCTGGCCGATGTTGATATAAACACAACCTTTGACTGTGGAAGGCCAAAGGTTTCAAGGGCTTTCATCACTTCCAGGCCAGTATTCTGGCATGATCCGCATGAACTGACGATGATCACTGCAATCTTGCCACCACTGGCAAGGTCTTTGACGGTGAATTTTTTGCCGTTGACATCGGTGAATGGCATTACATGAAGCATTGAGCCAGGCCTGATTGAAAGTAGGCCTTTCGGGTATTTGTCATGGAAAGCGCCGTATCCGCCAAGTTTGTTTATTGTGTAGAGCTTGAGAATCTGTGCAACAGACTCTCTGATGGCTTTGGAATATGGGTTGTAGGATGGCTCAGCAAGCGGGAGTAGATCCATGGTTGCAATGTTGTCAGCGCCTATCTTTTGTTCGTACGGCCTGAAAATGGCATCCATGAATATCTGCTCGGGCTGAGCCGGAACAGGCCAGACCTGCCTGACAAAATGTATCGTTCCATCGTCAGGATTGATTTCCGCAACGAGTGTTTTTGTGTAGGTTTCAAAAGGAACTGCAAGATATTTTCCCTTGTAGTCCTTGTCAAAAATCCAGTAGAAGCTTGCAACAGGCGGTTGCCCGGGCTTTTCGGGGTCAGGATCGGAGACAACGAATGCCGGTCCAGGAGCAGCGTATTCGTCCTTCGCCTTTACCATGTAAACCCAGTGTGAGAGCGGTGGCTTGCCCATGTTGACTACAACGCCTGGGTTTTCCTTCAAATCTGAATAAAGAAACTCACAGCGCATGGTTTGTCCAAGGGTTGCTGCAAACGGAAAATCAACAGGCCATTCTTTTGTCTGACCAGGAAGCATCCTGACAGTAACCCTGGTTACGTCTGTGAACTTTGCTCCTTCATAGGACCACTCATTTTCGAACTGCTCTGACTCAACCTCGAACCGGGCGTCTTTGAGGAATTCAACCAGTGGTTTCCCGGCTTCAGTCATCTGGGCAACCCAGACTTCCTTGTCGGGGTTGTACTTTGAAAAACTGTTGAGTTTGTCGTAAACAGTCGCCCAGTCGCCTTTGCCCATGAGCTTGAGCACCTCAAGCACCTTTGAGCCAGGCGTGTCTGCACCGCAACCTGAAAGCATCGTGCAGGCGATTGCGAGAATTATCGCCATTGAAACCAGTTTTTTCATCATTTTACCTCTTTTGCCTCGATGATAAGATATTCTTCGGACTGCGCCCTCATGGCAAAATCAGTCTGGGCGTAGCTTAGATAGTTTTCTTCAATTATCGTTTTTGCCGGAGCAAGGGTGTGGTCTTTCCAGCCAACCTGCACGAAATACTCACCTTTTGGAACGTCGGTAAGCAGTATGCCTATTGAATTTCTTCCGTATGTGACATCGTTGAAGGTGGCTTTCTTGAGCAGGTTCCAGTCCCTGTCGCGCAGGGAAAGCCAGACGCCATCGAGCCTGTCGACGGAATCAACGGTTACGCCAAGGTATTCCTGTGTTCGGGTTGGAATGAAGGCTTTGAGCTTCTCGCCGTCGCACTGGGTTGTTGCCCACTGTGATACTGCTTTTTTTGAGACGAGGATGAATTCACCCGGAACAGGTGTGTGGCTTGGGCCAAGGTCTTCGCCCGACCTGCTCTGTCTTATGCCGATTGTTTTCCTGTCCCAGTCATAAAAGAACACGCCAACATACTGTTTTGTGGCGTAGGTTGCCCAGAATCTGAGGCCATGCCTTGCGTAGAGGTTTGGGAGATATTTGTTACCGACTCCGTCTTTTCCAAGGAATCTGCCAAGATCGTCAAGCTGCGAAGTGGTGATGATCGGTTTGGCGTCTTTGACGTATTTTACAACGGTTGCTGGCCAACCAGCCATGAAGAAGATTGTTGCAGCAAGAAGAATTGACACGACAATTCTCGGTCTCTTGTACTTCACGAGCCAGGAAGCCCCGTACCAGCAGGCAAGACCGGTGAGCATGGCGATTGGCACCAGGAAAGTCATGACGTTTCTTCCCTGCCACTCATATTTTACTGCAAACAGGGAGATGAGCATGACTGCTGCACTGAAGGCAAAAAACCAGAGCGCCAGCTTGCGGTTCTTGAGCCACACGAGCACAAGTCCAGCAATCGGAGCCAGGAGCACAGGCACTGTCCACCATGTAAAGTCCGTGGTCATCTGGTAGCGGTACGAGAAGAGGCCTTTGATGTAGATGAGTATTGTTCGCCAGCCACCAAGTGAAAGCTGTGGAACATATTTTGAAAGGAACGGAACCGACCACGGAATGCTCAGCAATCCGATGCCTATTCCGACCCAGAGGATGATTGCGATGGTTTTTTCACGTTTTCCGCCATCCATCCAGAATAGCACGGAGGCAACGAACACTGATGATACCATGAAAACCATGACGCTTGGCGTATGGCAAAGGTACGAACCAACAAGGCCGACACCCCACAAAACCCACCAGAACCATTTCTTTTCAGAAATGGCAAACCAGAGCGCCATCAGTCCACCAACAACAAAGGGAAGTGCAACCGTCTGTTTGAGGTAGCCGGCGATGAAGGTGAAGACGCCGAGGGTGACACACCAGCCAAGCAAGGCGGCGATGGAGGCAGTTGTGTCGTTTGTAATTTTTCTTATGAATGCGTAGATCATGACGCCGACAGTCACAAGAGACAGAGTGGACGCCAGCTTCACACCTGCGGAAGCCGAACCGGCAATCAGACCAAAGAAGGCTGAAAGGGCAAACGGCAGAATGGGTGAGCCGGAGAACGGGAACTTGTGGAAATGCATCAGCGCATCAGTGTTTGCTGCGTTGTAACCACCGTCAAAGTTGAGGGCGAGTGGTTGTCTGAACTGGATTGCGATCAGGCCGGCTGCAAGGATTGCCAGGATGATGATTGCCCAAAGGTGTTTCTTCATGGTCAAAGCCCTCCGAAGTATTCCCTCATCTCACGTTCTTTCCCACAGGTCATCCTGCCCTCGCGGCAGCGTGAGTCGCGGAAGCAACTTGCCCCGGAACGCTTGAAGCAGTTGGGGGCGATTTTTTTGACCTTCTGGAGCATCTCGATGGCGTAATCCCTTATTTCCCACTGTGCGCGGTTGCAGGTTCGCAGCTGGAAGAAATGTTGCAGTTCCCTGATGCTCATGGTGGTTATGATGTCTATTGTCTGGCCTGAAAGGTAAGCATAGACCCTGTTTTCCGGTGGAACGTCGAACCTGTCCATCGCCTCCCAGAAACTCTTCTGCTGGGCTAGTGCCGAGTTGAAGATGGCCAGGGCTTCGGGCTTCTTTTGAACCAGAGGCGGAATGACGATTTCCGGCGACAACCCTGCCTCGATGAAGCTTGGAACAATCAAGCCCTGCATCCTGTGGCGGGTGAAATGGGTGAGGGTCGGGAGGCTCATGCCTGAAAGCCTGAATGTGAAGAAAGCCTGCTCAAATTCACGCTGGTGCAGGTTTGTGTCCACGATTTTCACGGCATCGGCGATGAGTTCTTTTGTCAAAATGTTGTCTATTGCTTCGGTTGATGTCCTTGAAGCGGTGGCGAGCGCTGATTTTGCAACGATTCTGTCAGGGTCTGGTGTGTGCTCAAGTATTTCAACCTTCGGGTTGTTGAACTTTTTTTCGAGTTTGAGTTTGGAAACGATGGATGCCAGCTGCTCTTCTTTTTGATAATACCCCTGCTCGATTGCGTCGACCTTTGAAAACAGTGCGGGGGCTTCCTTTGTCAGCATCTCAAGCAGTTTGACGCCGACCCAGTTGATTTCAGGGTACCGCTTGCCTTTGCCGTTGAGAGCGCAATAAATCAGGTGCATCCACGATCTTGCGTTTCCGGTCATGATGAAGTTTGACTTGAAGGAGTAGGGGATCACAAATCTTGCGTCCTCGACAGGGATGCCTATTTCGCAGAGTTTTTTGTAGGCCAGAAACAGCCCCTCGCAGTAGTGGAGGTATCTTTGCGACAGGGGGCCATAAAACTCAGGACCTACGTATGGTTTGTCCTCACCGCCAAAGAGGGTGGTTGATTGCTCTTCCTGTGAGAGTTGCGGAACGATGTAGCCTGCATCGGCGTGGGAGACGTAACGGCGGGATTTTACCGTGTATGAGGCGAGTCTGAAGCCAATGACAAATTGCTCTACAAAAACCGAGACGTTTTCAAAGGCGATTGTGAAGTTGGCGTGCTCCATGATGGAGTGGTGACCCATCGAGAGTATTCGCCTGATGAAGTCGGGGTAGCCACCCTCGGGAGTTTCGTCAAGTATTTGGGTTGGCGAACCCGGGAGCGAGGAAAGTCTTGCTGCAGCCGTGCAGATTCGCTGTGGCTCGTTTGTGTGGGTGAGCATTACAAGCCTTGTGGTTCCCGGCATTTAAAGCCCCAGCTCCTTTGTGATTTTCTTCATTGCCCTGAGGCCTATTTCGACAAACTGAGGCAGCGAGAGACCAAGCTCCTCACACCTCTGTATCTGTTCACGATTTGCCCCGGCTGCAAATCTTCTTTCACCAAAACGGTTTATGACGAAATCAACATCGATTGGCTCAAGTTTTTTTGCGGGGTGGATGAGTGCGCAGGCAACGATCAGCCCGGTCAGGGGATCGCCGACGTGAAGGGCTAAATCCATTCTGGTTTCTATCTTTGTTCCGTTTTCTGGGTTGTGGGCGGCGACAGCTTTTACGAGGTCGTCGGGGTAACCCAGTTCCTTCAGGAGTTTTGCACCGACGAGGGCGTGATTTTTGGGGTCTTTTTCAGTTTCCATGTAGTCCACGTCGTGAACAAGGCCAGCAAGCCCCCAGATTTCGGGATTACCGTCAAACATCGGTGCCAGCTCTCTCATTATGGCTTCAAGAGCGAGCATGTGCTTGACGAGATTCTTGTTGGAAATCTTCGAGGTAACGAGGTTATAAGCCTCTTCTCTTGTGGGCATGACACACTCCTTGAACGCTCATTTTATCCCTTGCGAGAGTCTGGGTCAACTCACAGCCGGGATCGACAGTTTGTGCAATTAATATACCGAAAATGACCCGAAAATGTCGATTATAATAATTTGCACAATTTTCTCAAAATTTGTCAAATTTTGTGCAAAATCTCGAATTTATCATATTTAATATGTACCCAAATGTTTCCAATTTATAAAATTAATCTGTTGACTCCATGACTGATTCTGCCTATTTTAATAAATAGGAGTTTTACAGTTTAGAAAGGAGACGCACGTGGCCGTCAAAAAGGTTCTTCGTGGACAAAATGTTATGCTTAGACCGCTGGTTGAGCAAGACCTTGTCCAGCGTGCCCATTGGATGACTGATCCGGAAATCCTTCAAACCATGGGCATGCCGTCAGACCTTTCCGCTCGTCCCCTCACCTATCAGCAAGCCATGAACGAGAGCCACCGCTGGCTGAAAAACCGCATCGACAGCCAGGACTACCTGTGGGCAATAGACGTCGATGGCATCATTATCGGCGACATCGTCTGCCACATCTATGAACCCGAGCACAAGGGTGAACTCTTCATCGTTATCGGTGAAAAAGCCATGTGGGGCAAGGGTTTTGGAAAAGATGCCTGTGCAATGGTTCTTGATGAAATCTTCAGGGAGTTCGACATCTATTTTGTCGACACCTTCGTAATACCGGGCAACACCCGCAGTTTCTCGCTCGCTCTCTCACTGGGATTCACGCCGTTTGGAACCCAGACAGGCGGAACAAAAGTTTTAAGGCTAATAAAAAAATCCTGGCTTGCCAGAGCCAAACAAAGAACCCTGGCCAGCTGAACTAAACAGTCACTTCCCAAAAACATCCGAAATCATTTCGGGTTTTCAAACCTCTTCGAATCTGTTAACATATTTGTTTTACAAAGAGGTGAACATGAAACATCTGACCATTGTCCTTTCTGCCGTACTCATGCTGTCGGCCATCAGCACAAAACCTGCACAGGCTGTCCAGTTTTGCAATCCTTCGGTAGCCATGATCTCGGAAAACGGTGTTGCAGCCAGAGCCGAATTCACATTGTCCAAAGAACCTGTCGGTGAGGCAAAGTTTTTTGCCGATGCACTGTCGTCCCGTGAGACACTCGTATGGGAATCCGGACAAGACGATACAAAGGTTATGGATATAGATAAAGTCTACTTTTCACACGATCAGCAATTCATCAATGTCAGGATGCTGACTATCAAAAACCTGAATGAAATCGAGGGCGATCCATTCATTTCAATCGCAATGGACACGGATTTGGATCCATCAACCGGCATGCCAAAAGCCAGACAGAACTCGTACAACATGGGTGGAGAGGACTTTTTTGCTAGGTTTTCAACTGCTTATGGCGAACAGAAATTTGTAATCGACAGGTGGGATCAGCAATCCGGCGACACGGTTGAAACAGGTGGACTGGCAAAAGCAAGCGCAATCGGAAAGGAGATAAAATTCTCAATTCCAAGGCTTGCCATCGGAGACCCTTGCAGGCTTGATTTCAAGGTGGTTGCCAGAACCTACCAGTCGGTTGATCCAGACCTTTCGGCTGACCATCTCTCGTACGATCTCAAAGGAACCGACACCCTCAAGGGCTGGTCAGTCGAAAAGACCGGCAACAAGACCTATGCCGTGACCGCACCCTCGATGCCGACAACCGGTGTGGCACACGCTTTCCTCGCCTGGGATAACATCGTTTTGCCAATCTCAAGATACTCAAACGAAGCCCCAAAAAATCCTGATGCAGTCATTTGGTCGAAAACGCCTCAGGTTGGAAAACACCTGTTCATAACAAGAATTGAATCGCTTGAGGATGACGAAAACCTCAAATTCACAATCAGGTTTGAAAACAGCCTCAAGGGCATGGGCAACTGCGATCTGAAAATATGGGCCATGCTTGATACTGATGGCAAGCCCAACGTTGGCTTTGAAGGCGTGAAGTTTGAGGACAACTACAGCGACTATATCCTTGAAGTCGGCACCGAATCAGGTTCCGTCAAATCCAAATTCTACCAGGCCTCAAAGGGCATGGGCTATAACCAGCCTTCATTGAACATAGGCACGCTTGATTTTGACAAGGGTATCTGCGAGATGATGATAAAGAAATCGAGGATCGGAGAGTTTACAAAGATAAAGGCGAAGTTTGCCTGTGGTGGTTTCAAGGCCATCGAAGCCGACTGGGACTCAACGCCAAGGATTGAGCTTCCGGGAAAGCTTATGTATCTCCAGTACGAGGTTCCGTACGTTGAAAACCCGAGAGGATTTCCTGTTGAAGTTACAAAGATAGAATGTGTCATGGATACAGCCTACCTTTACATGAGGTTGTCAGTTAAAAACCTTGAAAAGGGCAGCCTCACTGTCTGGGTAGACCAGGACATGAACATTGCAACCGGTTGGCCGAAATCACCTGTCAACCCTCCTGGAATTGACAACACGATTGAACTTACGTCAACAATGGGCGCTGTCTGGCAGTGCATGCCCGACCTTTCGAAAAAGAAGATTGGCGATTTTCTCGGCATAAGGTACAACGACGGAAGACTTGCCTTCCCTGTTCCCCTCAAGCTGCTCTCAAATCCAAAAGCCATCAGGTTCCACGTTGTTTCTCAGGCTGAAAAGGGAACCGAATCATACACGCTCTGGTTTTTGACCTGTAATACAACAATAAGCATCGACTGTTCTGACTCCCTCAAGCTTGAGGCTTCAAGCTATAACGGTTCAGCCAAACTCAAATGGACATCGTCACTCAAAAACCCTCTTGGATTCTATGTCTACAGGCGTGGTGACGGCGATTTATTTGAACGCATCACAAACATTCCGGTTTTTGAAAACGAGTACATCGACGATAAGACTGAGCTTGGGAAATACTACCAGTACAGAATCAGGTCAATCTGTGAGGAAGGCGCTGTCTCGGACATGTCGGAGATTTCAGGGGTGCTGGTTAAAACGGACAGGCCTGTAGCCAAAATTCAGATTGACAAAACGCTAATCGACCTGGGACAGAAGTTGACAACCAAAAACCTTTGCGATGGTTTCACGATCAAAAACCTTGGCCCTGGCTCGGTTGATTTCAAAATTGCAACATCAAGCCCCAGTCTCTCTGCAACAACTGATTCCCTTCACATCGAAGAAGGCCAGTCAAAACGCGTCAATGTCTGCATCACAGCCAATCTCCCGGTTGGAAAATGGGAACAATCGGTTTCAATCGACACTGGAGAGATAAGGGTGATTGTGCCTGTAAAAGTTGAGGTTGTTCCATCGTCTGCCGGCGACAAGACAATCGACAATCTTTCCATCAAGTCGTTGACGGAAGAGCTTGAAATCTCGTGGACTCCACCCAAATATAACGTCTCAAACCTTAAAAACTATGAAGTGACTATCACCGAAACCTATTTTGAGCAATTGAAGGCCACAAAAAAGTTGACCGTTGAAGCATCGGCAACCAATCTGAAGCTTGGAAGTCTGGTTTTTTCAACTGTTTACAGGATTTCGGTCAGACCCATTTTCGATAATGGCCCGGGACTGGAATCGATTATTTCAGGTTCACCGCTTCCGGCTAATGCTTACATTATCATGAAGGTTGGCTCGACGGAGGCAATCGTCAATGGAAAGGCAACGAAAATGCCTGCCAAGGCCATCATAGACTCCAAGGTAAACAAGGTGCTTGTGCCGTTCAGGTTTATTGCCGAATCGCTCAAGTGCAAGGTTGAATACGACTCTAAAAAGAAAATGATCACAATGACCCAGGGATATAAAACGGTTGTTCTGACCGTAGGCAGCTCGAAGGCGACAATTGATGGAATGAAGATGGATTGCACGCCTGCGCCCTCAATAATTGGCGGTTCAACTTACGTTCCGGTTAGGTTTGTTGCCGAAAGCTTCCTGGCTGAAACAACCTGGGACAACGCAAAAAAACAGGTTGGAATTTATTTCCCCCAGGGATACAGACCAAATTTTTAGAGCCACTGGACATGGATTGTTAAAAGCATTACTCTGGCAGGTGTGAAGCAAGTCTTTGGAGGCTCAAATGGCTCAGAAGAAAACGGTTCCGATTGCAGTTTTGATCTCAGCGCTGATGCTCATCTCTGCTATTGTCGTCTCAGTGCTGGTTTTTGGACCCAAGGCGGTTGGCCCGGTGCTTGAAGAGGAAAAGCCAAAGATAGAGGCCTGGCTTGTATGGTCGGGGCTTGATGCATACGGTTCAAAGATTGGCACAACCTACCCCGAAGGAGTGCCAGCCGACAGATATGACTATATCAGGTCGAACCACAGGGACAGGCCGTGGAACAACATCGATCCAGCATGGCTCAAATCTTTTGCGCCAGGTGAGCGGAAAGCATTCGATGCCTGGATTGCCAAAAATAAACTCAACTCTTTCGGCGATACGGAAGACACCATGTACGCTGGCGGTACACCGCTTTTCAATGAGATGACCGGCGAAATGCTCCCGCTTGAATCATACGCCCTGTCAAGACATGCCGACCGACCCTGGAACTATGCGGAGGCCAGGCATTGAGCGACATCCTTGTTGTCGACGATGAGGTGGCGATTGCAAAGTTAATCAAGTTTGTGCTGGAATCAAACGGTTTTCAGGTAAGGATGGCAGGCGACGGAAACTCCGCCCTCGAAGCCATAAGGGAGAGGATGCCCGATCTCGTGGTGCTCGATCTCATGCTTCCAACAATCTCCGGCTTTGACGTGCTCCTTGGCATCAGGCAGGAGATGGGGATAGAAAATCTTCCGGTTGTCGTCCTGACATGCAGGGGGCAGCGCGAGGACAGGGAGCGGGCAGCAAGATGCGGGGCAACCGAGTACATCACAAAGCCCTTTTCGCCAACAAGCCTCGTTGCGACCATAAGGGAACACACAAAATAAGGATAAACCTGTGAGCGAAGTCGACCTGATACTTGAAGAACTTGCCGTTACCTATGAACAGTTGTCAATCTTTTACGACTGGAACGAACAATTTTCTACATCCAATTTCAACTCAACGAGAATTTCACAGGCTCTTTCAAGGCTGCTTGCAGCTTCAAAATCTGAAACGGCACTTCTGGTCTCCCTTGTCCGTGGTTCCTCACAAAAGCTGATAGCCTCAAGCTGCAAAAGCTATGAGGATGAGCTGCAGGCCATGGAGCTTTTGGGGAGCATGGTGAAAACGGTTGAACCAAGACTTGCCTACGATTTCACGATCAATGAGGAAGTGAGAACTGGCAAAGGTTTCAGGTACCTGATACTCATACCTTGGAAACATGAGGATGAAGTTCTTGGCGCCTTTGTTTTTTCCAGAACCTCAGCTCCATACAGCCATCAGGAAAACATTTTGTTGGGCAACATCTGCACTGAATTTGGAATAATGATGAAAAACAAAAGTCTGAGCAGCACGCTCAGGCAAAGGAATATTGAAATAGGCGACCTTCTGGCAAAGACTGTCGAAAACTTCGCCTATCTTATCAAAAACTGCGAAGAGATGCAGACCCCTTCTGAAAAAGTTATGCAAGTCAAGTCCTGTCTCGAGGAAACCTATCTCAAACACCTGCTTGCCCTTGCAGCAGTCCTTGAGGCCATCCATCCGCTCCAGGCTCAAAGGACTGAAAACATTCGAACCATCTGCAGGATAACCGGCACACAGCTCGGATACAGCGAAGACAAACTTTTGCAGCTCGATCTGGCCGCAAGGCTGTGTGACATCTCTTTCAAAAACCTGCCGATGGAAACCTACGAGAACTACATGGCAAACGGAACAATGAACCTTAACATGGGCATCCTTGAGGAGATCAGACTCCATCCTGCAAGGTCTTCCGAAATTGTCAGGCCAGTGAAATCCCTTGGTGAAGTGTCAAGAATAATCACCTGCCACCATGAATATTTTGATGGAACCGGCTATCCTGAAGGGCTTGAAGGCGACCAGATTCCTGAGGCTGCGTTGATAATGTCGCTTGCCCACCACCTCGCCCACCGATCGGAGCATCATTTCAAGTCTGTACTGGATTTGCTGGAGTTACCAGAGGAAAGACGCTGGCTGGCAAAGAAATCCGGGAAGATGTTCTCGCCAAGGATAGTCAAAGCCCTGTTCGATGGCATCGGTCTGGAACCACCCACCGACTAAAAGTTCGTCGATTTCTACATCTTTACGCCTTCTTGACAATCTCCCTGATTTCGGCGTATCAGAATACAAAAAGAAAATGGAGATGGAGACATGAACAGAAGCCTCTTGGCAACCATCGCTGCCGTCATAGCTTTTTCCGGATTCTCAATACTTGAGCAACCGGTGAAGGATCCACCGCTTGGAAAAACCGAGAAGGATCAGGTTTTCACACAGTGGGTGAAGGTGTCAGACGCTGATACCGATCTTTCAAAGATGCCGACATCGGGCTGGATTGATTTTGTTCATCCTGGAGCATGGATTTCAAACGCACAATCCAGATCAGCCTACTACAAAGGTTCTTTTGACTGGGATGGAAAAGGTGTTGTAAAAATCAGATTCGGAGCCGTAAACTTCAGGGCAAGGCTGTGGATAAACGGAAAATCTGCCGGAATGCATATCGGTGGCTATCTCCCGTTTGAATTTGACCTCACCGGTCTGGCAAAATCAGGCAAAAACGATGTTGTGCTTGGTGCAACCGACCTCTCGGCAGCCTTCAAACCCGGAGCCTACACGGAATTCACACCCAAGGACCAGTACAAGGAAAAATCGATTCTTTATCCAATCGGTTCGACCGGTCAGCTTTCAGGGCTGATTCTGCCTGCCGAAATCGTCAAACTCCCCGATGCCTTCATCGACAGGATGTGGACAAAAACGTTTGTGGAAGCAAAGAAAATGGCTCTCAGGGTCGATCTGCTGGCACCTCACACCGAAAGGCAGAACGGCTGCCAAGTGAGCGCATGGGTTGAAGAGCTTGATGGCACTGCAGTCCAGGCGTTTCCGCCAGTTACAGCCGACATCACAAAAGACGGTGGCAAGGCCGAATTTGAGATTGACTGGCCGACACCAAAACTGTGGTCACCGGAAAATCCAAACCTTTACAGGTGTGTTGCCACCCTTTCAAAAAATGGCAAAGAGATTCAAAGAAAATCGGTTGTTTTCGGCTTCAGGGAGTTTGTCACGAAAATGGGCGACTTGTATCTGAACGGCAAAAAGATAGTGCTGCGGTCTGTTTCAAAGCACTATCAGGCTCAGGCAAAACAGCCCCTTCCTGCCGACTATGCAAAGTCGGTCATTGAAAACGCCAAGGCTTTGAACGCCAACTGCCTCAGGCTCCATGCCAACCCTTACCCTGAGGTTTTTCTTGAGGAGGCTGACAGGCGTGGTCTTCTAATCGTCAACGAGTCGGCTGCCTGGACTTTCGGAGCCATCTACGACCTTGAATCGGGGCAGTTCTGGAACAACCTCAGGCGTGCCTGGGATGACCACATTCTGAGGGACTACAACCATCCGTGCTGGGTTATCGCTTCGGTTGAGAACGAACTGCTGCTCACCGGTGGTTCAAGAAGGAAAGGCGTGAAGGAGGAGCTTGCAAAGCTTGGCAAGTATGTAAAGGAGATGTCTGGCAGGCTCATCATGTTTGAAGGTGACGATGACCCGAATGGCGCAGCAGACATTGTGAATCTTCACTACCCCTACGAGCCTTACGACCATTTCACCTATCCACAGGACGCCTATTTTCTGTCGGACAAGTTCCAGGCAGGTTCGTATCCCGGAACAAAAGATTACAGCTGGAACCGAGCAAAACCACTCTCAATAGGCGAATTCCTCTGGCTCCCCGAAAACATCCACACACCGGCGGTGACAGAAGGCGACGCTGGCTATGAGGACATAACCATTGGAAGATACAGGCAGAAGGAGCGTCTGTTCCAGATGTACATCCAGGCGTTTCGGGAACAGGGGGTTGAGATTTTCAACCCGTGGAATCCGCTTGAAGACTACAAGCCCATCGTGCCTGAACAGATTGTGCCTCTTGCTGTCAAAAATGCCTTTGAACCAGTCAGAAGTTTTGTTCGCGAGTGGGACACGAGTTTTTACGAGGGAACGACCGTTCAAAGGACGATTACAACCCAGAACTACTCTGAAACAGCAAGAAACCTCACCGTTTCATCCAATTTCGACGGCAGGGAGCAGAAGTGGACGCTGCCGTACCAGCCGTGCGATTCCCTTCGAAAAACGCTCGAGCTTGTGATGCCGTCAACTTCAGCAATAAAAGATTTCCCGTGGACTTTGAAAGTGTCCGATGGTGACAGGGTTTTGTTCACACAAACCATACAAATGACGGTCTCACCAAAGGCTTTCACCGGCAAGAAGTTCACCCTTTTCGGAAACCAGTTTGCCTCCGACAGCTTCAAATCCGCAGGGTTGGATTTCACGCTTGCAACCAGGATTGAAGATGTCAAAGCCAATCCAGTTGTTGTGGCGCCTGACACGCTCAAGTCTGGTGAGTTTGAAAAGCTGGTTTCAAAAGGCATAAGGCCAATCGTGCTTTATCCACAGAAGAACATGCCTGAGGCAGGCTACATCTCTGACTACACCGGCAGAAATGGAACCAAACAGGCGCTGGATTTCACGACAATGACATGGTCGAGGACGGTTGGCGATTTCAAAAAGGATTTGGTCACAAGATACTTTACAGGAGACAACATCGTGGCCCTCGGTGGATTCAGGCTCCTGCCATCGCTTCCGGTGCTGCCGGTTGCACAGGCAGGAACCGGTCATGGCCCTGTCACGGTTGCGCTTGAACTGCCAGGGAAAGCAGTTTTGACCACGGTTCCAATTCTCCAGAAAATCACGTCCGAGCCAAGGTGCAGGCAGATACTGAACGCTCTGCTCTCAATCCAGCTTGTGCCGCAGACAAGACAGGTTTATACAGCTTCTGACGACTCAAAGGAGTTCATTGGCACAACAGGTTTTGAAACAGGAAAAGCCTCAGGACTCAACTACGTTTCTGGGCAGGATGTCCTCAAAGCTGACATGGCTAGCATAAAAAAAACCTTTACAGACCCAAAATCCCTGACCATTGTTGACAGACCTCTAAAGGCTGATGCCAAACTCGCTGACCTGCTCAAGGCTTTCGATTCCACAATGGTTCTTTCCCTACCAAACGCAAAGATAGCAAAAGGTTTGACATTGACCGACCAGCCTGAGATTGCAGGTGTTTCAAGGGGCGATATTGCTTTGGCAACCGCATTCCTTTATGACTGGCGCAAGGGAGTGGTTGTGCCGCTTTCGACGCTTTCTGCCCAGGTAACCAAGGCGTATTCTTACAAATATCTTGCCAATCAGGATATGGTTTTGTTCAAAAATTCCAAAGGAGCAAGGTTGATCCTAAATCTCATTGAATGGGACAGAAGCACTCCCTCACCTCTCGAAGCAATCCTCATAAATGCAGGTGCAAAGACGGTGCAAGCCAGCATTCTAACGCTTTCAAACTGGGCAACTCAGGGCAACGTTTCGGCAAGCCTTGAGTCAATCTCATTTTTGGGCAACGGCAAGGCAACCTCAGGGTTTACATTGCCAAAGGATGCAGATTGCCAGATAATCTTCACGGCATGGCAAACAAAGGCTGGAACCGAAAATGCAATCTGCAAAATATCTGTTGATGGCAAGGAGATTATCAAAAAACCAGTCGAAAACGTTTCACCGAAAATCCTCGGTGTAAAGGCAAAACTGTCCAAAGGCGCCCACAAGATAACCTTTGAATTCACCAATGATTATTACAAACTTCCGGAAGATAGGAACCTCCACATCGGCTCCGCATTTATAAGGTTTTAATATTGCGTTTTGGTCAAGAGGGAATATAATAGAATTGATGAGGCTTTCCCCCAAGGGTTCAAAACTTGACAGGGGGGCAGTTTTTGCTATCATCAATCCGATTTTACATTTCCCCCCATAGGAGGTTCGACATGGAGAGAAGATTTGTCGCTTCAGAATCGGTTTGCGAGGGTCACCCGGACAAGGTTGCCGATCAGATTTCAGATGGCGTTCTTGACTGCATCCTTGCAGAAGACCCAACCGGCAGGGTAGCCTGCGAGACTTTTGTCACCCTCGGTCTTGTAGTGGTTGGCGGCGAAATAACGACCAAGTCCTATGTTGACCTTCCGGCAATCGTCCGTTCGGTGCTCTACGACATCGGCTACCGTGACAGGTGGCTTGGCTTCACATACGATACGGTTGGCATCATCAATGCAATCGGCAGACAGTCGCCCGACATCGCACAGGGCGTTGACGTTGGTGGTGCAGGCGACCAGGGAATGATGTACGGCTTTGCTTCAAACGAGACCCCGGAACTGATGCCCATGCCTATCCATTATGCACACGCACTTGCACGCCAGCTGGCATTCGTCAGGAAAGAGGGCATCCTTCCGTGGCTTGGCCCGGACGGGAAAACCCAGGTGGTCGTTGAGTACGAAAACGGCAAGGCAAAGTGGATAAAGTCGATTGTCCTCGGCGCACAGCACAGCGAAGAAGTTCTTGACCCTTCAAACCCGCACCAGATTTCCGAGCTTGCAAGACACTCACTTGTTGAAAAGGTTGTAAAACCAATCGTTCCGGCAGAGATTCTTGCTCCAGATGTCCAGTATTTCATCAACCAGACAGGAAAATTTGTCATCGGAGGCCCGTGTTCGGACACCGGCATGACAGGCAGAAAAATAATAGTTGACACCTACGGAGGCGCTTGCCCGCACGGTGGCGGAGCGTTCTCGGGCAAAGACCCGACAAAGGTTGACAGGTCAGCCTCATACGCAACCAGATATGTGGCCAAAAACGTCGTTGCTGCAGGATTGGCCGATGTCTGCCAGGCTGAAGTAAGCTACGTTATCGGCAGAGCCGAACCAACCCACTTTGCCATCAGAACATTTGGAACCGGCAAGGTTGAAGATGAAAAAATCGCAAAGGCAGTGCTTGAGTGCTTCGACATGAGACCAAAAGGGATCATCGAGAGGCTTGACCTCCGCCGTCCGATTTACAAGAAAACCGTCAACTACGGTCACTTTGGAAGGGGACTCCCTGAGTTTGTCTGGGAAGACACAACCGTCCTTGCAAGGCAGCTTGCGGAAAAGCTCAGATGAGAAAACTGCTCATTGCCTTTGTTATGATGGTTTTGCTTGCCGGATGCGGGGCTACCGAAAAAGTTGTCCAGGAGAAAAAAGACAACAAGTACGATCCTTACAATCCGGTTCAAAACTACAACCCAAACCTTTCCGAAGAGGTAAAACCAAACCAGAACCTGATACCGGGCAAAGGTAGCGAGACATTTGAAAGCCAGACAAACATTGAAGTACTGGCCCTTCCTGGCTCACCTGTGCTCATCACCGACAAGTACTTCAATGTTCTCTATGGCTCATCAGACAAGACGGGTGCAAAAAAGATCATTGACATTCTCAAGCAGAAAAAGATTGAGTATCTGAACTATGTGATTGTTCCGTCTGCAAACCCGGAGACGATCTCTGGCATGTCTGAGCTTCTGGGCAAGGTCAGGGTTGAATTTCTTGACATCCTTTCCAGCTCGGATTCTGCTGACTTAAGAAATGTTTCAAAAATTGCAGCCGACAACTCAATCGTCACACAGCCAGTCATGGCAGGCTCAAAATGGGCAATAAATGGCGTTGAATTCGATATTCTCTATCCGATGACCATCGACATGTCTGATAACGACACAACCGCCAGAACATGTGTCGTTCGCATCGAGAAAGATGGCGTTTCAGCAATCCTGACCGGCGACATCAATGAAACCATCTGCAAAAAGCTGATAGAGCGCGGGAAACTTGCGCCATCGACTTATGTGGTTGCAACAAACGGTGCTCCTGCGAACTCGATAACAAAAGAGTTTCTTGATATTGTGAAACCTGAAAAGGTGATTGTCGGCATGAGAACTGTCGATGCAGGCGGATTCAGAGTCGAAACCCAGAGTGTGAAAAAATCAGGCACAGTTGTCATCCCACTGGATAAAAATCCGGCTGAACAATAAATTGTTTGCCAGACACAAAAACCTCCCCTTGCGGGAGGTTTTTTTCTTATCGTTTCATAAACTAGAAAGCACCTTATGGAGTTTATGAGGATCATGACTGTCATCCAGCCTCATCTTGTCACTGTTGCTTTTTTGTTTCAGCATCCCAGGTTATTTTGAATCCAAGCATTTCAACTGTTTTTCGCAGTGGGATGCGTCTGGCCTTTTTATTATATATCCCAGGGGTAGTGCCTCATCTGTTGCAAATGGAATCGTATCTTACGAATGCCTATTTCCTTCAAAATATACTATTTTTACAGCATTTGATGAATATTCCCAAAAAAACTTGCTAGATCTCTGGTATATAAAAGATGATATGGCTGGTGCGCAGACTCGTGGTTCGAGAATATGGGCAATGAGATTAGAAATGGATTTAAATACCCAAGCGATTCAGATGAAACTATGTTTTCTTTTCCAGAACATTGTGCATACATGGTGTTTACAGCATTCGTTTGCTCTGCCAGGCGCTCAGTGGCTGTTATGTTTGCGAGAACCGTAGCAAATTACTTGAGTGCACAATCAATTGTGAACATCTTTGATTTCGCATCGTATGACCAGGTCAAGCCTATCAGACTGCACAAAAGTTTTGCCGGAATTAGCAATTCGTCATTTCTGGCAATGGCAACAATTTTTGGATTAGCTGGATCTATCTGATAGTTTTTTGTTGGTTGTATACGGTTTTATCAGCGTATTTTGCGCTGCCCACGGTGAAAAAATAATACTTGCCGTTGACGTGAACGCCATATTCTTTTGCTTGCTTTGTGTGCGAAACGGAGTTGCCAGTCTGCTCACAAAGGCTTAAAACCGGAATGTAAAAGTTGCCGTTTGTTATTTCCGGTCTCACTTTCAATACCACATTCTTTCCATCAGCCTTCATATTGGCAGAACCTGACTGATACTCAATTTTGGACGCGATTGGTGAGAATACAAACCATCCTTTGTTATCCCCATTATCAGAATAATCAAGGCTTTTAATGAAGACATTGCCGTCAACGATGGCAATTGAATCATGATCCTCAATGTATCTTGAACCATTGATTTGGGCAACGGTTTCCCCGGTAACGATATCGTTGGCAAATATTGCATTGTTATAGTAACCCTTAACTTTAAAAACGAGATTTCCTATTCGTTCCATGCATTGATTGTCCAATGTTCCGATTATAAACTTGCCTGTATTGATTTCATAGTATCCTGAGCTTGTCCTGAGCATCCCATTTTCAACAAGCCAGTTGTTTGGCATCGCTACAATCGAATACTCCAATTCCCCAGTTGTCTTGTTAAAAACGTTCATGTAGTCTCTGCCACCGTACCTGTACCGAAATCCAGAATAAACCAGAATTTTGTCTGCATATAGGTAAGTTCCGTTTAAGTGAGAATAATAGTAGAATTCCATGCTAATGTTTTGAGACGCCCATAAAATGTTACCAGAATTTCCATCAATACAGTTCAATACAAATCCACGGTTCATGTAATAGACTGGCACAAACACCTTGCCACCGTCGACGCAAATCGAACCAAAGCTTATTGGTATCTGATTGCTTTCATCGTTGGATTCTTCTTCTCCTCCTTTAACTGCAAACTCCCATAGTTGTTTGCCATTGGTTCCATCGATACAACGGAGTTGTTTTGAGGTCATGACATATATCTTGCCATTATCAGGAAGCACATCAAAATTGCCATACCTCTTGTCATCTGTTTTTGTTATTTTGTATGTCCACAGCTGTTTGCCAGTCATCACATCCATTTTTGTGAGCTCAAATTTATCAACATTGCTCAAATAAATATTGCCCAAATAATCTGGAATGGGTGTTATGACTGATGGAAGATCGTATTTGTAGGTGGCAAGGATTTGGAAATTCCCAGAATTGGAATAGACGTTGACTTTGCCTGCCTCAAAGCTGACAATCTTGTCTTTTAAAAGGCGAGCATTTTTATAGTGCCTTGTTTGCTTATATCTTGCTTTCTTCAATGTGCAGTCGGCATTGACGCCAATATTGAGCCATGGCGGGAGACCAATGATGTCTTTGCATGAATACTTCGTCTCAACCGATGAATCTGCAAGCCCTCTAACCAGAATCCTGCACTCATGGTCTTTCCAGGAGATTTTGAGTGTAGTTGATAAAGGAGTCGGGATGCTCTGAGAGTATTTTGAAAGATCGAATGCAATGCTCAATTTTAAACTCTTTCCGCCTTCGAGTTTGATGTTTGGGCTGGTTATGAAATTAGGTGAATCTGTTGTAACTTTAGCGTCAATCGTAGCCTGACCGACATTTTCAATTGTCATATCACTGTTTTTTAATGAACCAGGGGATAGCGACCCGCAGTCTACAAAATTCCTGTCGAATTTTAGGCCACTCCTGGAGGCTAGACAGACAAGATCCCCTCCATCGATAACAAACAGCTTGTCTCCACAGCACGATACATAACTGCCGTGGAATTCAGGATATGAAGCGACCTCCTTTATTTCATTTAGACTGTAGCACGACAAACTATCCCGCATTTGGTACAGCTTGTCTTTGGCGATTGCTGCATTTCTCTACAATTCACAAAAAAACACACCATTGCATTCGTCTTTACCTATTTTGCCGGGAATCAACCCAGGTCAGGGTGAATATTGGGCGTATATAATGAAAAAGGCGTTTGGTAAAAATCAATCATTTTGGGGACGTATAAGATGGAATGGTAGATACAATAACCCAGAAATAAATATCGATAATACTACCGACAAACTACAAAGGGGTTGGCTTTACAGAAAGCAGTTGCATCAGTATGATGTAATTATTATACCATAATTGGATGGGTATTTGAATGACAACAAAAAGGACCATGAGAATGATTGCGCTATCAGGTATATTTATAGCGTTGGTATTGGGGTTATTCCTCGTATTATTGGTTATTACTAAACCAAATAATGTTTGGTATAAAGTTCGATCCAATAATCTTTGTTTAAATGGTGAAAAACAGCTTGATTTCTTTAGGTCTTTCGACTCTGAAGCAAAATCAATGGTTAAGCCGATCTTCTATCAAGATAAAAGAATAACTATCTTTCATGATTGCAGAAGAAACAAAATAATGAAATCTATTGATTTACCAGGTGAATTAGTTGATTATAAGAGTACTACTTATGGTAGAAACTTATTCTTACTTGTTACTGTTAAAACCAATCCTGCTACTTTATTGGTATATGAGAGTGTTGACGAAAAAGTGGGCTTTAAAAAGAAATTCGAGTTAGCAACAGAATGCGTCTATTTTAGATCCAATTTCTCTACAAATTATTTTAATAATCAGTCTGAATTTGCTTTGCAGTCATATGACAGGAAAAGATTGCAGATCCTTAATGTCGAAGGGGAACTGTTAAAAGATATAAGAAGAGAGAAGCCCTTCGTTGAAGCAGATAACCCAAATATGGTTTTTGATGGCGCATCGATATACAACATACTTGATCCAAGTGATTCGGTTGACATTGATTATTCGAAGGTTAATTTCAAACCTGATAAGTTTGATTTTTCAAAACCGCTGTGGATCGACAATGATGCTATATATAACAATAATTATTTCTTAGTTTTCGAGGAAAATACAAAAGTAGTCAAATCAATTCAAATGCTTCCAGATATAACGATGATATATAAAGAGCCTGACTTGACACATAACAGTGTAAGGTTTAATAATGGATTTATTTACATTTCTAATAAAGGTATTTTTAGGTATAAAGATACATTTTCTAAACAAATCATTAATGTTTACAACCTAAAATTTGAACTAGAGCTTGATCCTTCTTTTTACAATGTGTATTCAGCTGTTGTTGATAATTCATCGCGCATAATTACAATAAAAAGAAATTTTGACAAAAAATAAACGACTGGTATTGGATTGAAGAGTTGGATACGGTACCAGGTAAACTATATTGTGTAATATCGGATCAGGCAAACCTGTATGCCTATACTTCTGAAGGGGTTTTGTCAATAACAACCCATACTTAAGCGCTATGAAGAATCCTAATTTTTACTGATGATCTCTGATGCAGTAGTGTTGTTTGGTCTCTGGTGTGAAACACACATGCAGGCTTCAAACCACAGTGTTATCCTCAAAACCATCTACTTCCAGCCTCACCGCATCATCATAGACCCTGGATCAAGAGGTGGAGGAGACCAGGTGACATACTATCTCATAACAGACTCACTTGGTTCATGCATGGGACTTATGGACACCTCAGGAACAGTAGTTGCCAACTACCAGTGGGGACCATATGGAGAGAGGATATCCAATTCAGCTCCAACCATCTATATGCCTCTTGGCTTTGGTGGAACATATTATGACTCAGAAACAGGCCTCTATTTTGCACAGCAGAGGTATTATGATCCTGTCACAGCAAGATTCACAACCAAGGACTCCTACCGTGGAGATGCTGGATCACCCATTTCACAGAACAGGTATATCTATTGTGGCCAGAACCCAATCTCATTTGCTGATCCTTCTGGCTTTGCTCCCATTGAAGGTTCTATACGACCCGGACAACACAGTCGACAGTTCAATTAATGCTTTAGGATACCCAACGTTTTTATATCTGGAAAAAGAGCTGTGACGGAACAGTGTTGGAGATTATTGGATTCTGCATACAATAGAAAAAAGTGCTTTGGTTATGCTTGTAACAAAAACAGGTC
>CAYYJO010000019.1:8991-32657 GCA_964472265.1 uncultured Caldisericales bacterium | reverse complement strand
GCAAAGGCTGCGGCATCTGTGCAAACGTTTGCCCGGTCAAGTGCATCGAGATGGTTCTGGAGGTGAGATAATGGCTAAGAAATTCATCGAAGGATCAATGGCTATCGCCCTTGGTGCAGCACTCACAAGACCAGGCGTTATCTCGGCCTACCCAATCACACCACAGACGCACATCGTTGAAGACCTCGCACAAATCGTGGCTGATGGCGAACTCAAGACTGAGTTCATCAACACCGAATCAGAGTTCGGCGCTGCCTCGGTTGTCCTCGGAGCACTCGCTGGTGGCGTGAGAGCCTATACGGCAACGACATCGCAGGGTCTCATCCTCATGAGTGAAGTTCTTTACAACTGCGCCGGTATGAGACTTCCACTCCTCATGTGCTGTGCAAACCGCTCGCTCTCAGCACCACTCTCAATCTGGTGCGACCAGCAGGACGTAATGGTAATGAGGGATTCAGGCTTTATTCTTGGCTTCGTTGAGGACGCACAGGAAGCCCTCGATCTCCACATCATCGGCATGAAAATAGCCCAGGATGAAAGGGTGCAGCTTCCGTTCATGGTCAACGTTGACGGTTTCCTCATCACCCATACTTTTGAAACCGTTGATGTACCAACCCAGGAAGAAGTGGACAAGTTCCTCCCGGCATACAAGCCATTCCAGATGCTCGATCCAGACAAGCCGTCATCACTTGGTTGCTTCTCTGAACCGGCATACCACATGGAAGCAAGATATCTCATGCACAAGGCAAACGTCGATTCACTCGCTGTAATCGAGCAGGTCTCCCAGGAATTCGAGAAGGCATTTGGCAGAAAAGCCGGCGGACTCATCCAGGGTTACAAGCTTGACGATGCTGAAGTCGTTCTCGTTGCTATGGGATCAACAACCGGTCTCCTCGAAGAAGTTGTTGACCAGCAGAGGGAAATGGGCAAAAAAGTTGGACTCATGAAAGTCAAAACCTTCAGACCATTCCCGGAAGAAGCAGTCAGGAAAGCTCTTTCAGGCAAGAAACAGGTCATCGTATTCGACAGGGCAATGTCGGCAGGCGTTGGCGAAATTCTTGGCGCTGAAATCAGGGCTGCACTTTACTCTCTCCCAACCAGACCGGCAATCGACAGCTACATCTTCGGCCTTGGCGGAAGAGACGTCATCGCAAGCCATTTCCACGCAGTGATTGCAAACCCGAACCCGGGAACGCATCGTTCAGAGTGGATCGGCCTCAAGAAAGAACTGGTGGAGGACTGATATGGCAAACAGAGCAGAAGAAATAAGACAGGAACTCGGAACAAAGCACCTTCTGGCATGCGGACACACAGCCTGTGCTGGCTGCGGTGAAGCAATCGCCATGAAGCTGATAATGGATGCCATCGGACCAAACACAATCGTTTCCAACGCAACAGGCTGCTCGGAAATCTTCACTTCGAAGTATCCGCAGTCGGCATGGGAAGTTCCATGGATCCATTCCCTCTTTGAAAACAACGCTGGCGTTGCCTCAGGCATCGAAGCGGCACTCCGTTTCAGGGGAAGAACTGGCGTAAAGGTTGTCTGCATGGGCGGCGACGGCGCAACAGCCGACATCGGCATGGGCGTTATCTCAGGCATGTGGGAACGCGGCCACAACATCCTTTACTGCTGCCTCGACAATGAAGCTTACATGAACACAGGCATCCAGCGTTCATCACTCACCCCATTCGGTGGAAGCACTACGACATCGCCATCAGGCGACGTTTCATGGGGCAACCCGACAGACAAGAAAGACATGATCGCAATTGCAAACGCCCACAAGGTGAAATACGTTGCATCAGTGTCAATTGCATTCCCGAAAGACCTTGAACGCAAGGTGAAGAAAGCCGTCGAAACCGTCGGCACTTCCTACATCCACGCTCAGGCAGTCTGCCCACTTGGCTGGGGAATCGATTCGGCAAAGACAGTCGAAATCGCAAAACTAGGCATCAACACTGGCCTTTTCCCAATCGTCGAATATGAAAACGGCGAACTGGTCAAAGTCCAGAAGATCAAAAAGGTGCCAGTTGAGGAATATCTCAAGGGTCAGAGCAGGTTCAAACACCTCTTCAAGATGAACGAAGGCAAGGGCGTTATGGAGAAGATCCAGGCCATTGCTGATGCAAACATCAAGAAGTTCGGTCTTGTCGACTGATTTAAATCGAAAAACAAAAACCCCTGGATTTTCCAGGGGTTTTTAAATTTATGCCTGTGCAAGCTGAAGCTCCACGCAATTGCAGAGGATTTTGTTATTTGAATCTTTCGTCAGATTTGATCTTGTCGATATCGTCGATGGTTCTTTCAGACCAGCCGAAGCAGAGCTTGTCACCCTCAACGATCTCCGGGAAATACGGCTTTATGTCAAGCAATGGCGTGCCATCAATAATATCGCAATCCTGAAAGTAGACCTTGTTCCCTTCAACTTTTTCGATCCTTACCGTTGAAATACCTATCGGATTTGGCCTTCTCGGCGCACGAGTCGCAAACACGCCTCGTTCCACAGTGTCCATGAATGGGACAACCTTGAGTTTGTAAGGTTTTTCGAGTCCGAAAGCCACTTTGATTTTGAACAACAAAGAATTTTTGCCTTCCGGGTTTTTCAGTTTTGACCTATGCAAATTGAAAACCAGAACGATGTGGGAGAACCCTTCAAGATCAGAGAGACCATCGACAAATTCAGGCAATATCTCGATCACACCCTTTATGCCGCGACCGGCTTTCGGTTGAACCGGCATTCCTCCCGGCTCTTTGAAAGGAGTTCTGATCGTGCCAATCTTACGAAACCTGATCATCGCCATTCTCCTTTTTTGATGAGGTGTTATAACGGTTTCCGGCCATCTCGTAACCATTTTCAATCAGAAAAAGAGTCATTTCTGCAGCTTTTTTAACCGTTTCCATGAACAGCGAATCCTGCTGTGGTCTGGAAAGTACGAAATCCACAACTTCGTCCTTGGTTTCGGGTCTGCCAACACCAATTTTTATCCTATAGAAATCAGATTTTCCAGTGACATTCAGAATTGAATTTATCCCCTTGTGGCCGCCGCTTGATCCGGTTTTCCTGAGCTTGAGCGTTCCATCGGGATGGTCGATGTCGTCATAAAGAATAATCCAATGATCCGACGAAATTCGGTTGGCATCGGCAAGACATTTGACCGGCTGCCCCGAGAGATTCATGAAAGACTGTGGTTTGGCAAGCACGAATTCGAAATCATCAGATTTAAAGCGACCGATTCTTGCATTACACGAAACCTTCGAAATCCTGATTTTTAGCATTTTTGCAACGGCATCCACTGCGTCAAAACCAGCATTGTGCCTCGTATGGGCGTACTTTTCACCTGGATTGCCAAGCCCAACAATCAACCATTTTTCCACGCATGACAGTCTACCAAAAGCGCTCATTTTTTCATAGCCCCATCAATAAATCTACCCTTGATTTTTACTGTTGGGTTAAATATTATGACTGACGTGTCAGTCAGTGACTGTCACGTCATTTTTGAAAGGAGTCAGCGTGGACACCAAACAACTGATTATCGATGCTGCAAGGAAGGTGATCGGCATGAAAGGTTTTGCAGGCACCAGAATCTCTGATATAGTTCAAAATGCAGGGCTGGCGCAGGGCACTTTCTATCTGTATTTCAAAAACAAGCAGGACATCATCGAAGAAATCGGCAACCAGATGATCAATTCACAGACAGAACGCATCAAACTTTTCGAGGAAACGGGAAAATCCATCACAAAAGAAGATTTCATCAGAAAAATATATGAGGTTTTCGACAGCTACATGATTTTTTTCAGAAATAACGCCGATATCCTCAGGGTGCTGGCAATCGAAATCGATCCAGCAAACCAGCCGATGATAATGGATATAATTGCTAGAATTCATAAAGCTTTTGTACACTTTTTCAATGTCGGGCATGACAGTGGCATCGTCAGGGAGATGGATTACGATTCAATTGCACAGCTGACAATCATGGCCGTGATGCAATTCTTTTTCTCGACAATCACCAAGGCATCGGAATTCCCAAGCACAGACAAAATCAGGTCTTTTGTGGATATGTGCCTGTTTGGAATCATGGCGGACAGGGATGCTTGAAAAATTCTCGGCTTTAGTGGTCAAAAACCGCCTCTTTATAGTCATTGTCACAGTCGCAGGTCTTTTGCTTTCCCTTGTCGCAATGACCAGACTGAAAGTCAATTACGACCTGTACTCTTATCTTCCAACAGGGCTGAATTCGATCGAAGGCCAGAGGATTCTGACTGAGGAATTTGGCCTGTCTGACAAGGTGTTCCTCATTCTTCCACAAAAACCGCCAGATCAGGTCAAGGAAATAATCGCAAGAATCCAGAAAATTGAAGGCGTCACCGAAACCTTCTGGTACAGCGACCTCGAGGACGTCAAGGTTCCAAAGGATTTCGCTTCAAAATCAGCCATAGACATGTTTTTAACCGGCAAAGAGACGATCGTACAAGTCACAGTCAACACAAAGCTAAAGCCAATCATGACCTACGACGAGGAAATCAGAAACTCTGCCGGACAAGGAGCCAGAACTGTTGGAGGTTATCTTTACACCGATCAGATAAGAAAAATGTCTGAATCGGCCAAAACCTCCACACTGGTCGTGGCCGTCATCTGCGTGCTTGTGATTCTAATCATTGCACTTGTTCAACCAGCCTATTCGATTTTATTCATGATCTGCACAGGAATTTCAGTGTTGTTCAACTTTGGCCTGGCAGCTCTCTGGAAGGGTGAAATAAGTTTTGTCTCATCATCGGTATCGGCGGCTTTACAACTGGCTGTTACAATGGATTTCTCAATATTCCTGCTCCATCGCTACGAGGAGGAGAAAGACATTCTTCCCCATAAAGAAGCAATGGCGCACGCAATCGCAAAAACAACCGTGTCAATCGCTTCGGCAGCCATAACAACCGTCGCCGGCTTCCTTGCGCTCATGTTCATGAGCCTGAGAATCGGGCAAGACCTCGGAATCGTCATGGCGCAAGGCGTTTTCATCGGTTTCGTGGTCACTGTCATAATCCTGCCGGCAATGCTGCTGTTCCTGGACAAGCCTCTCTCCGCCATCCGTCATAGAAACTTCATCCCAAACCTCACGCCCCTTGCCAAAAAAATTGTCTCAAACAAGTGGATGCTCATCTGCATCATTGTGGTCATCGGTGTTGTGGCGTTCATCGGCAATTCAAATCAGCCACTCACCTTCAACATGTCGGAGGGAATCAAGCTAGAGCAGCAGGTGCAGGAAGACTTTGATCTTGTGTCATCAAAATTTGGCTCAGGCAAAACTGTCAGTGTGATTCTAAAAAACACAACCAATCTCGAAGAAAGGCAGATTGAACAACAACTTGCTGCGCTTCAAGGGGTAAAATCCGTTTCAGGCCCTGGCTCAACTGGTATGTCTCTGGTTCCGCAAGGCTTCATCCCCGAGAAACTCTATTCAAAGATGAAGAAGGAAGGACTTACGCTAATCACCGTCAGCTTCAAAGAAATGCCGAAAGCTGAGGCAGACGAAACCTTCAGGGCAATTCAGGAGCTTGAGCAGAAATTTCCCAAAAAAATGTATGCGGCCGGTTCCGATATGCTGGCTTACGATATTGCCAGGACTGCACGCAGTTCCATGAGCACAGTTGCCATAGTCACCATAATTGCAATATTCGTAATTGTTCTCCTGACATTGAGGCGCTTCTGGCCTGCTGTTATTGTCGTCGGCACCATCCAGACAGCCATTTGGACAAACATCTCATTCCTGTGGTTTACAAACGCTAATCCTGTCTTCTTCTTTGCCACCATCGCACTTGGAGCCATACAACTGGGTGCCACTGTCGACTATTCGATTTTGGTCACAACCAGATTCAACGAAGAGCTGACAAAATCAGAACCAAAAGAGGCGATGATCAAAACCATCAAGGAGGCAGGTCCGTCAATTGTCACTTCAGTGTTCACGCTCTTTGTTGCAACCGCCGCCATATCATTCACCAGCCAGCTTTCAATGATCAGGGACCTTGGATCCCTGCTTGCCAGAGGGTCACTAATATCAGGATTTTTTGTAATCGTCTTCCTTCCGGCACTTTTGCTGGCCTATGAGCAGATCAGGAGAAGAAAAGATGCGTAAACTATCACTTGTTGCATTGGCAATGATTACATTCCAGATAATCCCGGTAATTGCAGTGCCGTTAATCGAAAGAACCCAGACTGTTTACACAATCGCCGACTGGACAGGCAAACCAACAGAAACATCTGTAGTCAACTGGATCAGGGTCGAAGGCGATGGAAAGGTGTCAGTCAAAGACACACCAGACCTTGAAAACGTCACAGTCCTTGATTCAAAAACCCAGCCAAAACAGGACGGCGCAAACCTCACCTGGGACACCGACGGAACACAGGACATCTTCTACACCGGCAAAACCAAAAAAGAACTGCCCGTTTCAATCAAAGTCGATCTCAAACTCGACGGGAAACCGGTGACCCCCGAGCAGGTCAAGGGAAACGGCAGCCTTGAAGTCGGTCTTTCGTTTACGAACCATCTTTCAAGCCAGGAAACCCTTTCCTGGGAGACTGGTTCAGGAAAAGTGTCCGAGACAAAAACCGTTTACTACCCAATGACAATCATGGTTCAGCTCTCAATTGACATCGGCGATTACGACGAGATAAAGGGCGATTCAGCGATGCCAATGACCGTTGGCGGAACCTCGAGATACATCTGGACGGCATTCCCAAAACCTGACGCAAAGGTTAATTTCACAATCAGGTCAAAGAGCCTGAAACTTCCGCCGCTCCAGATTTCAATCATGCCCATTGCTCCCTCAATTGAACTTCCTTCCATCGACCAGAGCACAATCGATATCCTCGGAAGTTTTGGCGGAAATGCCGATCTTTTCAACATGCTCGACATCAAGTTTGACTTCGACTCGAAGGAAGCCTCAAAAAACATCGACCAGCTTACCCAGCTTCTCGATGGCGTCAAAACAGCAGTAGACACGGCCAATTCTGGCCTTGGCGGTCTTTCACAACTGCTCTCAAACTACGCAACGAACCTTAAAACCATGAAGGATGGAGTTGATGGACTAGAACAGCTTTCCGACGGTCACAAACAGGTTATCGACACAATGAAGAGCCAGTTCGATGCAAACGCTGGCGGAATCGATGCAACCGTTGATTCCCTCAAAACCACCTCCGACACGGCTTCAAAAGTTTCAAGGCAGCTGTTCACAATCAAAACCAACCTCGAGGACATGACCGATCTGATCAAACAAATAAAGTCCCAGACAACCGATTCGGCGCTCATTTCAAAACTTGACGAACTTGAGAAGCTGAGAAAATCTGCTTTCGACAAAATTGACCCCGTAAAGACAGACGCAGACAAAGTTTCATCAAACCTCAAAACCATGATCGATGGTGGAACAATTGGCGGCAAAACGGTGCCTTCGATTTCAAGCCTGCCTGAACAGATGCAGCTCCTTGGCGACACGCTAACGGCCCTTTCTGAAGGCGGAACCATCATGGGACAAAAAATCCCAGGCATCAACACAACCGTTGATGGGCTGAAAAACATCAGCGACGGACTGAAACTCATCGTCGATGGCGGAAAATTCCAGGGACAAACAGTGCCGCCGTTTGCCGACATACCAAAGCAGCTCGGATCGGCTGTTGATGGACTGAAACTATTGGTTGCAGGTGGAAAATTCAATGGCATGACCGTGCCTCCGCAATCAGAGATGAAAAAGATGATCGCAGATTTCAAGCATCAGCTTGACTCAATGCCCGACACCAAGAAGCTCGGCCAGACAATGGATTCCTTGAAGTCGACCGTTGAAAAAGCAGGTGGTTCCGAAAAGGTGAAACAGGCAATCGATGACACACAGAAGCTGCTTTTCGAGAGCCAGGCCGAATTTGACAGGATGAAAGAGCTTGGGACAGAATACGCTTCTTTCGTAGGCAATACTGATAATTCCAAAGGTTCAGTGATATTTATAATCAAATTTGCTGAAAAGTCCTCAGATGACACCTTTAGTAATCAAAACAAAGGTTATAATGCTGAAAGATCAATAATGGATAATGATATAGGCAAATATAAGTATATATTGCTTATTGCTGCTTTATTGATCATTATATTGGCTTTTCCAATCAATTGGTTATATAAGAAGAGAATTGGAAATAAGAAGTGACATTTAGTTAGTTGTCTTCTTCTTTGAGTCATAACCGACATAGGCAACGACTCTTCTGCTGCTGTCTCTCAAATAGACGGTATCACCAGAGTCGTTGATCCAGTCGCCTGCCGACATCGCGAACAGTTTATTGCCCGAACTTGCGATCCAACCAGAATCTTTTGAGGTTCCAACATAGATGGTCAGTGATTTCATGTTTTTGTCCAGAACAAAGTGTGGCAGGTAAAACCGGTGATCTGGCTGCGACGACTCATCCATGACCGAGAAACCGGTGAGGTCAATAACCTGGCTTGCATCGTTCAATCCGATGATAATGCTGTCTCCATTTGCGTTTGACTTGTTAGGCGTGTTTGGTGCAACTGTCAGCAAAACTGGCAACATCGTCTTTGCCCAGACGCTGTCAGTCTTTTTGGTTGCATCCTTTTGGGCAAGTGTAGATGCTTCCATGATCATTTTTTGTTGATTCTGGAATTTTTCTGAACTTACCTGACTTTTCAGGTAACCAAGACACGGAAGGGCAAAACCGTTTCTGACCAGATCGTATTCCAGCGATTTGAACGGGTCTTGTTTGTAAACAAATCCTACTGGACGGTTGCCGTATGTGTCCTTGCCCCAGGTTTCGACAAACACCTTGCCACCACCTGTTAGCCAGCCATAGGTGAAATCTTTTGCTTCTTTCCAACAATTCTGATCGAATCTTTCAGGAGAGTTGACACCAGCAAGTCTGATTTTTATGTTCTTTTCTTCGACACGGCCAAACCGCGAAAGGTCAGCCTTGAAGGTGTCACCGTCAACTACCTCAATGACTTTTGATATTTCATAAACTGTCGGCTGGGTAGCCTTGAATGTGGTCATGAACCAATCAGGGTCTGGTGAAAAAATTGGAACACTCCCACTGTCAGTGAATTTGCCAACCTTCATGCCACCCACAAACGAGGTAACAAGCAAAACCAGTGCAACACCGACCAGAAACCAGCGACTCTTTTGATGTGCCAGACTAGAAAAATATTCCCTCATACCGACTTTGACACTAGCCGGTCACTTCTGTTTTGTCAAGGCATCCGTGAGATTGAGCCGAGGAACTCATCAAACTCAGAATCGTGAGAGCGATCAGCCCGTCTTATGTCAACCCTGATGCCAAGCAGGGAATTTTGGAGAATCCAGTTCTCTGGGTCGTCGACCGATACGATGTACTCATTGTTTCCAGAAGGATAAAGCTCACCGTCAGCAATTTTCCCGAGCTTTGAAACACTGATCCAGAAACCTTTTTCTGAGAGTTCAACTTCCATCTTTCCCGACTGGGAGTTGAAAAGGATGTGGTTTGAGGTGAAGTCATCACTGATCTCAAGGTGTGGAGGGACAACGTTGTGAAGAGTATAGTCAAAGTATCGAAATTTCCAGCTTTCCGGGATGGTGAACCTGAGACCGATCTGTTTTAACTCTACTTGCTTTAAAACACTTTCTGTTCGGGTTCTGCATGACGTCGCCACAAGAACTGCAATGAGAACCAACTGCCCGAAAATCCCCTTCTTCACGCCGCCACCTCCAGAGTTTCTGTCAGTTTATTAGTGAAGGGTAAAGAAAAGACAGAAGATTTCGGAAACATTGAGGAAAGGGACGGTTAGGAAAACGCGGCTCCATTTAATCAGGCAAACTAGTAACAACTAGCGTTTACCGATTATCTATTCATGACACGAAAAAGAAAAACCGCCGTCATCATAACGGCGGTTTAATCAAAGGCTAATGTTTATGCCAGCTCTGAGAGGGCTTTTTCCGCTTCATCCTTGGACGGAGCCTTGCCGTGCCAGTTCACGTTGTTTTCCATGAACGACACGCCCTTGCCCTTTACTGTGTTTGCAATGATCGCAACCGGTTTCCCGTTTGTTTTTTTTGCCTTGTCGAATGCTTCTCTGATCTGGGCGTAGCTGTGGCCGTCTATTTCGATGACTTCCCAGCCAAAAGCCCTTACTTTGTCAGCCAAAGGATCGATGTTCATGACATCCTTCGTCGATCCATCAATTTCAAGGCCGTTCTTGTCGATGATTGCCACAAGATTGTCAGCTTTGTAGTGGGCTGCAGCCATAAACGCTTCCCAAACCTGACCTTCCTGAAGCTCACCATCCCCAAGCACGCACCAAACACGCCACGGCTTTTTGTCCAGCTTGCCTGAGAGCGCAAGACCTAGCGCAACCGAGATGCCTTGTCCGAGTGAACCGCCTGATGATTCAATGCCAGGAACGCATTTGATGTGAGGGTGTCCCTGAAGCGGCGAGCCGAGTTTCCTAAATCCTGGCAGAATTGCCGGATCACAGAAGCCACGCCTTGCAAGCACTGAATAGATCAGCGGGGTGACATGGGCTTTTGAGAAAATTATCCTGTCCCTGTCTTCCCAGTCCGGCTTCTTCGGATCGATGTTTGCCGACTCAAAGTAGAGAACGGTCATCAAATCCGTAGCCGACAGCGATCCACCCGGATGGCCTGAACCGGCCGACTGGGTCATGGAGATGATGTCGCGTCTGATCTGCTTTGCAACTGCTTCAAGGTTTTCTGCCATTTTCAGCTTTCCCTCACCTGTCCCGACGTTCCTTTGTAGAACGGCTTTTTAATGATTTCTGCATTGAGCTTTTTGCCTCTGACCTCGACTTGCACCTTTGCGCCGATCTTGTATGAGGTTGGAACATAGGCCATTGCCCCGATGTAACCGACCGTAAGGAGTGGGCCGCCTGATGTTGTATGGCCGATTTCCTTGTCGCCATCAAAAACTTTGAAGTGTGATCTTGGGATTCCACCCTCTTCGGTCATTTTCAGGCAGACAAGCTTCACGTTTATGCCGGCTTCCTGTGCCTTGAGGAGAGCTTCCTTGCCGATGAAGTCCTTTTCAAACTTCACGACAAATTTCTGTCCTGCTTCAAGAGGATTGATTGTTTCATCCATCTCGTTGCCATAAAGCCAGTAGCAAACCTCAAACCTGAGGGTGTCTCTTGCACCAAGGCCGATTGGTTTGATTCCAAATTCCTTGCCGGCAGCCATGATTGCATCCCAAACCTTCGGGGCATCGGCGTTCTTGACGTAGATTTCATATCCATCTTCGCCGGTGTAGCCGGTTCTGGCGATCATTGCATCAAATCCAGCGACCTTGTCGAACTTGAAGTGGAAATAGGGAAGGCACGGAGCGTTGAAGTTGGTGATCTTTGCGATTACGTCAGCAGCCTTTGGACCCTGTACAGCCATTTCAGCCCACTCGTCGCTGTGGTTTGTGACCTTTGCATCCGGCATCTCGTGCTTCTTCATCCACGCAAAATCCTTGTCTGCGTTTGAAGCGTTAACAACCAGGAAAATGCGGTCTTGGCTGACGTAGTGGATGAAGAGGTCGTCGAGTTCTCCGCCGTCTTCCTTGATCATTGCTGTGTATTCAGCTTCTCCCGGCTTCATTGTCGCCACAGAGTTTGTGAAGAGCTTTTCTGCAAGTTTTACGGCATCCTTGCCGTTGATCTCGACTTCGCCCATGTGGGAGACGTCAAAAATACCGACTGCTTCCCTGACTGTTTTGTGTTCGTCAAGGATGGAAGTGTACTGGATCGGCATCTCGTAACCGGCAAATTCAACAATCTTTGCGCCTAGTGCAACATGTTTCTCATAAAGCGGTGTTCTTTTCATTTTCTAGTCCTCCTGACCAAATGAAAGTTTAGATTCGGTCAAGTTAAATTCAACTATTTCAGGAGTTTTTTTACGCTAACTTTTTGAACAAGTTTTGAAAGATGGAGTGCGTCCTTTAGTGAACAGACAATGCCCTCGCCATACTTTCTTGCCGGAAGCGCAATTGTGGCCATCGGTGCAGCTTTCACGGCTGTTCCAAGTCTGGCCTCTTTGATGTCATATCTGTCGTTGACAGCAAGCTGAAGCGGGATATTTGACGAATGGGCAACGCTCTTGACCGCATCGACGATTGCCTTGCTTCTGAAGACTCCGTTGCCTGCAATGACGAGTACGGGGCCAGCATCAAGCTCGATTTTCACTTTGTCTGGGTGATTCGGGGTGTCGGTTGCTGGGTACAGATCTATGCTGATTACTGCATCAGGTTCCTCACCTGTAAGTACAGCCAGTGAACCTCTTCCGCCAATCCTACCCTGAACTGTGAACGCAAAAACAAGATTGTTTGTTCCGGCCTCAATTTCCTTTGCGACTGTGGCAAGGATGGAGGCTGTAATGTTGCCGTTGCCTGTGGCAATGATTCTGTCACCCTCAATTCTTGTTGAAGCGGGAAGACATGCGTGGTCGCCTATTGTTACAAGCTTTGCTGCCGATGCCTTGTCCTTGCAGCCAAGATCGATGAACATCTTTGCAAACTGTGGTTTTCCGTCAGCAAGTTCCTCGGTTCCGACAAAACCCGTTGCGCCGGACATGAACACAAACTGCTTGCCAAGTACGTCCTTTTCGGCAAAACCCGATGAAGGGTAGAATCTCACAAAGCCGTTGTCATCGATGTGGTTTGCAACGATTGAATCATGGTCAACCGAGGTTTCAATGAGAATCTTTGACCCTGTTCCTTCTTTTCTTGCGATGAGGTTGCCCATGAAATCACGCCTGGTTTCAACTCCGGCAATGATCTTTTCGATCTCGTCGATGAGCAGGTTTTCCGATCCTGACGGTGCAGCTATGTTTTTCAGTTTGCCAAAAATTTCTTTCATAGGGAGATTCCTTCCTTGTCAACTTGTTCAAGGTAGCATTTTGCGAGTTTGATGGTGTTTTCCAGGTCGCACTTTGCAGCAAGCGAGACCGGCGAGTGGATGTACCTGCACCCAACCGCAATCACAAGACAAGGGATTCCACCGTTTTCCATGTGCATCTGCCCGGCATTGGTTCCGCCTGTAACCGTTCCCTTGTACTGCCACGGTATCTTGTTGTCGTTTGCACATTTCTCAAGCTGGAGCCTTGTTTTCTTTGGGATTATCACTCCCCTGTCCTCAAACGTAATAACCGGGCCATGACCCATGCGCGAGCAGACAACGTGGCCATCAACATCAGGTGTGTCGCCTGCCGATGTTCCTTCAAGGCAGATCACAAGGTCTGGTCTGTGTCGTCTGACGGCGTATCTTGCACCCATCATTCCAAGCTCTTCACCCATCGTAAATGATGCAATGATTGTGCAATCTGTCTTTGTATCAAATGCTTTTGCAACAGCCCAGCAACCGGCGCGGTCATCAAAGGATTTTCCCTTGACGATGTCGCCCCAGACTTCAAAAACCGTGTCGAATGTCACAGGCGATCCAACAGGAACCAGTCCCTGAGCCTCTTCCTTTGACTTGCACCCGATGTCGACGGCATAGCTTGAGAGTTTTGCGACCTTTGTCAAATCCGAGCCTTCGTCATGTGGAGGGAGAAGCCCCATCACGCCCGGAATTTTGTCCTTGCCGACCAACACAAACTTGCTTGGCAGAACCCTGTCATCGATTCCACCCAGAGCAACAACCCTCAGGTCTCCATCGCTAGTGTGGCTGTAAACATGGAATCCGACCTCGTCTAGGTGAGCGTCGAGCATGATCCTTGGCTTGCCTGGACTGCCCTGTTTTATGAACGTGAGGTTGCCGACATGTTCGCCTTCGACAGGATCAAGGCCAAATTTTTCTTTGAAGTATGAGATGAGAATGTCTTTGACTTCCTTCTCATGGCCTGGAGCGCCGAACGCGTTTGAGAGTTTTTCAAGCAATTCCATCAAAGCACCTCCTTAAGATCAGGTGAGAGCGTTTGCAGGAATTCCGAGAGGAGGAGGGCGCACTGACGTGGCATTTCAAGCTCGAAGGTTTCAACCGGCTGGTGAAGATACCTTATTGGAACGCCAATATCTCCGATTGGACAACCAAGTCCTGTCATCCAGAATGATGTTGATTCCGTGTATGAGTTGCGATAGGCGGCGACTTCGGCTTTGACGTTCACTTTTGAGCCGGCATCCTTGAGGGCCTTGATGATTGGTTCGCTTGAGTAAGGTGTTTTTGTGATGTAGACAGATTTTCCAAAAGGTGTGTAGGTTGGTAGTCCTGAAGAGCCAAACTGATCTCCGGGAAGAACGTCGATGGCAATTGCGATATCCGGCTTCAGTTCAAGGAAAGCCCTCCTGGCGCCGGTTGAATTCACCTCTTCCTGAGAAGTGCAGACAAAGACAACATTGAAATCAATCTTTGTTCTGATCAGTCTTTTTGCTGTTTCAAGCATTATCGCAAGCGCCGTCTTGTTGTCGGCGGCATTGCAGGCGATCCTGTCATTTTTGAGTTCGACAAACCTTTTTTTGAAGTAGATTGGATCGCCGATTGTCACAAGCTCCTTCACCTTTTCCAAAGTCATGCCGGTGTCAGCGTAGAGCTTTGTAACTTCAAACACTTTGTTTACCGAGGCTGCAGTTTGAAGGTGTGGCGGAAGAATGCCGATTATTGCCGGAACATCCTTCTTGCCTCTTATGAAAATCTCCTGGCCTGGTAAAATCCTTGGGTCAAGCTGTCCAGCCCAGTCACAAATCCTTACAAAACCATCGTCTGTGAAACCGGCAACCGCAACACCGACCTCGTCGCCGTGACCAGAAATCAAAACTGTCTTCTTTGCGGGATCAATCTTGCCAAAGCTCGCGAAAGCGTTTCCCTTGCCGTCAACCCATGAATGAAGGCCGATTTCCTTGGCTTTCCTGGCGTAGAGTTCCGATATTTCATTTTCGTGTCCAGATGCACTTGGACACATGACAAATTCTTTAAGCGTTTCCTTCATCCGGTCTCCATGTCTTGACGAATGTGCGTGCCTGTTCGATGTCCCTGATTTCGCCTGTAGCCTGACCGTCAAGCATGGCGTCAAGCACCTGTCCAATGATTGGTCCAGGCTGCGCCTTCAGAATCTTCATCACTTCCTCGCCTGAAAGCAGAGGTTTCGGCTTGCCAATCTTGATGGACTGATCAATCATGATTCGGGCAAATTCGTGGTAGTTGTCCAAGGCGCCAAACGGCAGCATCTCTGTTGCGTAGGCGTCGGCAATGCCGATTAACAGGCTTGGGATTGCCAGAAAATCCATGTCCCTGAAGAACCTGAAGACTGCCCTTGGCGATACCTCGTCGAGCTTGAGCAGGTTGTGTGGTCTCATGTGGTTCTCAACCAGAGTAGACATGGCTTTTGATTCAGCGCCAGAGAACTTGAACTCTGACATCCTCTTCTCGACCATCTGTGCGCCGAGGGTGTCGTGGCCTATGAAATGAACTTCCTGGTCATAGGTGATGGTTTGCGGTTTGCCGATGTCGTGCATGAGGGCTGCGAGCTTTGCGACGATGACAACCTTGCGGTTCGCTGCAAGTACTTTCGAGAGCACTTCCCTGGCATCGTCGGCATACTGTCCCAGGACATCGTCAAGGTCAATGAGAATGTCCTCAAGATATTTGTATGTCCACATCAGGTGCTCGGCCAGACCCAAAGCGTGCGGTTTGTTCTGGATAATCGAGGTGACTGCTGCAAATTCGGGGAAGAGTTTGCCAAGAAGTCCTGTCCTCCAGAGTTCTTCGATGAGATGGAAAGTCCGCTCTGCTTCAAGCATCCAGCAAATTTCGTCTCTGACACGCTCTTTTGATGGCTTGCTGATAAGGTGACTCAGTTTTGTTATGAATCTCAGCGTTACAGGGTCGATTGTGAAGTTAAGGTCGGCAGCGATTCTGAAAGCCCTGATGAGTCTGAGAGGGTCTTCGATGAACCTGTCCTGGGAGAGCGCCCTAACAAGACCTTTGGAGAGGTCTTTCATGCCTCCCTGAGGATCGAGCACTTCGTTGTTTCTAAGTATCAAACCGATTGAATTGACGGTGAAATCCCTTGAGAGGAGGTCGTTGATATGGTTCTCGTTTAAGGGTGTGATGTCAATGTGTGCGTCGGTTTTGACCATCCTGTGTATGTCCCTGGCTTCATCCAGAAGCACATGGGTATAACCGGTTTTTGTAAGGTCGGCCACCAGCTTTGCAGGGTTTGGTGTGGCAATGTCGATGTCTTTCGGCGTACGGCCAAGGAGGATGTCCCTGATCGTACCACCAACCATCATCGCCTCCGGGTGGAGAGCCACGCCGGCAAAGTGTGTTTGGACGGTCTCTTTAGCCTTGCGGATCAACGCGTCTTTTGGTAATATGATATTCACAAAAACATTTTACAAAAAATGGAGCTGTTTGCAAAGTGCAGGATAAATATAACAGGTACGCGGTCGGACTTGTCGCCTTGGGCACAGTCGCATTCATACTGTCGATAATCATTTCCAGCAAGGCTGTTGCGGTGACTTCCGGCAAAAAAACAGACGTAAGGGTGACCTACCAGAAAACCATTTCCGGGCTGTTTGACGAGATGGGCATCCACGTTGAAAACAACGACAGGATCGTGCTTCTGCCAAACGGCAGCGAGGTTTCAACCCTTGACCTCAACCTCAAAAACGGTATGCAGATTGAGCACGACCAGGCCATGCCTTTCATGCTCGAATCCGACGGCATCAAAAAGGAACTCTACGCTACAAAACGCAACGTCAGAAACATCGTGGCCGCACAGGGAATAAAGCTGGGTCCACTGGACAGGGTTGAAATCATTCCCGACCCGGAGAACCCAAATCGCCTCATCTCAAGGGTCATCAGGGTTGAACACAAGATCGTACAAACCAAGACCAGAATCCCGTACGAAATAAACTACGTCCCAAACGCACAGGTTGAGCGTGGCAACGTTGTCGTATGGAAACCAGGCACTGGCGGTGAACGTGAAGACACATACAGGCAGGTGTTTGAAAACGGTAAGCTGAAGTCATCAACTTTCGTTGCAAGCAAAATATCAAAAAAACCAATTTCAGAAGAACAGGCTGTTGGCGAAGGCGAACTCCCCGGTGGAGCGCTTGAAGTTTATACTATGGATTCAACCGCCTACTCGCCAACCGTTGAGGAGTGCGACGGCGACCCATGGACAACAGCAACAGGAATGAAGTCGGGATACGGCGTTGTTGCAGTCGACCCACACTTCATCCCATACTTTACAAAGCTTTACATCGAAGGCTACGGCTATGCAATTGCCGGCGACTGCGGTTCAGCCATCCAGACGCAAAGGCTGGACGTCTTCTTTTATCGCAAGGAAGAGGCTTTCAGGTGGGGAAGGAGGAAGGTTAGGGTCTATGTACTTGAATGGCCTAAGGGATCTAAAAGATGATCTCGCCCGTTATGAGATCAGGCTCAAAAGGAGCCTGGGTCAGAATTTCCTCCACGATGTCAATGTCCTCGAGAGGATAATACTGGCTTCCAGTCTCGATCCAGCTGACTGGGTGGTTGAAATAGGCGCCGGAGTCGGATGTTTGACAGGGTTTCTTGCAAAATCATGCCACGATGTCCAGGCTATTGAAATAGACACAAACCTTCGTGCACTTCTTCAAAAAAATGTAGAGCTGTTCAAAAACGTGAAGCTCACCTTTTCAGATGTTCGGGAGATAAACCTCTCCACGCTTGAGCCAACAAAAATCTTTGGCAACCTGCCATACTATTGCGCTTCAAACATCATTTCACAGTGGGCCAGACAGACTCCTGACACCCCGGCCTACTTCATGCTTCCCGAAGAGATAATGGATCACATCCAGGCGCAGCCTGGAACAAGGGAATACACGGCATTCTCTGTTTACGCCAGATACGCTTTCACGGCAAAAAAACTATTTGAGGTTCACCCTTCTTCATTTTACCCCAGACCCGATGTAGGCTCTGACTTTGTGGAATTCCGCTCATCCAGCCAGGGTAAAATGCCACCGGACAAGGAAGAGCATTTCATAAAGGTGGTTGAAGGCGCTTTCCACAACCGCCGCAAAACCCTGCTCAATTCACTCATTGAGGCTGGTTTTGAACCAGACGAGGTGAACTCGGCGATCGTGTTCCTGGGGTTTGACAAAAACATCAGGGGAGAGGTTCTAACTGTTGACGAATTCAAACGTCTTGCAGGATTCATTCCAGTGTAAAGCCAAGATCAACTGGGATCTCTACATCACAGGCACCAGACCCGACGGTTACCATGAAATCGACTCAGTCGTCGCTCCCATCAATCTTTTCGACGAGATCAACATAGCAATTTCCGAGGGCAGCGAAATCTTGGTCGAAAGTGCAATCTGCCCTGGAAAAGACAATCTTTGCTGGAAGGCAGCCAACGTTTTTTGCAGCCATCTCTCAATCGTACGAGCAATAAACATTAAAATAAGCAAGCATATCCCGCATGGAGCCGGTCTTGGTGGTGGCTCGTCCGACGCTGCCTGCGTCATAAAAGGGTTAAACTCGATGTTGAAAACAAATCTTTCAACCATCCAACTGGCAGAAATTGCAGAACAAGTCGGTTCAGACGTTCCATGCTTCCTTTACGAAGGATGGCGGAGAATGCGCGGAAGAGGCGAGGTTGTCGACGAAATTGCTGGCAAAACATACTCAATTGTACTGGCAAAACCAGCAGGATCAGTTTCAACCCCTCTTGCCTACAAATATTTCGACGAGATGTGCAAACCTTCATCAAACCTAAATCCTGACAGAATTTTAAATCCAAAAAATGATCTGCTCATTCCTGCCAAAAAAATCGAGCCTGAGATCAAAAATGTTTTGGAAGAACTGAAATCTGAAGGGGCTATTCCATTTCAAATGACTGGTTCAGGATCAGCCTGTTATGGTGTGTTTGAAAACAAAGAAAAGGCTGACATAGCCTACAAAAAGCTCTCTCAAAAATGGAGCTGCTGGAACCTCACTGCTGGAGCTTGAATTTTGAAATCTCGTAGGTGAGCTTTTCGGCAAGCGCCTTGAGTGTTCTCCTTGGAAAGTTTATGGTCAGATAGTTCTCCGGATTCATGCAGATGTCTTCAATCTGCTGAAGATCATTTCCGGTGTCTGAGATGGCATTGTCAAAATCTACCGATTTTGCCTTCAACTCGTCACGTGCAATCTGAATCAGGGAATCCTTTAGCGAGACCAGCGATTTTGTTCTTGGGAATGTGATGCCAAACTCAGTTGCGGCAAGCGAGAGGAAGAGGTTTTCCGGAGTTTCGTAAATATCAAGTGAACAGGTTGGGTCGCCCATCAAGCCCATCGCTTTTGCCATGTCTGAAGTCACCGGAGCCTCGTTGATCGGGAAACGGTTTAAAACCTTGCCGTTTTCGCAGTCGAGCAACATTCCGTGCTGGACGAACAATAGCACTGATTCGCTCCAGGTGTTTATGAACAGGCAACCACTGAAGGCGTCTTCTACCATTCTATTGAAAAGCTCGTCAATGATGAGCATTCTTGGAGAGAAATTCCTGAAAACCGGGTATTGTGAGAGCAACCCGGAGAAGCTTGCCAGCATGTCGTTGTCCATGTCATGAGTTCGATAGATGTCGCCTGAAACTTTGGCCTGTTCCTTCTCGGCATGCTCAATGGCTTCTTTACCAAAAGAAAGCTGGTTTTCTGACTGGAAGGTCATGATCATCGGGCGTCCACGAAAAAGCAGCGCACCAAATTTTGAATTAGGGAAAACAGCTTCGAGGAAGCCTGTAAACATCTGCGTTCTGACAGTATAAAGGGCATCTTTTGGGTCAGTTGCAAACTCGCTGCTCAAAGATTTTGCTGCGCCACCCTGGGGGAAATTCAGGAAGATGTCTATCATTTTGCACCCCCGTTTACGTATGATCTGGCCATCTCAAGAATCTTTTTTGGTGCGTATGGCCTGTTGATGTAGGCTTCGACTCCAAAAGATTTGGTAATGAGTTTTGCAATGCCTTGCTGTGGTGAGCAGACGACAATTATCGGGATGCCAGCCGTTGAAAGGTTTGACCTGAGACGGTTGATGACCTGGAAGCCGTCCAGCTCTGGCAATGCCAGATCCAAAATAATAAGGGACGGAGAACCCAGAGCAAGCTTCTTGAAGACATCCTCACCACTGATGCAAGACAGGATCATGAATCCTTCCGCATAAAGCGGTTCGAGTGCAGAGAACAGCGTTTTTTTATACTCACTGTTCTCCTGCGCCACAAGTATCAGCTTGCCCATCTGGAACCTCCGTCCCTTTAAGGTATTTACTGAACTTTTACTTATTACAAATTGAAGGTGCTGGTGCTATCTTCTCTTCCTTGAGCTTTTTCTTCCCTTGGAAGGTGGTGGGCCTCTGCGGATTGGGGCGTTTGCATTTGATTCCAATCCTGTCGGTGATGATGTTGGCACTGAAACTGTAAGGGCCGGTCCGCCTGCTGTGGCAATCTGAACCGGGGCTTCCTTGTTCTTTCCCATTCTGTTTTCTGCATTCTTCCAGATTACGAGAAGCGGGGCTGCGATGTAGATCGATGACCATGTTCCGGCAAGAAGACCAAAGAAGAATATGAGCGTGAAGTCGAGAATTGCTTTTCCGCCCAGGATCATGAGAACGACAATGCCAATCAATGTTGTTACTGATGTGTTAAATGACCTCATGTATGTCTCGGTGATCGAATCGTTGACCATCTTTGCATAAGTCATCCTGCCAGAGTAGAACTTGCTGTTTTCCCTGACTCTGTCCATGACAACGACTGTATCTTGTACGTCATAGGCTATAAGTGCGAGAAGCGCAGCAACGGCTGGCGAGTTGATTTCAACGTTTGAGAGTGCAAGGATGCCGAAGACAAGCAGTGCATCATGGATGAGGCACAGGACAGCAGTCACGGCTGCTCTCGGCTGGAATCTGATTGAGATATAGATGAAGATGAGGGCAAGGGCGTAAAGAAGGGCTGTGATCATCTTTGTCTTTAGCTCTTCACCAACAACTGGACCGATTGTGTCGATGCTGAACTTATCTTTGTTGATTTCGCCGAAGTTTTCCTTCTTTGAAAGGTCTTCAACGACAGCTTCTCTCTTGGCTTCCGATGCTTCCTGTGTACGGACGAGGATGGCGTTTGACCAGCTCTTGCCTGAGGCAGCGTCTGCCACATTTCTCTGAACCTGGAGCGTGTTGATTGGTACACCGTTGCTTGCAAAGATTGAGCGGACCTTTGCAATGACTTTTTCATCGCTCATCGGTTCGCCGTTGTCCTTGAAGTTGTCCTTGAAGGTGATGTCCATGATTGTTCCGCCAGTGAAATCAAGTCCCCAGTTGAATGGCTGTCCTGGAATGGCCACTGATGATTTTGATGGCTGACCTTCGATTGCGCCATATTTTGTCTGGATTGCTTCCGAGATCTTCTGGGCAGCTTCAGTGGAAATGGTCTTTGCTTCAATGAAGATTCTCTGTTTTGCCTTGAAGTCTGCTGTTTCTGCGGGGATGTTTACGTTTATGTTTTCGAGACCGTTATCGATGGCAAGCTTTGAAGCATCTTCAATGACTGCCGTTTCTTCTGCTTTTATCGGTTCCTTGAAGATGATCTTAAGCTGGTCGGCTGTTGAGCCTGTTGCAATCCATCGAATGCCGACGATCAGCGATGAAAGGATAATCACGGCAAGGAATGTCAGAACGAGCCATTTCAGCTTGCCAATGATGTCCCATTTTCTTGGATTGAGGATAATCATTTTCCACCTCCCACACCATAGATGAAGGTATAGAGCTGTGAGCCTCTTTCAGGCTTGACGAACTTGATGAGCATATCAACGAAGAATCTTGTTACGAATACTGCCGTGAAGAACGAGGCGATGATACCGAAAGTAAGTGTTACGGCAAAACCTTTTACTGCTCCCGTTCCAAGGATGTAAAGAACACCCGTACCAATAAGTGTTGTTATGTTGGAGTCGAGAACGGTTCTGAAGGCTTTTGCAAATCCATTTGCGACTGCAGCCACTTCACTCTTGCCGTCCCTGAGTTCATCCCTGATTCTTTCAAAGATGATGACGTTGGAGTCAACGGCCATACCGATTGAGATGATGGCGCCTCCAATTGCCGGGAGCGAGAAGACAGCACCAACGAGGAGAAGCAGTGCAAGGTAGATGCAGGCATAAATTGCCAGTGAAACGATGGAGATGAGACCAAGGCCACGGTAGTTGAGGAACATGTAGAGACCGACAAGCACAAGGGCGAGTATGGCTGCAAACTCTACGTTTGCGATTGTGTCCTGTCCAAGTGTTGCGCCGACGACCTTAAGTTCTGCCGGGTTCGGGTCAAGTTTGATTGGGAGGGCGCCGCCTGAGATGAGGATGGCGTTTGTGGTTGCCCATTCCTTCTGTGCGCCTTCATCATCCGATGAACCGCCGGTGATGATGCCCTTGCCATCTGGAATTGCTGAGTTTACGGTTGGTGACATGATAAGCTGATCATCGAGATAGATGCTGATTGGGTCTTTGTTAACGGCTGCTTTTTCGGTGGCGGCCTTGAATGCTGCTGCACCCTTTTCATTGAGTTCGAACTGGATGTGCCATTCGTTCGTCATGCTGCTGTTGCCACCGGGACCATAAACGGCGGTTGCCGACTTAAGATCAGCGCCTGAGACGACGAGTGCTCCATCCTTGTCCTTGAACTGCAGGAGAGCGGTCTTTCCAACAACCGAGAGAGCCTGGTCTACATCCTGGTAACCCGGGATGTCAACGATGATTCTCTTGAGGTTTCCCTGTCTCTGGATGAGCGTTTCAGAGACACCGAGCTGGTTGACACGTCTTTCAAGAACAGCGATCGTGCTTTCAATAGCCTGATCGGTGACCGGGTTTTCCTTTGTGTCGACAGCGTCAAGCACGATATGGACACCGCCACGCAGGTCGAGACCCAGCCTGTAGGGGAACATTGACTCGGTAATTTCTTTTGTCGTGTTGTTCGTGCTCATCACCTGTCTTGTCGTTGTGAACGACGAAGGGAAGAAGGCGATGAGGATTGAAATACCGACAATAAAAACGATGATTACCAATCTGGTTATATCATTTGTTTTCATTCCACACCTTCCGAATTGATTAAAACAACTTTCCAATTATATTATGTGTGGTTAAGCATTGTCAACAAACAGTTTGTTTGGTTTTAATCCTCGGCACAGAAAGCCATCTTCAACTTCTTTCCTTGACTGATTCAAAACCACTCCTAAAATTGAATGTTTGTATGATGCACGCTCTAACACCTTTCATCACGGTGGATCTGGGAGCCATTAAGCACAATGCAAGGCTTGCGCTTTCATTGTGCCCAAAAGGTTCCAGGGTCTGGCTAGTGAGCAAAGTGGTCGCCGGAGACATGAAAATTGTTTCAGCGCTGCTTGAAGGTGGATGTTTAGGGCTTGCTGACTCGCGGCTTGAAAACCTGGCAAAAATCAAGAAGGCTCATCCTGAGTGCAAAACAATGCTCATCAGGCCTGCAGGACTTGGACGTGGTGATGAAACTGTAAAGCTGGCTGATGTTTCTCTTGAATCAACAATTGAAAACATCAGGGAACTAGGCAAATCTGCCGGTAAACTTGGCATAACCCACAAAGTCATCTCAATGATCGAGCTTGGCGACCTCCGTGAAGGAGTGATGGAGAAGGATGCAATCGGTTTCGTGAAAGGAATCCTTTCAATCCCAAACATCGAGCTTGACGGAA
>CAYYJO010000019.1:5562-8981 GCA_964472265.1 uncultured Caldisericales bacterium | reverse complement strand
GCGGAGTGCTCACCTGTTTTGCAGGTGTAGTTCCCGATCCAACTCACATGAAAAAGATCATCGCCGTCGCTGACAAGATAAGAACAGAACTCGGAATTCCGGTCAATTGGATTTCAGCCGGCGCAACAAACACACTCCCACTGGCGTTATCAGGTCAACTTCCAAAAGAGATAAACGATCACCGCATCGGAGAAGGCGTAATGCTCGGAACCGATGTGACCGACCGTGGAATTCTCAAAGGTTTCAGACCCGATGCGTTTGTTCTCACCGGAGAAGTGATCGAGGTTTATGACAAACCGACCGTTCCAACCGGTCGAATCTCCCAGAATGTTTCCGGCCATGTCCAACACTTTGAGGAAAAAGGAATCAGGAGAAGGGCGATCGTCAACTTCGGAATGGCAGACGCCGAACCCACACTTTTAAAGCCTTTGGCAGATGGAATCGAAATCCTTGGCAGCACTTCAGACCACACTATCCTAGATGTGCAAGACGCCGAAATTGAGATAAAAGTTGGCATGAAACTTGATTTTTTGCCTGGTTACGGTGCGTTGGTGCGCATCATGAACTCGCAATATATAGCAAAGAGTTACAAGGAGGATTGATATGGCACACAAGAAAGCAGGCGGTTCCGCAACAAATGGCAGGGACAGCAATCCAAAGTACTTGGGCGTTAAGGTGGCAGACGGTCAGTGCGTCGATGCCGGCGGAATCATCGTCAGGCAGCGCGGCACAAGGATTTATCCTGGCACTGGCGCAGACCTCGGCAGAGACCACACAATTTTTGCAAAGCTTGCTGGAATCGTGAGATTCAGAAGATTCGGCAAGACCGGCAAAAAGGTCGACATCGAACCAATCCAGTAAAGACAAATGTTTGTAGACAAGGCGACAGTTTACGTCCAGGCTGGCAAAGGCGGGGACGGCGTTGTCACCTTCAGGCATGAAAAATATGTCCCCAGAGGCGGCCCATCCGGTGGAAACGGTGGTCGTGGCGGGGACGTTTATCTTGTTGCCGATCCTGAAATAAATGATCTGTACTGGCTTTCCGAGCATCCAAACCATAGGGCGAAAGATGGGAAGAACGGCCAAAACAACAACAAAACAGGAGTCTCGGCTGACGACCTCTTTCTGAGGGTTCCTGTTGGTGTAAGCGTTTACGTTGGCGAAGACCTCCAGTTTCTTGCCGATCTGGTTGAACCGGGGCAGGAGCTTCTTGTCGCACGCGGCGGCAGGGGTGGTGTAGGCAACGCTTGTTTTGCCAATGCCAGAAGGCAGACTCCCCACATCGCTACAGGTGGAGAAGAAGGTGAAACCTTCACAATCACGATCGAACTGAAGCTTTTGGCCGATGTTGGACTCGTTGGTTTCCCAAATGCCGGAAAATCCACGCTTTTGACCAGAGTATCAAATGCCAATGCAAAGATTGGCGATTACCCTTTTACAACCCTTCAGCCCCAGCTTGGAGTGGTTCAAACGGCCAATTTCTCAAGATTCACAATGGCCGACATACCTGGGCTAATCGAAGACGCCCACCTTGGCAAAGGTTTGGGATTTGAATTCCTCAGGCATGTTGAAAGGTGTCGCTGTCTCCTTTACGTTATCGACCTCACCGAAGAAGATCCAGTTGCAACGCTCAAACTGCTTTGGAACGAGATCAAGCTGTGGAACGAAGAAACATTTGACAAGCCAGCGTTCATCGTTGGCAACAAGAACGATATTTTTGCTGACGCAACAGACGGACTCGAAGAGTTTGCAAAATCCAGAAACATTCCGTACATGAGGATTTCAGCCCTCGAAAACACCGGAGTTAAAGTTCTCATTGAAAAGCTCTGGCTGATCATAAAAGACATTCCGAAACCGGAAACCAGGGTTGCACAGGAGATCAGACTCATTGACAGAACCGATGAAGTGACAATTGAAAACACTCCCGATGGCTGGGCGGTAAAAAACTCCAGGCTCGAAAGAATTGTCGCCAAGACCGACATCGAATCGGTTGACGGCAAGGCGTTTGTCGATCGCCAGATGCGAAGGCTTGAAATAGAGAAGAAACTGCGCAAAATGGGAGCTGTGGACGGAGATGCCGTTATCATTGGCAAGATGAGGTTTTTGCTTGAGTAGAACCGGCCTGCTCGGAGGTTCTTTCTCACCCCCAACAATTGCGCACCTTTCAATGGCAACCTTTGCCAAGTCCCAGTTCAATCTAGATAAAATCTTGATAATGCCTTGCTCTGTTCCGACTTTTGACAAGGCCGAGAAGCCCATCGAACCAAACCACAGATTCAACATGAGCGTGCTGGCCTGTTTCGGTGTGCCTTGGCTGGAAGTTGATGATTTTGAATTGAAAAAAAACCCGACATACTCTTATGAAACGCTTGAACATCTAAAAAAAATCCACCCCAAAGATGATCTTTTTTTTATCGGCGGCTCCGACTCCCTTTCAAGAATCCATGAGTGGAGGGAGCCTGCAACACTTGTGAAACTTACAGATTTTATCGTTGTCCCACGAAACGACGGCTTTGAGAAGGCGAAAGAGGCATTGATAAAAGCTGGCAAAAACGAGTCTGGAATACTGATGCTCGATTTTCCGAGAAATGACATCTCGTCAACCATCATAAGGGAAAGGCTTAAGAAAGGCTTTCCCTGTGAACATCTTGTCGATAACGCAGTGCTTGATTACATTAAGGCCAACAACCTTTATTCAAAGGAGGAATAAACTGGAACCATTTGAACTTGTGGAAAAGGTAAAGGAAGTACTTGAAGATTTGAAAGCCGAGGACATTGCAGTCATCGATGTTACCGGCAGGACTCCGATATGTGACTATTTCGTGCTGGCAACCGTCCTTGCACCACCCCAGACACAGGCCATCACTGAAAGGCTCATGGAGATAACAAAGCACAAACAGATAAATGTCAGGAAGATCGAGGGTTCAGCCCGCTCAAAATGGGTGCTCGTCGATTTTGGTGACGTTATAGTCAACCTCTTCGGAAAAGAAGAGAGAATGTACTACAACCTGGAGGAACTATGGCAAAAATCTTTAAAACCATCTGCGCAGCAGCCGTCCTGATCGTATTCATGGCTTCTTGTGGACAGGCAGCAACAGACCTTCCAAGGACTGACCAGCCACCAAACGGCAACAGGGAACCGGCCAGTGACGTGATAACCGACCTTGCAAACCCGATCTGGATCGGCAAATCGTTCAAGTTGCTCGATGCCACCTGGACATTTTCAAACTACAGGGCGATGGAAAAGATTGGCGAAACTTCTCCGACAAAGGAAATGTTCCACGTTGTCGATGTCGACATCGACGCCACAGCCCCGATGAACCTTGAAAACGTAAGGTTTGAGATGGTCGATGTGTTTGGAAACAGGTTCCTGCCAACCGAGAACGAGAGCCTGTATTCAAATTTCACAGGCAGAATAC
>CAYYJO010000019.1:0-5552 GCA_964472265.1 uncultured Caldisericales bacterium | reverse complement strand
CGGTCAAGATGATTCCGGCGATGTCATCCCTGAACTACAAGGCTACGATCATCTTTGAAGGACTTGGGAAAACCCAGGGTCTTTCAATTGAAATCCTCGACAAAACGGCAACCCCTGAAAAAAGGCTTGCCCTCATCGATATGGGAATATGAGAAAGATTGCCATAATCATAGGTCTTGTCCTGCTTGCAGGTTGCGGGCCAACTCAAGGTCCGGTTCAAAACGAGTTTTTGCTGAACCTCGAGCGCACACAGGATTTCCAGCTGGCTCAGACTGGCGAAGAAATCAACATTTCGGACGGAGTTTTCTTCAGGTTGGAAAAGGCCGATATAGTCTTCACAATCCCAAACGTTGACAAGGACAGTCCGTTTGAAAACATCTACAGCAAAGATGGCGGTTTCCTTGTTTGCGAGGCTGAAATATGGAAAACAAAGCCGGAAGCGCAGTTCCCAAAATTTGACATGATCAGCGTCATCCCTTCGTTTGGCACCCAGACCACCGATCAGTTCATCATCACCCATGCTCAGCTCGCCTACGGTCTCCCAATGTTCGACCAGACAAAAGTGAACGAGACAAAACAAAAGTTCCTTTTCGTTTACGAAATCTACACAGAACAAGTCGGCTGGACATTCAATTTCTACAAAACTGAAAACGCAAAGCTAAAACTTTACCGGATGGTTGACACGGGACGCTAGACAAAACCAACATCGATTGCTATGATTGGAGCCATGAAAAAATTCATGGCTCTTTTTGTTTTGATGGCACTGTTTGCAGGATGTGCAACGAACGAACCGGCACCGGACAAGGATCACCAGCCCAAGGATTTCATGATCAAAAGCCAATCGTTTGAAGATGGCAAGGAAATTCCAAAGCAATTTGCGTGTGACGGTGGAGATGTCTCACCACAGATTTCATGGTATAGCATACCAGAAAACACTGCCAGTCTTGCTCTTGTTTGCGAAGACCCAGATGCACCAAAGGGAACTTTCACGCACTGGATCGTTTACGATATTTTGCCATCAATTCCAAGGCTTGCTGAAAGCCAGCCAAGAACAACGCTAACGATCAACGGAGCCAGCCAGGGCGAAAATGACACGGGAAACATCGGCTGGAACGGCCCATGTCCACCACCAGGCAAACCTCACCATTACGTTTTCACACTCTACGCTCTTGATAACAGGATCAGCTTCAATAAGCCACCGAAAAGAAGTGAGTTTGACAGCGCAATAAAAACGCACATCATTTCAAAAACAGACTATACGGGGCTTTATTCGAAGCAATAACCTATTTTTTATTCACGATTGCGTACTGTTTCATCGTCCAGAAGTTGCCCTTGACGTACATTTGGTCTATTGCCGTACCTTCGTAAACCATGCCGGCTTTCTCCATAACCCGGTACGAGCCAACGTTTTCGAAGTAGCACCTTGCTTCCACGCGGTGAAAGCCCATATCGTTGAAAATATAGTTTATCACAGCTTTTAATGCCTCTGTTGTGATGCCCTGACGCCAATAATTTTTTGAGATGGCGTAGCCAACCTCGCAGCTCATGTTGCGATCTGAAACAAACACAAAACCGATTGCTCCAATCAATTTTTTTTCAGACTTGAGGAAGATACCCCAGTCTGAAGGCTCGTTGTTTTCGTACTTGGCCAACGCCGATTTGATATAGATTTTTGCGTCTTCTTCGCTTGTGTGGGTGTCCCAGATGCAGTATTTTGAAACCTCAGGCATTTTTCCGTAATCGAAGACATCAATTGAATCGTCCAACGTCATCTTCCTCAGTGTCAACCTCGGCGTTTCGATTGTCGGCATGGTGAAATCTGTTATCATCAGTACCTCTTTTTTATTATCGCATCAGTTATGTTTCTGCTTAACGTCTTCAGTTCTTCCTTGTAAGCTTCAAGCTCATTATCGTCAAGATAACCAAGCGTTTCATTGATTGTTATGAGCGCCTTGTTTGCAATCTCGGATCGATCTGCGCTTGAAGGCTCCAATCTGATTTTGTTGTAGATGTGTTTGGCAAAAAGATATGTCAACCTTGGTTTATAGTAGAAGGACATGGTAGGCGAGATGCGTTCCTTGCCCATATTGTCCTGTATGTCTGAGTAAACCTTTGCCCAGGTGTCAGGAACAAGGCGTTTTGGATTTTCATCTGTCTGCCTTGAAAAAAACGACCCCTTTATGGTTTGCCCCTGAAGTGAGTCAAAGATTCCGGCCTCAATTTTTGCGATGCGATACACGATGGTAACCCAGGAAAGATCACACTTTTTGTTTTCTGAACCAACGATTGACTCAGCCAACTTCAGCTGGTTCCTTGCTTTTTCGATCATACCCATGTTCGCATAAGCCGTTGCCATCTGTGAATGTTTGAGAACCATGAAATCGTCAAGGCATTCCTGTGGCATCAGGGTCTTCAGCTCGTTTTCAGCTTCAGAGAGGAAATCAATCAGCTCCTGCCATTCTTTTCTTTCGACGATCTCATCGGCCTTGAGAATGTCACATACCACGATGTAAGCCCTGAGTTTCATCTCAACGGCTTCACTCTTGAGCCGTTCAAGCATTGCTGTGAATTTCTGATGATTCTTTTCAAGCAGGCTGACAAGTACGCCTTGCTGGTAGATATGGACAATGTTTGTCTTGAGGTTTTTTCTCTCGAAGAAAAGAACGCAGTCGTCGATGAGGCTTTTGTTGTCTTTGATTTTCATCAATACATTATTGTTGATTATTACTTTTAAATATGAATTTGCAGAGATGATGTCGTAGTGGTGTATGATCGATTTGTCCAGCACTTCTTTGACCAATGCATTGGATTGTTCCACTTTGCCAAGATTTGTGTAAAATGTTGAAAGATTGAACATCGCCACAAGTTCTGTGTTAATCTGGCTATCGCGTTGCGCCTCTTTTTTTATCGTTTCCAGTATCTGAATTGCCTCTTCAAACTTTGAAAGTTTGGAATAGCCTATTGAAAGGATATTCCTGGCCATGAAACGCTCCATTGGAGTCTGCGCAAGCTCAACGGCTTTCTGAGCAAAATTCAAGCCTTTTTCAGGTTGACTCAAGTTGATGTACGCAGAAGCTATGTAATAATAAACGGTTGATCTCATACCGTTTGGAATCGACCGATCAAATCTTTTGAGTGCTTCCATCGCAGCCTTGAGCTGTTTTTCAAAACTCCTCATCCCAAGGTAAAGTGCCATCTCACAGATGTGGAACTTCATCCACATTTCGTTTGTCGCATTCATCTCGGAGAGCGATTTTGAAAATCTCTCTATCAAGCTTGACGACTCTGTAAGTTTGCCCGCACCGGTAAGGCTCCTGGTGCTAAAGTAATAACAGTTGTACCTTAACATTTCCTCTTTTATCCGGTCAAGGTGCGGCATGAGAATCGACGAGCACAGTTCGGCTTTCCTGTTTTGCTGATGTTCGTAAGAGTCTCTGAGGGCTTCCAGCATGAATCTTGAGCCTTTTTCGATTTCTCCAGCCTCAAAATAGTGCGAACCGATGACGAATGCATACTTGTCAGGATCCAGCACCTCGAGGGCAAAGGCAATTTCCGAGTGTAGTCTTGTCAGGCTTGCCCCTGGAATCGTTTTGCAAATGACCTCGGCTAGTGCACCGGAGCTGATTTCGACAACAAACTCAGAACCGGCAAACCTTTCGATGATCAATCCCTCATCAAACAGAGCCTGGAGTGAGAACCTGAGTTTTACCTCCTCAATGCCCAGCAAAACCTGAAGTTCGTGTATCGGCATTGGAGTTGAAAGCAATGAAAGTTTGGACAGGATTTTCTTTGAGTCCTCATCGATTTCTGAAATCTTCTTGTTTAGAAGCTCTGAGAGCGATTCCGGGAGCGAGGTTAAAGTGATTGTCTTTCTTGCATCCCTTGACTCCCTGATCAGTTCAAAGGCGAACTGTGGGTTTCCTCCGGTTCTTGATGAAAGTGAGGCCAGTTCTTCAGCGCTTATTGACCGGCCAAGAACTCTTTCGGCAAGTTGCGACATCTCCTCGCTTGTCAAAGGTTTTAGCTCAAAAGATTTGGTGAACTGTAAATTCGCATGCTGATTTGAAGCACATATCACAAGAACCTTGGAGAACTCTGCCGAATTAACCAGAATATCAACAACCTTTTGTGTGAGCGGGTCGATGTTGCTGTCAAATGCGTAAACCACCGGTATCCCAGGGAAAGCCTTCAGGAGGAGGTCGGCAATAATGTACGGGGCTTGATTTCCTTCGTTCTGCGACTGGGCGTCTGGTGGGAGATTTAGCCTGCCAGAAAGTTTCTCGGATAGTGATTTTATAAGTTGGGCATGAGCGAGGACAAATTCAGGCTCAACATTGATTTCGTAGTCTGAAAGAGAATCAAGAAGCGAAGTGATCGAAAGCGACCCAGGCTCAACGATGTTGTTGTCACAGACAAGGAATCTGACATACCTTGAAAGGGATAGCGATTGAAGCTCAGCCAGCGTCCTTGTCTTGCCAGTCCCGATCCCACCAACCAGCTCCAACGATTGGCCCAAACCATTGACGACATTGCCAATCATATCGGAAAAGACTGAAAAAATATCTTTCCTGCCTATAAAAGGTGACTCTCTGCTGATATAGTTGAACGAAAGCTTTTGAGATGGAACTATGCCCTCAACGAACTGCACGAGGTCTGAAATCAGCTCTCTTGCTGTCTGGTATCGCCTTTCCGACATTTTCTCAAGCATTTTCAGGCAGATCATCTCTAGCCCTTTCGGAACAGTACTATCAATTTGTGAGGGTGGAACCGGTCTTTCCTGAATCACTTTGTGGATGAGGGTGATGATGTCTGGTGCAACAAAAGGTGGCCTTCCGGTGAGAACCTCGTAAAGCACCGTTCCAAGCGAGTAAATGTCAGAACGCTCATCCAGACCAGAGCACATGACTTGTTCAGGCGACATGTATTCGGCAGTTCCTATGAAAGTTCCAGCTTTGGTCATCACCGCCGATCTCTCTGTGATATGTGCGATGCCAAAATCAAGAAGCTTCACCTCGCCTTCAGAGACCAAAATGTTTGATGGTTTCAAGTCCCGATGGATGATGCCTTTGCTATGGATATCATCGAGAGCTTCTGCAATCTGGATGATTTGGCGTGTGGATTTTAGATAATCTCCAATTCTTGCAATCGGCTGGCCTGGAATGAATTCCATGACAAAATACAGGAAGTCGTCACCAGAGCCAGAATCTTTGAATCTAACTATATTTTTATGGTTTATCCTTGAGAGGATTTCTATTTCTCTTGTAAACCTCTCAACCATTGCATCGCGATCCCTTGCCTGCCACATGTTTGAAATCTTGACGGCTACAAGCTCTCCCGTTTGAAGGTCAAGGGCCATGTGAACCTCGCCCATACCCCCTTCGCCAATCTTTTCGATCAGTTCATATCTGCCGGCAACATTCATTTTGTTCAATAATAACATTAAAAGAATTGATGGCAATAGGAACTGGTTTTTTAAAAAAATGGGATTTAGATATAATGGATGGGGTGGATAAGGGGATTTGAACCCCCGGCCTCCAGTTCCACAGACTGGC
>CAYYJO010000018.1:0-32889 GCA_964472265.1 uncultured Caldisericales bacterium | reverse complement strand
GGTTATTTATAAAGACAATGTATTGAAAAAAATAATCAATGCAGAAGGTGAGTTTGACGTTTGGAAAAATTACATTTTTGTCAAAAAACAGAGGCGGTACAAGGATAAGGATCGTCATTATGGTGAGTACTTTGTTGTTTTTGTGGTTGACCTTGAGGGAGACGATTTCTGGGAGTTCAAGTTGCCTGACAATCTCGATTCGAACATATTGCAAGACAGGGATCTGACCACTCATCACAAGCTGACTGTCACAGGGAATGTTGGGGTTGTTGACGGTGTGGTCATCGATCTTGCCAGCATGAAGCCAATGTGGGATTTGACCGAAAATGAGAATTTTATAGGATTTGATGGCGATACCTGCTATTCACTCAACAAATACGAAAAATATGAAGAAGGTAAAAACCCCTGGGAGATGGTTCATTATCAGATTGTCTCACGAAAACTATCTGATGGCTCTGAAATCGATCGTGTGGAGCTGGTCGATAGAAAGCTTTCGAAGATCAGGGAGATTGTTGACGGTGTAATTGTAGGGCAGATTCAGACCTTCGAGAAACAAAAAAGCTATGTTAAGCAAGACTACACATTGTATTTGGCAAGGCTTGAGACACAAAGGATTTTCTTCAAGCTGGATTCCGAAAGGTGGGAGATTGATTTCAGAATCACGTCCGACGGCAAATATGTTTATGCAAACCAATACAACAGGCAGTTGTGCATCGAGACCAAAACCGGCAAAATTCTATGGAGCATTCCAATGTTGCAAGTTGTGGCATTACAGTCGGTTGGTGGAAAACTGTATACAAGCTGGGAGAGTACTGACGAAAATGGCGTAAACTGGGAGCATATTTCAGCCCAGGGGAATTCGCAATGGATTGTCTCAAAACCAAAGAAATTTACAGGCAGAATCCAACACAACAAAGTGAACCAGCCATCGCTTGTGCCAGTCAAAGAAGGGATAATCTGGGTACCAAGCAACCATGATGATGGAAATCCACAACTGATCTCCTACGAAGGGAAAACTATCAGGGAATATTCAATTCCTGGCTGGGTTGGCAAAGAGTATCCTGTTTTTGCTGTCGTTGGCGATAGGCTTCTGATCAATCCTGACGGCAGAAGACTTTGCGTTGTATCAATTAAGACTGGGCAATGCAAGGAGATCTATTTTCAATGTGAAATTGAGAATGATTACCCGTTCCCCTGGAGGTTGGTATGGGCAAACGAACATTACTGCGTTACGACAGACAATGATATGACAGCGATAGTAATTGATATTCCAAAAATGGAAATTGTCTTCAGTGAGAGAAATCGAATCTATTCTTACAACAGTTTTGTCGAGTTGAAAGGAAGCATGATATTTGGCATGGAAGGAGGACCTTTTAATCCAAAGGAAGGAATAAAACCAATAAATTATGATATGCCAAGATACCTTGGAATGCTGAAAGATTCATACTTTGAAACGCAGAAAGCAATGGATAAAAAGTTCAATGTTATATCAGAAGTGCTCGTAGAGAAATCTTTTGATGGCACAGAAATCAGATCGGTTTCAAAACCTGAACAGATAGACAGATACACCTACGACAGGATCACTCCTTTCGAACTGTCAACCGATGGCAGGATGGCAAAGTGCACAAGCTCAGTGGTCAACCTTGAAGACAGCTGCACCCAGTACTTGACCATTTACGACGGAAGTGGGTACACACACCAGCACATATTGATGCCAACAAAAACAGGTTTCATCCAGTCTTCAGACAATATTATCTATGAATACAAACCATGCCCGACATATTCAGTCAGGAGAACTGGCGACTATAGCTTTGAAATCACCGTCACTTCCAGTTCAAACCTTGATCCTTTTGAAGGCAAAGCCTACCTTGTCCCGTTTGGCGATGAAGTGCGAAAACCCGACATTCTGTTGGACTCCTCTTCTGAGATAAAAATTGAAAAACTTATGGCTGGCAAGAAGACAGTTCTAATATTCAAACCGTCGGAAAATGTCGTTAAAGATTTGATAGCAACGGGAATATTCGGTCTGGTAATAGAATCCAACGGTCTTTTAGATACTCGAAAATCCGAACTTTCAGAAAATGACAAAGAGAATAGGGCAAGATATGACGGCATACCGATGGGAACTGCAAAACCAGCATCTCTTTCGGTAACTGTCTGGCGAGGTTAGCTGAACTGTCTTAGACAGCAGAAGGTATATTGTGTACATCCACCATTTTAGGAGGGGATTGATGCGAGGCCTGAAGATTTTGTTGATTGCAATGCTTGTGATGTTGCCGTTCGTTCCTGGAATGTCGAAAGCGGGGCAGTCAGAGCCTCCGTTTTCAATCGGGAAACAGGTTTTTTCAACACCAGACATGATCAAAATTACAAACGATTATGTTGTGCTGAAAAACCCTCGGGAGATAAGGCTTCTTGATGTGACAACCGGTGAAGATGTTGATCCTTCCAAATACACCGAAGATGGTGAGACGACTTTTTGGTCAACCATTGACATCGATGAAAACTATTTCAGGAATATTCACGTTTCAACCGACAACAAGACCGGCGAATCCATTGCTTATGACGGGAACTGCTTTGTTGTCTCAAAAGAGTGTGGAATCGCCTGCAAACTAGAGAGAATTGATGATAATAACCGACTTATAACCGTTTGGGATATAAATGCTCAGAAGGTAATGTGGAGCTTCAAGACAACTATTGATGTTGATTGTTTATCAGGCTTCAATACCGCCCTCTTTGATGATTATCTGATCTTTTTAATTGGCAACAGCACAACCTTTTTTGACCTTTGGACAGGCGCTGTGAAACTTGTTACAAAACAGCTTTACATCTGGCGAACACAACGTTACGGCAAATATCTGATCATCGACAACGTCCTTTTTGACATGGAAAAACTTGAGATCGTTTACGACGGCCACAACGCATCCTTGTGGTTTGACAATGGACTGGTCTACATCTTTCCGCCTGCCGTGAATGAAAAGCTTGATTATTCCATCCTTGACCCGGTAACGATGAAATTTACGCCACATTCAGTCAACATGCCAATTTCCAAAGGTATGGCCAGTTACATCTGGAACGGCGTGGAAAACGGTGTCATGGCGAGGTGGAATGCCGAAAAAGACTCACTTGAGTTGATAGATTGCAAAACCGGTGAGGTCCTGTTTGGCCATGAAAACACCTACACCCACACAAGCGGAAGAGGTGTAGCTTACAATGACCGTTACGCCATCGTAAAAGACAGCGCCGAAATATTTTGCTATGACTACAAGGAGCGAAAGCTGGCCTGGACACGCGAGATTGCCACTTATGCACGAACTTCAAGAGACGGTTTCTACTGGCAACCGATGGCCGACAACTCAAAGCTCAGGGTTTTCAAAATGCTTGACCCAAAACGCTCGGTTGTGATTGACTCAGACAGGTATGTTTCATTTTTTCCAAGCGATGACTGTGTGTTTTCTTTCAACGATAGCGATGCCGACACGCTTTTGAAATTCGACTGGGACGGGAATAAAACGGTTCTGCCTTCACTTGATGGATTGAGGAAGATGCTTCGGCTGCCGTTTGTCTGGAAGAATTCCATCTATGCCTGGGTGGATGACGAATCAGGCAGGCTTTTGAAGCTTGAGGAAGGCGCCTGGAACGAGGTTTTCAAAAGCGAAACCGACGTTGGCTTCAGCGCTGTATTCAAAGACGGACTTCTGGCTTTTGTCCAGGACAAGGATCATGCAGGGATTTTGAACATTGACTCAATGAAGTTGGAAACGATTCTCTATGAAAAGTTACATGAGATTCAGTTTAGGTCAGGTTTCCTTCTGTTGAGCTCATGGAACAACTGGAGCATTTTCAACCCCAAAACAATGGAGCTGCTTGATGGAGGAATAAAAAAAATCATCGGAAGTGACTCCGATACTCTCTACTATACAAAAGGTGACTATGTGTGCACCCTTGCACCTAAAGAAAAGAAGCAGTTCAAAAACATTTTTGTAAGCTCTAACCTTACCGCTTCAAACGGACTGTTCCTTTTTGACAGCACCCTCGTTGACCAAAACGGAAACCCAATCCAGCTTCTTTCAATCGACCACTACAAACTTACAACAATAAACGGCAAAACATACGTTTACGAAGACTCAGGGGAAGTCAACTTCTTTGAGCTGGAAATAAACGATAGTTATTCAATTGACAGGGGCACCAAAGGGTTAGTGTTCAAAAACAACGGAAGTGGCAAGATTTCTTTCAAATGCTGGCTGGTTCCCTACGAAGGCTTTGTCGCTAAAAATCTGGGCAAACCGACAACCTTGGAAATCGAACCGGGCGAATCAGAGCCACTAAACCTTGCAAGTTCAAGCGAAAAACTCCTCATCATCCAATCCAAAGCATTTTTTGACCAGACGACATCTGATCCACAATTAAAAAGAATTTACGAGACAATGAGGTTTATCGGCACTAAGGACATAAAAAGTGGAACAATTGTAAATGTTTTTAGGCTTAAAGCCCGGAAATGATGTATAATTGACCCATGAACATTTTGTTGACACTGGTTGTAATTTTGTCGCTGATTCCGACGCCTCCACCAGCCTCAAACGCTCGTGAACGGTTTGCTGTCCGTCTGGTTTCTGAGGTCAAGGAGAGCGGTGTTTACGACTATGACCAGCTCCGCTTCAAAACAACCGGCGCCATTCCCTCATGCAGGCAGGAGTTTTATTATTGTCTGGCTCTTTTGTCGACAAATGACGACAAAAACACCGATCTGGCCAACGAGATTTTTGCCAAATACCTTGCTTCACAGGTTACAAGCCTTGACAGCCCCTACTTCGGATCGTTTTTTTACCCCGAATTGCTTGGTAAAACCGAAGGTTTGGAGTGGGATATGTTCAACCCGATTCCGGTTTTTATAATCCTCGGTGAATACCAGAACAAAATAACGGATGAAAACAACGCGCTGGTTTTGAAAGCGTTTGGGAACATCGTCAAAGGGCTTTCAAAGTGGTGGTACCCCAACCACACAAAGCCGGAGGCGATCGGCCACACAAACTACCACCTGATGTACGTTGCCGACCTGCTGCTTGCTTCTGAACGTTGCGGTGACAAACTCGGCGCTTCACTTGCAGAAAACGCTTTTGAAAACTGGATTTCGTGGACAAAAAGAAACGGTGTTACCGAGTTCAACAGCCCCACATACCTCGCCGTCGATTTGCAGGCGTTGAACGTGATCGAGCAATACAGCAAAAACAAAAGGATGCAGGCATTTGCAAGAAACATGGCCAACATCCTCCTTGCCGATGGCTTAATCCATTTTAAGCGGCCATATTCAATGTTTGGTGCAAACTCAAGATCGTACGACGTCTTGAACGGTTCGGGGAAAACTTGCAGGTACCTTGAGATGATGGTTTCAAACCGTTTTGATCCACCGCTGGAACCATCATCGATTCTTGAAGTCTGGTTTGAGCACAAAACAACGGCATGGTTGTCAAAGCTTTTCTCAGAGCTTGGCAAAGGGTCTTACGAATTTAGCTCCAAATGGGGGCCGGAAGCGTGGCAGTTCAGAAAAACGTGGTTTGGTCAGTCTATGGTACTTGGCACCTCCGGCCAGTCGTACGGCAGCCAGGACAGAAACCTTGTTATAGACAGGAAAGATGGCAAGTGGGTCGGGTCGTTTGTTCCAGTGTTGGCTATAAACGACTCACCGCACAAGCTGCCGGAGATGGGCGACGGATCAGGGCTAAACCACCTGAGAATGCCGGTTTTCACTCAGCAGTCCGGTAGCAAGGCACTCCAGCTCTGGGACATCACATACGATGAGCCACAGATTGCCATGAACAGGCTCTCGCTTGCGTTTTTGTTTCCGCAGTCTGAGATGCTCATTGAGGATAAAACAAAGGTTGACACAGCGTTTGCCATTAAATCCGGCAGCGATCTTGTGATGGTCAGGCCATTTGTTTCATCGAGCGATGCAACGGTGAACCTGGCCAAAAAAGACGGGCTGATGATGGTTGAGATTAAGCTTGTCCATGATCTACGCGCTGACCTTGGCAGGCGGTTTTTTGTAGGATTTGCCGTGGAGATTGCCGAAAATGTTTATGATCCTGAGCAAATCTTCAAAGACTGGCTCAAGAAACCTTTTGAATTCAGGGTTGATGACAAGGAAACCAACGTGAAGGCAAGTTTTGATGGACTCCTGATCGACTACGACACGCAAGCGAGAAAACCTCTGAATCTGCCTGACTTTGACGGGTCAGTTTTGAAATCGCCCTGGACTTGCCTTGACTCCTTGGGACTCTGGACACCCTGGGAGAGCGTGAAGTTTTAGGGATTACCCCTCAACCCATCAAAAATCAGCCTCAGAAGCTCGTTTGGATTAGGAGGTATGTAGCCAGGCAAGGCAAACAGACCTGTTTTATGCTTCTGTGTTCCTGACATGCGATAACTCATTATGTAAAAAGTATCAGCATGGTATACAATTGATGTATCATTAAATGATATTATGTCCAACTCCATATCATATATCAGGTTCAAATCGTGATCAAAGACTAACAAGTGATTTTTGGGTGGTGAGTATTGATCAGTTGCGAAATTAGCCTCTACAATAATGTACCTCCCAGTATAAAATAGAGGATTGTAGCTATATTTCGCCTTCTCAAGACTAAAGGACTTTGAAACCTTGCCAGTCTCGATTTCTAGTTTGAATAATGACCTTGCTGTGTCGTTGTTACAAACCCCTGTGGAGTAATAAACAAAACCACCCTTGATAGCGTAGTCGGGATACCCAATGACACTCCATATTTCTTTTCCAGACGATATTTCAATGCAATATATGACATATGCTTCTCGTTCACACTTATAGAAATCAGTGCCAAAACAAATCAAGTGATTACCGACCACTTCAACGTCAAAACGATACAATATGTTAGTTGAATGATGCCATAGTACACTTTTTTTTGAAAAACTATAACATTGAATTTCATAATCAAACAAAATGAAAAGATACTCCTTTGAAACTGACATTATTACGGGTGTATAATTTCCAAACTGCCATTGCACAAAATCAATCTCAATTTCGTTAACATCGACCAGCTTTCCATCAGTGAGATTAAATCTGACATATTCGATTTTTGAGCTTCGGTATTCTTTGGCAAACGTAGAATAAACAACACCATCAACATTGATCATCTTTTTTGTTAGATTCGATATTGCAGGATTCATCCATAAAAGCTTGCCAGCAACAAGATCGTAACAACACGTGTTGTCTATACTTGAAATAATGATTCTTCTACCAAAGCATACTACTGATTCGTTGTAAAGATCGTTGGTCTCCAAATATGCTCTCAGTGGATTTTCTCTTGAACCCCAAAGGCTTTTGCCATTTCCAAGCCAGATCAGATCATAATTGTCTTTTGTATCTGATTCATGCGTTGACACTAGCATGAGATTGTTGAGCGTGTAAACAATTCTGAATTCATCAGCTTCCCAAATAAGTTTGCGTTCGTTAATATTATCGGAAAGGGCTACCGGTGGTACCTGAAAAAGAATCAGAGCTATGATAAGAATGTGTGAAAAAAGTATTTTCCCAATCCTCATGTTCCTGATGGTATTTCATTAACCTTAAATCCAAAGGGTGCAAGAAAGAAAAAGCCCCTCTTATTGAGGGGCTTTTATAATGTTATCTAATCAATAAAACAATTTTGCTATATCAAACAGCTTGGGGTCGGGTTTCCTGCGTTCCCTGGTGACCTGGTTCATGTCAACCGGCACGACCAGTCCGCCCTTGAGGCCGACCATCTTGCCGACTTCGCCACGCCTGAGCAGTTCAACGGCTTCATAGCCAAACCTCATGGCAAGCGTTCTGTCCATGAGCGTTGGGGTTCCGCCGCGCTGGAGGTGGCCCAAAACGGTGTAGCGGGTTTCGATGCCTGACTTCTTTTCGATCTCGTTTGCAAGGTATGCGCCAAGTCCGGTTTTCGGGCAGTCGCCGATGTTGAGGCCTTCGATTACGGCTGAGTCGGTGACCACGATGATTGAGAAGTTCTTGCCTTCGCTCCTTCTGTTTTCGAGGTGCCTGACGATCTCGTCAATGTTTGGCTTGAACTCTGGTGTGATGATGTAGTCGGCGCCACCGGCAATGCCACCCATGAGGGCGATCCAGCCGGCTCCTCCGCCCATGACCTCAACGATCATCACGCGGTGGTGAGACATGGCCGTTACGTGGAGTCTGTCAAGCGATTCTGAAACGAAGTTTGCAGCTGTGTCAAAGCCGATTGTTGATTCTGTTCCGCCAACGTCGTTGTCAATTGTTGCCGGTATGCCCACGGTTGCGTAGCCGGCCTCGTTGAGCCTGGCTGCAATCCTAAGGGATGTGAAACCGCCGATAACAACGGCAGCGGTTATCTGGTTCTTTTTGAAATTCTTCTGGAATGCTTCAAAACCCTTGTCCGATGCAAACGGGTCGGTCTTGGACGATCCAAGGATTGATCCGCCAAGATACAGAATGCCTGAAACGTGCGACTTGTGCATGACGAAGACCTCATCGTTGATGAGTCCGTCCCAGCCGTTGCGAACGCCAAGCACCTCGTAGCCCAGATCGAAGCACTTTCTGGCCACAGTTCTGATGACGGCGTTCAAACCCGGACAGTCCGATCCTGAAGTAACTACGGCAATTCTTCTCATGACTCCTCCTTACCTGATGAGAAACGGGATGAATAGAAGCGAAATGACGGCCATCAGTTTTATGAGAATGTTCAGCGATGGTCCGGTCGTGTCTTTGAGAGGATCTCCGACTGTGTCACCAACGATTGTGGCGTGATGTACCGATGTGCCTTTTCCGCCCCTGTATCCGCTTTCAATGAGCTTCTTCGCATTGTCCCAGGCTCCGCCTGCGTTTGCCATGAAGATGGCAAGGATCACGCCCATGAGCGTTGCTCCTGCAAGCATTCCACCAAGACCTTTAGCACCAAGAGTATAATACACAATAAACGGAATTGCTACCATGAGGATTGATGGGAAAATCATTTTGAGCAAACCGCCGTTTGTTGTGATGGATACGATTTTTTTGTAGTCTGGATCAGCCTCGCCCTTTAACAAACCGGCAATTTCCTTGAACTGCCTTCTTACTTCGGCCACAACGAGGTTTGCAGTCAAACTGACGGCACGAATCGTTAGAGCGGAGAAAAGGACAGGCATTGCAATGCCGATGAACGCTCCAGCCAGCACGTTGATGTCGAGGAGGTCAATGTTTGTCAGCTTTGCTGCATGTGTGAAGGCAGAAAAAAGAGCCAGAGCCGTGATTGCTGCTGAACCGATTGCAACACCCTTGCCCATTGCAGCCGTTGTGTTGCCAAGCGAGTCAAGGCTGTCCGTTATCTCCCTGACTTCCGGGTCAAGTCCGCTCATCTGGGCGATTCCACCGGCGTTGTCGGCAATCGGGCCATAAGCATCAACAGCTAGTGTTGTTGCAAGTGTTGCAAGCATTCCAACCCCTGCCAGGGCTGTTCCGAACATCCCCAGTCCGTCAACCTTGTAGGCAAGGAAAAGGGCTGCAGCGATGAAGATGATTGAGAAAACCGACGACTCAAAACCGACACCGAGGCCAGCGATGATGTTTGTGGCTGGACCACCGTTGCTCTGGTCTGCGATGAATTTGACCGGTTTTGCAGACGTGTAATAGTTTGTGACAATGCCTATGAGGATTCCGGCAACGAGACCACCTGCTATTGCGTAGAAGGCTCCGAGGCTTCCCGTCACCTCATGCGAAATCCAGAAACTTGCGCCAAGGCATAGCGCTGATGCAACGATTGTTCCAAGCTGCAGACCAAAAGCCGGGGCAAGCTTTCCAGGCCTCGCTGCCAGTTTTGCAATGATGATTCCAAGGATGGAGGAGAAAAGACCTGCAGAGATGATAAGGAGGATCAGCTTGACCCTGACCGGATCGAAGGCGTTGTCCAAAACGGTGATGACAAATGCTGAAACGATTGCGCCAACGTATGATTCATAAAGGTCGGCTCCCATTCCGGCTATGTCGCCCACATTATCGCCAACGTTGTCAGCGATGACTGCGGGGTTTCTTGGGTCATCCTCAGGGATGTTTGCCTCTACTTTGCCTACAAGGTCAGCTCCGACATCGGCAGCTTTTGTGAAGATTCCACCACCCACTCGGGCAAACAGGGCGACAAACGATGCGCCGACAGAGAAGCCAACCATCATGCCCACAACCTGCCCAGCTGGAAGGATTGGCTGGAAGATGAGGTAAATCAGGGAGATGCCGATGACGCCAAACGATGACACCACCAGACCCATGACCGCTCCGCCAGAGAACGCAATTTCCAAGGCTTTCCCAACGCCTTTTGAAGCTGCAGCCTGGGTTGTCCTTGTGTTTGCAAGAGTTGCCACGTTCATGCCAAAGAAGCCGGCAAGAATTGAGAAAATGGCTCCGCAAACGAAGGCAAGAGCAGAATACCAGCCAGTGATCCAGATTATGAGCGCGCCGAAGGGGATGGCAGCAATGGACATGTACTGGTATTCCTTGAGCAGAAAGGCAAACGCTCCATCACGGATGGCCTTTGAAATTTTCACCATTTTCGGGGTGCCTGGATCCGATTTCATAATCGTGTAGGCAAGCAGCAGAGCAAGGACAAGCCCACACAGGCCAACCAGGGGAACCAATATTACCAAGTTAGAAAGCATACTCACCTCTTCGTTGCGTGCTGGCAAGCCAACACCATAAACATTGAATCATGAACATCGAAACCATTCGAACTGTGCAGGCAGAAATTATGTTCATGAGTCCTGGTATTCTCCTTTTATGACAAAGAACGAGCCACGGATTGTGCCTGCCAGCCTGGATTTCTGGCTTGCAAACCTGAACCTGCCTTCCAATTCTTTCGGCACGGCCACCCCCTCCGACAGCTTGAAACCAACTGCCCGTTTTTTGGGATCGTCGATAGAATACATGACGTTTACAACCAGGCCGTCCTCAAAAAAAACATACGTATAATTTATGTTTTCAACCGTGAATGAAGATGTCTGAAGGGGTTTTGCAAAAAACTCGATTGCTCGCTCAGCTTTCAGGATTCGGCTGACATAATCAACCGCTTCCACGCTACCTTCAGCTTGCACGACCTCGAAAACATGTTTGTACTTGTTCATGAAATAGCGCGCCTCGTTGGCCCTCAAACCGGCGAGGGCTTTTGAAACCGGCGATCGATCCAGGCCCGCCGTTGAAATGTTTTTGAAGTCAACAACCTGTTTCACAAAGTTACCCCCTGTTCCATTCGGTTGAGAAATATTCATTTCCGAAAAGCTCGACTGGGGTAATCCGACCGCTTGAATTTGTTGTTGAAGATGGGGCTTTCAGGAAAAAGACTGGCAATATGTGCATATTTCTAATACCCCAAGTTTGAATACATTTTGAATTTGTATTTACCAATCATTTATCCATTATACCTCACTATGGTATAGTTTGCAATAAGCTTCAATGTTTTGGCAAATTCGATTATTATGTGGAAAAGGAGCGTTTTGGTGGGCTGGACAGGATTCGAACCTGTGACTTCTTCCGTGTGAGGGAAGCGTTCTACCGCTGAACCACCAGCCCTGAAAGATAAATGAATTTTATTAAATCTTTTCTTTATTGTCAACCACAATGAGAATTGTTATCAATAAGTACAACAATTATTAAAATCAGGAATATCAAGCATTAAATCTTTGTAATGACAGGTTAACGGTAAGTGATATAATCATGGGCATGAAACAAAAGATTCTTGCTGCAACAGGCGGAGCTATGCTAACGCTCATGGGGATACTCGGGCTTGTTCTTGGAAACGAAATACTCCCCATCTGGCATTGCATTATATCGATTATCCTTGGGGCTAGCTGGATTTTTGCCGGCTGGAAACTGAATGTGAAGATTGCCAAAAAGATAAACATTGTCCTATCGTTAATTATTTTGTTTTTCTCAGTAGCCGAGTTTATCGTCCCGAGTTTTCTGGTTTTTTCAATTGGCACAGGCATGAAATTTTATGCGATACACCCTTATCTTTCGGCAATCTTTGGCGTTGCACTGTTTCTGTTTGCCGTTGTCGAAAAAATACCAAAGCAGACCGTTGCAGTGGTTATGGTTCTGGCTTGTGTCTTTAATATCGGTTGTGGAAAAAAATTCACATACAAATATCATGCAAATCCAATCGATGGTAGTTTTACTTCATTTCCTGACGTGAGTTTTGACATTGTCTCTGATATACATGTCTACGACAGGACGCTTGGAACCAGCGGCAAAGCTTTTGAATACTACCTTGAGCACGACCGGAAAGACCTGATCCATTCACAGGAGCTACTGGATGCAGCAACGTTGGCCACCCCATCACCGATTCTGCTTGTAACCGGCGACCTGACCAAAGACGGGGAGAGAAAGTGCCATGCAATCGTTGCCGACAAGCTAAGGGCAATTGAGAAACAGGGAAGAAAAGTGTACGTCATCTGTGGCAACCACGACATCAACAACCCTGACGCCATGAGGTTTAATGGCGACAAAAAGGAGCCTGTCGAAACAATCCAGCCTGATGATTTCAGGAAATTTTATGCTGACTTTGGCTATGATGAAGCGGTGATGAAGGACACAAACTCGCTTTCGTATGTGGCTGAACCGGTTCCCGGTCTCTGGTTGCTGGCAATTGACTCGACAGACTCAGCCGACAACTTCAAGAAGGGCGCGCCAGAGGTCAATGGGAAACTCAACCAGGCGAGGGTTGACTGGATTGAAAATACCCTCATTGAGTCAAAGAAACAGAGAAAGGCAGTTATTGTCATGACCCATCACGGGATAATCGAGCATTACGAAGGCCAGGAAAAATACTTTGGCGACTACCTGCTTGATGATGAAAACGAGATTGCAACAATGCTGACAAAATATGGAGTGAAAACGGTTTTCACCGGCCACTACCACGCAAACGATATAACCGAGAAAGATTTCGACGGCAAACCACTTTTTGATATTGAAACCGGTTCGCTTGTGACCTGGCCGAATTCTTTCAGGCATGTCCAGATCAAAGGCAACACCATGAACGTTTCTTTATCGATGGTAACGGAGCTGTCTGGTGTGTCAGATTTTGAAAGCAAATCGAGATCAGAAGCTTCAAGAGGAATAATAACAATTGGCAAAGAAGTGATGGATTCGCTTGATATTTTGGGAATGAAGATGAGCAAGGCTGAGATTGACGAAATTAACCCGCAGATTTCAGAGGCTTTCCTTGCACATTACAAGGGGAACGAGCACTTTGAAGGAAAAGACAAGATAAAGTACAAAGGCCTCAGTGTTGTAGGCAAGATGGTTGTCGGCAGACAGGGACCCTTGGTTGTTTCGCAGTGGAACGACCTTCTGCCTGACGACTGGAATGTTGAGATCAACCTTGAAACCGGAAAAATCCAGTGATTATCTAAACCACTCAAATGTGAGGAATTTGCCGGAGTCGGTTTCGATTGTTGCAAGATAGATTGAACCCGTTGCAAGTTTTGGGATCGACGCCGTGATTTTGATATCGTCAGATTCAAGGGCTTTTCTGCTGAAAAGTTCGGTTATCAGAGGTTTTTTGCCGCCTGAGACTTTGAAGATTTTGAGGATTGCCATCTCGTGATCATCGGTTGAAGAAGTTAGCACGAGCGTGTCACCTTCTCGTTTGACGGTGAAGGGGTGTTCAATTTCTGAAGTTTTCTCTTCAAGCAGGCAGGTGAGCAGGTCGCAGTCGTTTAAAACCTCTTCCAAGCTTGCCTTTGCGTGCTCACCATCGATAAAAACCGAGGGTTCGTCAGCAATCTGAACGCAAACGGCTGTCCTTGGGTAGCACTTCTGCTGCAATGTCCATATTTTTTCGATGTTTTGACTGTAGGTTTCTTCGGTCATCAGCAGATCGAGTTTGTGTCTGTCCAGTCCAAAATGAGTTTCAGACAGGTTTTCTTTTGGAATTGAAAAAGCCTCATAGTCTGGGGTTGTGATGTAGAAGAAATTGTTTGTGGCAAGAACTCTTCTTGGTCTCATCGGTTTCCCCTCGGCAAGGATAGGGTCGCCTGAAATCTTTGTGATTTCAAATGAGTGAGCCTGTCCGCCCCAGGAGGCCCAACCGCCTTCACTCCACAAAACCATAATACGGTTGTTGCCAGTGTCTGCGATCCAGAGGCCAGACTCATCGGCGTAAACATCTTCAGGCTGTTTGAGCGTCTTGCCGATTTCGCCCCACAACTTGGGTGTTTCAAGCTTGTTCAATTCTTCATCAAAAATTGTGATCTCGCCGTTTTCGGAAAGGATATAGAGTTTGCCATCCGACCAGCTCATTGATGCAGGGTTTTTCACCGATGACTCAAAAGTAACTGACAGATCGTACTCACAGGCGACAACCCTGCCTGAGGTGAAACACAGATAGGTGTAGGAGTCGCCGACGGCAAGTGAGACCGGGTTTTCTTTGCCAAAACCGGCTTCGGCCATCGTTATTTTGCTCAAAATCTCACCGTTGCTTCCAATGACGGTGTATGAACGGTCAGCCATGTTGAGCGAGTGGATCTGGCTGTTTGAAATCTGGATTCTTTGTGGCTTAAACGGGAATGCTGGTTTGCACTTGATTGCCGAACCGACAAAACCGGCAAAACCGCCGTCTGGGGTATAGTGGAACATCAACTGCTGGGTGTTATCGCAAACGGTTATGAGATTGCCGTCGGTTGCCAGCTCATCACCGTGACAAACACAGCCACAGCCGGCATAAGTCATGAGTTTGATTGAGGCAAGGCTGGTCTGGGGTGTGATGATAATTATCGCAAGAGAAAGCAGGAGGTGCTTTTTCACGGAAGCTGGGTTTCGGTGCTTGAGGGGGTTTCCGAGCTGGTCAGCGTGTCGTCACGGCTGAAGCACATGACAGAGCCGATTTCGGTTGAGACGAGGATTTTACCGTTTGAACACACCGGGGCTGAGATTGTCACACCACAATCGTACTGCCAAAGCGTTTTTCCGGTGTCGAGCGAAATGATCTTCATCATCGAGCCTGAGGTGACACAGATTGAGTCACTTAAAATTATCAGATTTTTAGTGGAGGCCTCTGAGTCAATCAGGATTTTCCAGTTGATCTTGCCGTTTCTGCCTGCGATGCTGTAAAGGTAACCGCCGGATGTGATTGCGTAGATGTCGTTTTCATCCATTGCGATTTCACCGACTGCCTGGGAGTCGAGTTTGAGGAACCAGAGAGGAACGCCATCTTTTAGCTGCACGCAGATGATTCTGTCTTTGGCTGAAAGATAGCCCTGGTCAGTGCCAAGAGAGATGCAGTGATCAAGGTTGTATGACGTGTCCATCTTCCAGTTCAGGTTTCCCGACTGGTAGTCGAAGCTGTAAAGGTTGCTGTCCCATGAGCCGATGTAGACGCCACGCTGTGAAACTGAAGGCGATGACTTGACTTCGGCGTTTGTGGCCTGAGACCATTGCCTTGTGCCGGTTGTCAGGTCAATGCTGATGACTTCGCCGCCCCAGGTGCCGATGAAGGCGTATTTGCCTGCAACGGTTGGCGGAGAACTCATATAATACGGAATGTAGCTCTTCCAGAGCTGTTTTCCGTCCGTGTCGGTGCAGACCAGGTATTCGTCAGAGGTGCCAGTGACAAGCTTGTTGCCGATCATTGCTGGCGGGGAGTTGATCTCTCTGCCGATCTGTCTGCTCCAGTTGAGGTTTCCATTGCTCATGTCGATTGATTTGAGGGTTCCATCGTTCATGGCTGCATAAACATCTTCGCCATCGGTGACCGGTGGAATCCTGCCGGAGCTTCCGGTGTCCATTGACCATTGCCTTGAACCGTTGCTCAGTGAGAAACAGTATCCGATGCCAACCCTTGGAAGCACGAGCAGTGATTTGTTTGAAGCGGTGAGACCGCTGTATGTGCTCTGGTCGACACGGGCGCTCCAAAGCTGTGTGCCGTCCGAGGTTGTGTGGCAGAAGACCTGTCTTGAGAGTGTGCCTGTGTAAATCTTACCTGCCGAAACCACTGGCCTGCTGATAACGTCGCCGTCTATCTTGGTTTTCCAGGTGGCCTCCCCGTCAGGGCTGATTGCAAAGATGTTTCCACGCAGGGAAACGGTGTAGACGGAAGAACCATCGGTTACAAGGCCTGAGGGGCAATCGCTGCCGATGTTGAGCTGCCAGTTTATCTTGCCTGTGGTTTTGTCGAAGCAGTAGACCATGCCACGCTTGTTGATGAGGCTGAGGCCACAGCTGGTTTCACACATTGCGCCAACCGCGTAGTCATCTACATTTGTCTGCCAGAGTGGACGGAGATTGTAGTCAAACATTCTGACTTTGCCGTCTTTTGTAGCCACACTCAGTTGGTTGCCTGTAACTCCGATCGGCTGTGCCGAAAGAGGTGAATTGACTTTGGCCAGGCCGGTATAGAAGAGACCTTGCAATGATAATCTTAGCACAAGTCCCTCGTCTGTTGCCGCAAAAACAACTTTGTTGACGATTACCGGTGGATAGGACATCTCTTTCTCAATGTCATAAGTCCATTTGAGTTGACCGGTTGCCGAGAGAAGAACATAGACTTTCCCGGATTGGGTTGAGGCGACGAGATAGTCGTTTGCCGGTACTGGTCTGGCGTTGAGACGTTCACCATCAAATTCTCTTGTCCAGAGGATTTTTCCAGTTACTTCGTCGATTGCCTGAAGCTGACCGCCTGAGAGTGGAACATAATAAATGCCTCTTTGCCAGGATGCGCCGGACTGGGAGAGGAAGCCTCCGCCAGATTTGTATTCCCATTCGAGTTTAAGTGGGGTTCTTGCAGTGTCTGTTGTGTGGAAAGTGTGTCGGGGTCCACCGCCATACATCTTCCATGACTGGACCTCACCCCTTGTCAGTGTTGTGACTAATGGAGCGGTTGCCAGCATTGCTGACAGAGCAACACTCGCAATTCGATTTTTCATTGCAGTGACAACATATTAATTGAAAATTCACATTCAGTCAATAACCGCCAAAACCTTAGCGGGACATGAAATCGGGGTTATATTTTACAGATATCTTCAGCAATATGTCAGAATCATCACCAAAAACGTCAACGTGCAACATTGGATCAAGCTTGTCTATCATCGAACCAACGAGCAGGAAGTTAGCTCCAAGCTGGGAAATGTCATTCCCGGCAGCGCCCATGTACTGCTCAAGCAGCGAGCTGATGATGAGCTTGCCATCAACAACTGCTGACAGGATCGTGCCTTCCACATTTTCGGTTTTTCCCGAAACCCATTTTAATCCATCACGCTTGTTGGAAAGGGTCAACGTGTCGCCATCGAACCGGTAATAGAACGTTTCCGTCTCGTAGCCGAACACGCTTGGCCCAGGGACATACTCTGTCGGTGTTTTTGTTTCCGGCGGTGTTACGGGTTTCTTGTCCGGTGTTACCTTTTCAGGTTTGGGAAGTTCTGGAATGGCTATCTCGGCAGGCTTTCTTGTGACCTCGAAAACGTCACCGTCAAGCTTTTTCTGGGTCTTGTCTGTACCGATTATGGTTTTTTCAAGGAATATCTTCAGTTTGGCCGTATCACCTTTCAGTTTCAAACCGATGATGTCAGGCTGGAGCTGCTGGTTTAGTTTGACAAATCCAACAGATTCACCCTTTTCAAATGACTCGCCATCGCCGAACGTGAATGGAAGGGCGATTTTAACGGTTGAATCCGGGGTTGAACTTATCAGGGCACTGAGATTTTTCTGCCAGCCCAGAACATCGCTGATGTTTCTGAGCGTGCCGTCTTTTGGCAGGATTTCTTTTACCTGATTCTTGCCGTCTAGCCAGGCAACCTTGAAACCCACTTCGCCTTTCTCTGAGAAGATGTTGCCGGTCAGTGTGTATTCCTTGCCTTCAGCCTCAAGAACCGTGTAGAAGCTGAGCGGTGAATTGGCTATCCTTTTTTCGATCCTGTCCCATTTTGTGTTTTTCTGGATGGATGGTTGTTTGCCATTTTTCACCTCAAGAGCTTGCGCGATGTCCGTTTTTGAAGTGCTTATCAGCATGAAATTCTCATCGAGGCATGTGGTCAGCGGTTGCGATCCGGTTCCGAAAGTTGCAAAACCGTCTTTGTCCATGCTCGAACCCAGCTCATTTATCTTGCCAAGCTTGTCCACGAAGTTCTGGTACCCAACGGCAGGATTGCCCCTGTTCGAAAGCCTGAGTCCGATGACCGGTTGCTGTGAGCCATTGTTGCCTAGCAAAACAAAACCCGAACATTGAAGGAATCCGAGGTCTGGAAGGTTGTTGATGATTTCCTGGGTTTCGGGGGTTTGCATCGCCGCCTGCTGCTCAATGATAGGAATGACGGTTTGCACAAGGTCTCCCATGTTCATGTCCAGGTCAAAGGCGACAAGGGTTGATGGCTTGTTTGGAGCAAAATCCCAGGCTGTGCCTTTAATTGTTCTGGAAGTTCCGGTGAAGACAATCACAAGCACAAGGGCAAGGATTATCAAGAGTGCAACGCCACCAATGATGAGCGCCACCTTCATGTTCCTGTTGTCAGGTTTTTTCTCAGCCGGCATCTCCACCTGCTGGACTGTTTCGATCAAAGATTCTGGCTGTACGGTTTCGTTATCCATGTAACTGTGCCTCCGACTGAAGATGATAACGGATATCCATTGGTTTTGCTAGCGGGCAAGGATTGGCTTGGAGTTTTGATTTTTTTCACAACTTTATCTTGACAGGCGACAGTGCGCCACTAATATAGTTAGTTTGTAAGCATCATATAGAAAGGGGTTTTCATTTTGGCCGCCAAACTTAAACTTGCACGCTACGGAAAGGTTCATCAGCCAACCTTCAGGCTCGTCGTTGTTCATTCGAGGAAACCCACCAACAGTGATTACATCGAACTCCTTGGTCACGTTGACTTTGTTGATGACAACAAGGTCAGCAACTACAAGGAAGACCGTGTTCTTTACTGGCTCGGTGTGGGTGCCCAATACACCGAGAGCGTAAAGTCTCTGCTTGTTAAAACCGGCACCTGGAAGAAGTTCCAGGAGTCAAAGAACAAACCAGAGCAGGCTCCAGCCTAAACCACAATCCATCAGGAGGTATCAGCAATGTTCAAGGACACACTTATGTACATCGTCAAGCAGCTGGTAGACAAGACAGACATGGTTTCAATCAACGAACTCGTGGGCGAGCAGAATCTCACCTATGAAATCAAGGTTGATCCAAGCGATCTTGGCAAAGTCATCGGCAAGCAGGGTAGAACAATCAACGCCCTTCGCGTCCTTATCAGAGCAGTCAGCAACAAGCACGGAAAGAAAGCCGAAGTCAACGTAATCGAGGCAAAATAAGTGCAAATTGCGAGAAAAGTATTGCTCAAAGTCGTAATAACAGACGACTTCAAGAAAAGGTATGCAGCACAACTCAAGGGACTCCAGAGCGAAGTAAAAGTGGAGCTTGAGAAGATCAAAACGACCGAACAGCAATTCCTGCTTAAGGTCAACAACATGGATTACAACTACGTCATGCAGGTTCGCGAACAGCTAGAGAGGGAAAAGGCAACACGCGAAAACACCCTCAAGGAACTCGAAGAACGCATGAAAGAGATGGATTCCATGGCAATCGACTCCGTGTTTCCGCAAGGCACCCTCGACAGCTTCATCGACGTCAAAGTTGGTGACAACCTTGAAGACAAGCTTGGCAAGGCCGAGATCGTCATCAAGGATGGAGTGATTCAGAGCATCTTCGAAGGATGAGGCTGGTTTTCGCAACCACCTTCCCGGAGTTTTTCAATTCCGCTTCAAGCGTCTCGATCATGGGCAGGGCAAAAACTGCCGGACTGGTTGAGATTGAAGCGGTTAACCTGAGAAAGTACACAAAAGACCGCCACCAGAGCACGGACGACAACCCGTATGGTGGCGGTTTTGGCATGTTGATGAAGGTTGAACCGTTTGCAGAAATGGTTGACGACCTGAACCTCCCCGAAGGCTCAAGGATAATCCTCATGTCCCCTGCCGGAAAAACCTTCTCCCAGAAAATCGCATCAGACCTTTCCAACGCCCCATCCATCGTTTTCCTTTGTGGTCACTATGAAGGCGTCGACGAGAGAGTGGCGCAGATGTGCACCGACTGGCTTTCACTCGGAGACTTTGTGATGACCGGCGGTGAGGTTGCAGCCCTTGCGATGGCAGATGCAATCATCAGGTTGATCCCCGGAGTACTCGGCCACAACGAATCTTCCGAGGTTGAGTCTTTCCAGTCTGGATTGCTTGAATTCCCGCAGTACACAAGACCGGCAAACCACGAAACGGGCGATGTTCCTGCCGTACTGCTGTCCGGCAACCACGCTGATATAGAGGATTGGCGCAGAGAACAGTCTTTAAGGCGAACCCTTGCCATCAGGCCAGACCTGCTCGAATCGGCAAAACTCGATGCAAACGACAAAAAAATCCTGAAAAACATTTCAAAAGAGATTGGAAATACTTTTAAAAAGCTGAACATCGACTGATGAAAAGCCAAGAAAACATGAAAATGAAAGAAGAAAATCAATGATCTCCCTGGCACTGGTCCATTACCCGATTGTCGACAAGCACGGCACGCTTCAGTCCAGCTCCATCACAACCTTTGACATCCACGACCTCTCAAGGACTGGCAAAACATATGGAATCAACAGGCTTTATCTCGTCCACCCCTCACCGCTTCAAAGAGGTGTTGCCGAAAGGATTCTCGGATATTGGAACGTTGGTGGAGGGAAAACCTATAATCCATGCAGGTCTGAGGCGCTTGAAAATACTGAAACCCTGGCAACGCTTGAACAAGCAATCGAACACATGACGAACATTGCAGGGAAGAAACCCTTTTTGGTGGCCACGTCGGCAAAAACAGGCATTGACAGGATAACATTCAAAGAGTGCAGGGAATTGATTAAAGAACCGGTGCTGATGATTCTGGGAACAGGCTGGGGGCTTGCTCCCGAAGTTTTTGACATTTGCGACTACACACTTGAACCAATCGTTGGTCCAACCGAGTTCAACCATCTCTCTGTCAGGGCTGCCGGAGCAATCATCCTTGACAGACTGCTTGGAAGGTAGCAAGATAAACCAAAAGAGAACAAAGGCATAGAGAAATGAAAAAGAGATTTGGGAAATACAGTGAGCTGATCGAATGGGTCATCTCGATTGTCATAATAGTCACCTTTGCACTGGTTGTCAGAACATACGTTCTTGAACCAAGGAAAGTCATGATGAGCTCCATGTATCCGACACTCACCCAGGATGATCTCATTTTGGTCAACAAGATGGCTTATCTTACAACAAACCCTGAGCGTGGCGACATTATCGTTTTCACACCCGAAAACGGTGGCGACGATCTCGTCAAGAGGGTCATCGGTCTTCCTGGCGAATGGATAGACTACAAAAACGGTTCAGTTTTCATCAACGGAAAGCAGTTCGATGAATCGGAAACTCATCCCGAAACCAATTACAAACAGTCATTCCCGACCCCCACCAAGGACATCGAAGGTGCCAGAAAACTTGCCGACAATGAATTCTACGTCATGGGTGATAACAGGCCGTCATCATTGGACTCAAGAGCGTTTGGCCCGATAAAGAAAGACCAGATTGTTGGAAGGGCTTTCCAGACATTCTGGCCTCCAGCATCAATTCACGTTCTGCGCTAGATTCCGGCCAAGTTAGCCAAACCTTTGTTGATTGACCACGGTGTGGCTGGTAACCTCTTTTTTCTGGTAAATAAGTAATTGGTTTGTTAGGAGAAAAACACATGCAGCAGTTACTCAGAGACATTGTCAGCGATCAACTTAAAAAGGACTCGAAGTCGTTCGAAATCGGCGACACGGTCAAGGTTCATATCAGAGTCAAGGAAGGCAACAAGACCAGAATTCAGGTCTATGAGGGCACCGTCATCGCAAAGAAAAACGGCGGAGTTTCCGAAACCTTCACAGTCCGCAAAGTGACAGCCGGAATCGGCATCGAAAAGGTGTTCCCGCTCCATTCGCCGATGGTCGAAAAGATTGAAGTTGTAAGGCACGGTAAAGTCAGAAGAGCCAAGCTCTACTTCCTTCGCGACAGGATCGGCAAGGCCACAAGACTTAAAGACAGGATCGTGGCCAAGAAAAAAGCACAGTAACATCGTGAAACTCAACAATTCCAGGAGGGAGCTGTTAAAGTACGGCTTCCTCCTTATTTTTTTTCTGGGGACAATTTTTTTTATAAGAACTTTCATTGTAACACCCTATATTGTTGACATGTCTTCCATGTTCCCAACCCTTAAAAACGCTGACATAATCCTGGTAAACAGACTTTCGTATGTTACAGCCGGCCCTCACCGCGGTGATGTGATAGTTTTCGATCCGCCGTCAAACTCTGGCGAATACGTCAAAAGAGTCATTGGTCTGCCAGGTGACTACATCGAGTACACCGGCGGAAAAGTCTGGATCAATGGCAACATGTTCATCGAAGATGTTGACAAGACCAAAACAAACTACGATGTATCGTTCCCTGTAAAGGAAAATTCGGACAAACTCACACTCAAGCTCTCAGAGAACGAGTACTACGTCATTGGCGACAATCGCCAGTCATCCCTCGATTCAAGATCATTTGGCCCGATCACTCGCGAAAAAATATTGGGCAGGGCGTTTGTTGTGGTCTGGCCGATTGGCAGAATCCAGGTGCTGCAATAGGTGAAACCGTAGGCGTTGACGAAGCCGGCAGAGGGCCTCTCGCCGGGCCCGTGGTTGTGTGCGCCTGTTGTTTGAAGTCAAAGATTGAAGGCTTGAGGGATTCAAAAAAACTGAGTCCAAAGAAACGACAGGAATTAGCCTGCAAAATCATTTCCGAGTCAATTGTCGAAGTATCCATAATTTCGGCGCAAACCATTGACAGAATCAATATTTTTCAAGCAACCATGCGCGGGATGAGGAATGCTGTTGAGAGGATTTCGAGGAGGATTGAGGTTTCAAGTGTCCTCATAGATGGCAACAAAGTGCCTCAAGGTCTTGAAAATATAGCAACGGCCATAATCAAGGGGGACGACAAGATTGAAGAGATAATGGCAGCCTCCATTGTTGCCAAAACTTTGCGGGATCATATAATGATAGGATACGGCTCAAGTATGCCTGGATACGATTTCGAGATTCACAAGGGTTATGGCACCAAGAAGCACTTACGATCCATCGAAAAACTGGGTGTCACAAGGATTCATAGAAGGAGCTACAAGCCATGCTCGTGATTAACAAAAAAGACTACGTGAAAAAGCGGATTTTTGCCGAAAGCTTCAAGATTGTTTTCGCAACCATTCTCATCGTGGCGGCACTTTTGTCAATTTCAATCGGATTCACTGGCAACCGGTATTTTCTCGTTCTGGCAATCGGCTTTTTCCTTCTTGGCTCGATCATCTTTGTCAACCGCTCAGGCGAAGTTGCCATCTGGAAATCGGGACATGCCGGACAAGCTATCCTTCCGAGGATGCTCGAGGTTTTGCCTGATGAGTATGTAATGATAAACAACGTCTCTCTTCCTGACAAAAACTGCGACATTGACCATGTGCTTGTGGGGCCAAGGTGTGTTTTCGCAATCGAAAGCAAACATTATAATGGTGAAATCTATGGCCAGGGCGACACCTGGGGCTATCTCAAGCGCGGAAGGGCTGGCGGATTCTACAAAGGCCACATCGGAAACCCTGCCAGACAGATAAAACGTTCGGTTTGGGAACTCAAGCAGTTGCTTGACAACATGCTCTCGTCAAAAGGATTTGATCCTGCAACACTTTGGATTGAACCGATTGTTGTCTTTACAAACCAGAACACGACCCTCAAGATTGCCGATCCAAGCGTGACCGTTCTTTTGGCTGCGGATTTGAAAACACATGTCGAGCAGTTCGACTGCAAGACAAAGATCGAACCGGCAGCAATACAGCTGATACTTGACACCCTCAAGAAGTGAACAACGAGAAGGGCAGGCAGGGAGAGGATCAGGCCTGTGCCTGGCTTGTCTCAAAAGGTTTCGCGATAATCGAGAGGAACTGGCGTGTTCGCGCCGGTGAAATAGACATCATCTCAACAAAAGACCAGGAAATTGCCTTTGTTGAAGTGAAGACCAGGAAGACCGCCTTGTTTGGAGGTGCGATCTCCGCACTTTCCGAGAAACGCCTTGAACGCCTGAAAAATGCAGCACTAGTTTATATTTCTGAGCATGACCAATATCAGGATTTCAAAGTATCACTCAAACTGCTAGGAATCCAAAACGGCAAAATCCTTGAGATTGATTTGATATAGAGAATCCTATTGCTAGTTAAACCGACATTATAATATATTCAATGATTTATTATGTGCAAAACAATCATTGAATAATTTTGAGATACTTATGGTTGCTAGAACGGAGTCCAGGTTATATCTATTCGCTTCTCTTTGTCATCCCAGACAGTTTTGGCTCCGAGTACATCGGAAAGAAACCTGATTGGAACCATCGTTGTGCCTGAGATAATCTTCGGAGCCACGTCGAGAGTGTACTCGCGGTAGGCTGGAAGTTTTGAACCGTAATCGGCCTGGGCAGTCTTTTTGCCAATCCAGAGCGTCACTTTCTTTGTGTACGAACCATCTTCAAGCTGCCCAAAAACCAGCTCTATCTTTTGCTCTTTCTGATCCCAGCTGACTTTGGCGCCGAACGCCTCAGAGATGAACCTCACAGGAACCAATGTTTTCCCTTCCACAATTGTTGGTGGAACGGCAAGCGTTGTCTGGACTCCATTGATCAGTGCAGTGTTTTTGCCGATCCAGAGGGAGATGTTTGTGGTATTTTGAGTCGAAACCGTGACTGAGAGGTCAGCGGAAGTCTGCTGACCGTTCTCGCAGATGGCCGTAATCTTGACGGTAATGGTTTTTCCTTTATTTGATGCATCTGTTGAAACCCTGAGCATGTATTCGCCGTTTGCATCCGGTTCTTTTGAAGCAAGCTCGATTGGGAGCGACTTTGTTGATGGAAAGGAAAGAGTTGATGTGCCGTCGCAGCCAAGCACCTTAACTTTCACAGTGCCGATCTGTCCCGGATCAAGTTTGAGTTCTGGCGGGTTGAGAACGACCATGAACGGTTCAATCTCTTCGCCTGTAGGCCTGATGACGAACGGGTCGAGTCGGTCGGTTGGGATTGTGAATTTTCCGTCTTTTCCGCCGATGAGCAGTTTCTTGAAAATTGGCACGCCCTTGACCGGCTGTTCGGGAACAAGATAGGTTAGTTCTATCGCCGAGGTGAATGGAAGTCCATAATCCTGCGCCGAAAACATTGGCGGTTTGTCGGCATCGATCCAGCCAACCACGAGGGTTGCTGCTCCCACCCCAAAACGGGTGACCCAGAGTCCATCGTTTGAACGGTTGAAGAATTTTGCACCGAAATCTTCGTCACCTGGTGTTATTCTGCCAGTGTTTCTAACCTGGGCAAAGGTTTTTGAGAGTTCGGACACTGTCCAGTAGGCCAGTTTTTTTGTACCATCAGGATTGAAAAGTGATGATTCTGGCTGAGTTCGTCTGCCATCATACCCTATGAGCGATGATTTGGCTGCTGCAGCCAGCGAGTAGAGCTTGACCAGTTCGCCTGCCTGTACGCTTTCCGTCTGGTTGGTGTTTCTGTCAGTCGACCCGGAATAGGTTGAAAGCTGCATGGTGGCGATTGAGGCGTACTGGAGTTTGTTGGAATCAAGAGTTTTTCTGTATTTGTCTATGGTTTCAAACAGTGCTTTGTTGCTCTTTTGCGGATCGCTTGCAACCGAGAAAAAGGCTGGAATGTCGAAGGTGTCGAAGCATTTGCGGTCTCTGCCAGCATTCACCCCATTCAATTTGGCAAAGAAATCAGACCACCACTCGAAAGGTTTGTCACCACCAACTATCAGGACTGAGTTTCTGTTTGCCTTTTTTATTGTCTTGTCAAACTCTGGAACAAGTGTAGCAAAATCCTCGGTAGTCTGGGTCAAAGCCGGTGTCAGCCTGAACCTTGTTGCCGTAAATGACCCGAAGACATCGTTCAATCCGTCGCTATCGTAGCGTTCTGCAATCTGACCTGCAGCTTCGAGCAATTTATCCTGCTCAAGTCCCGGGAATTCTGAAAAATCAAGCACCGGCTCAATGTTGTTCTGGCACATGTCCCCAACAATTGTATCATTTGAGGCCCATGATTTATCATTGCCGAGAAAATCGAGTTTTGGGCGCATGAGCATCCAACCAGTGCCAAGCTCTGCCCTCGCGTCTTTTGAGTAATAGGGACTGCAGGAGGTGTTGTCCAGACAAGAGGGCAGAACCGTGTCAAACACGCCAAGCCTTGAGGCGATCGACGACGTGTCGCCAATGACGATTGCAAGAGGGCCTTTTAAAAGGTCTTGGGCAAACTTGGCGATTTTGTCTCGCTCGACAGGGAGTACCGTGATTCCTTTGGCTGGTTCACCATTTGGATCGCCTGTAACAATTGGGTAATAGGTGAAGGGCTGGGTGAACTGAACTGGTTTGTCCTTGGGTTGGGCGCCGGTGTTGTCGACATAGGCCATTATCAGTGGCTCAAGCCCTGGGCGATTGAACTTGTAGGCTTTGATGTTGTCGCCAAAGAAGCTGGATTTCTCTACACCTTCAAAGGAAACCATCGAGAACATCTCGGCCATTCTCTGGTACGTCCAATAAATCTTTCGTTTTGTCCATGGCTTTTCTTTTGTCGTTGATCCTGAAGAGAGCATGCCCATCGAGTCAAAGAACCCTTTGTTGATCTGATCCGGATAGAGATCGACCAATGAAATGTAGCACGAACCTTCGAAATTTTCTGCCGCCGCCTGGATTGTTCGAATTGCAAGGGTTGATGCCTGTGCGTTCTCATCGTTTGCGGTCATGTTCTTGATCTTGCCCAGCGTTACTCCGAACTCGGTCATCCACATCGGAATGTCGTTTTCGAAACCGGCGTCCTTGAGGTAACCCCTGAATCTGTCGGCAAAGAATGAAACAGCGTTTTTCTCCTTTGAGTCTGTGTAAACGTGGATATCAACGGCGTCGAAAACCTGTTTGTGGTCAAGAGCCTTCAGAATTTGTGGATAGGTATCGTTTGACAAATCGCAAGCCTCACCCGCCATGATGATTTTACAGGTCGGGTCAGCCGTTTTTGCAGCCATTGCACAGTTTTGAAGGTGGTGGGCGTATTCCTGGGGTGTCCTCTTCCAGAATGCGTCTTTCATGTTGATCTCGTTTTCAATCTGCCAGTCTTTTATGACCACGCCGAACGGATTGTCGCCATCTCCGTCACCGTCATAATACTCGACAACCTCCATCACCCTTTTTGCAATCTCTGTGTCATTGCCAGGGTCTCTGAAGTTGAGGGTGCCAACGAACCTGATCTCCTCCCACGCAGGAAGCTTCATGCCAGTAAACTTCTGTTTCCACTCGTCGCCAGCCCAGAGAAAGAAATCGATTCTGGCAACGGTTGAGTTTAGCGGAGTAAGCTCTGTTGAGATACGCGAGTTAAACTCATCTTCGTCCTTTACGCCAAGGGTTTCAAAGTACTTTTTCGTCAGGTCCCTCGAGTATTTCGGGAAACTGTAGGGGTTGTGGAATCCTAACCTGTTCCTGCCCTTTGTCACAGAAGCAGAAGGTTTTGCCGGAGCCTCGAATGCCGGGTTTGTAGAGATGAGTTCCTTGAGAATGCTGACAACGGCTTCATCAGTCTGCCTGTCCATCGATTCAGGAATCCATATCGGCGTGTTGCCATCCTTGTAGGTTTTGTTCGGTGGGTTGGTGTACTGGCCGTCTTTCATGTTGACCCTTGAATAAATGGTCTTCCCCTCACCGCCAAACTGCTTGTTTGTGGCAGCGTTTATCATCCTTATGGCGTGGTCGTTTGTTTTCTGTGCGTGATCCTTTTCAGACTGAAGCCTGATGTAGATTCCGGGATAGTTTTTGATGTAATCGAGCGCTTCCCTTGGAGCCCAGAAGTCCATGTCGTACTTGCCAAGATGGTTTGTCGGGCACAGGTGACCATCAGGGCCTTCCCAGTCGAGGATGTATTTGATCGGTGGATCGTCGACGTATCTGCCTGCAGTGCAGGCACCAAGGATCAGACCGAAAGACATGGTGTAGTAGCCGATGTTTGTTTTATCGACGTATGGGAGTTCGGCAATATGCTTCGTAACGGCGTTGAAACCTGCCTGGTGAATTTCGCCAGAAAAGTCGTCAGCCCCTTCTTTTGTAAGACCCCTTCCGTCTGGATCGAAAACCACGACCACGCAATCAAGAGCGTTTGCCAACTTCGAGGGTAGTCCGCCTGCTTCAAGCTGGGTGCCGAAACCGTTTCCGCCCGGAAGAACAAACACTGCAGGATACTGCTTCTGTGGGTCAAATCTCTGTGGTTTGAAAGCGTGAGTGCACTGCTTGACTTTGGAGATGGGGTTTTCAACCCAGAATTCCTCGTATTCACCGGTGTTTCTGCGCTCCTGCCTTTTGATTGTTCCAACGGTCACATCATCAAACCAGACGGTTCCTGCACCGTCGGCTACACAAACAACATTTACCGAGCCTGTGCCTTGCGGAGGGTTAAACAGGGTTTGAACCCTTGTCCACTCTTCCCCCTGGATGTTGTCCGGCGTCGTTCTTGGCATCTGCGGAGTTTGTCTTTGCCTGCCACCACCACCCTTGCTTGGAATTTCAATTGTCACATAGGCTGATTTCACGTTTTTAGATTTGATCCATGCTGTGATTCCAAACGGACCCTGCATGTTTGCAAGATTGATTTCCGCTGACACTTTGAAAGGTTTGTCGGCGTCGTTGTCGATTCGTGCACATGTCGAGCCTTCGTGGGGTTCGTTTGAGACAGAGAGTTTTCCTGTTCCTTCCTTTTTTGTCCATTTTGTGAAACTGCCGTTTTCAACGCTTTCAAACCCGGGGTCTTCAAGATAGTTTTGCTCGATCTCTATTGTTCCCTGAACTGCTGGCTGACCCTTTACAGCCGTTACAACGATTTCATCAAACAGCGCCGAACCGGTCCCTGTGACAGTGAGACCAATTCTGATCATCTTTGTGCCAGCCTGAACCTGAAAATCGCCGTCAACCTTCGTCCAGTCGTTATCACCGCTCATTTCAGGAGAGCATTTTGGAAACGGGAGCCTCGGTTGGTTGTCGCTGATCATGGCACAGTCAATCGATGCCTGGCCTTCAATGCCTTCGGTTTTGACCATCCCTGAAACATGGATTGAGGCATAGCCTTCGGCTTTGAAGCTTTGAACGAGCGATCCCCCACCTTTGCCTTTCGATGTAATTCTGGCCGACTTTGTCTCCTTGTAACCGTCTTTCTCTGTTTCAAAGGCAATGCCTTTGTTTTGTTCAGGAAACACCTGCTGTTCCCAGCCAGACAGATTGCCGTCGAAGTTTGGGTTGTCGATCCTGACAGGGGTTGTCTCGGCAAACGCCGGATTTATGCCTGACACAATCAATGCCATTGCAAGCAAGGCAGCCAGTTTTCTCATCGCTCCTCCAGTAATTTCTGTTGCAGTTAATTTATACATGAATTTACAATTCTTTTAAACTTCCGCCGACTCTTCACATTCGCAAAAGGCCGGTGGTGTCATTATCAATTCTACGCCGATTATGCTAAAATTGTCATAGTTGACAGTGGTAGCTTACAAATGATAATGCAATACAAATGGCAAGCTCCCTATCAGGCAGACTGGAAGAATTTCATCTTGCAGACGTTGTTCATGTAATTGTTGCAGGCAAGATGTCAGGATCGCTCAACATCACAACCGATGACAACGTGCTTGGCATCCTGTTTTTTGAGGATGGCAAGCTTGTCCATGCCCAGTATGGTAACGTTGCCGGAGATGATGCAGCAACCAGCATTCTATCGTGGAGCAAGGGCGGATTCAGCTTCGATTGCAACAACCGATGGAAAGGCGAAAAGACCGTTTCGCAATCATACGAGCAGATAGTCCTCAACCATACTCTTGTCCAGGATGAAGACCTTGCCGAAATCGGACACCAGATTTCCGGCACCTCAAAGATAAAACTTGTAAAAGGCGTAAACTTCACCGATGTCGAACTCGACCCGCTCGAATGGACATTCCTCACTGAAATCGGTGAAGGAGCCTCAATTGCGCAAATAGTCGGGATCATGGGTCTGGACAACACCGAAGCCAGACGAATCCTTGGCAAGCTCATAAAGATCGGCTTTGTCTACATCGAGCCGACCCACCACTAAAAAAATCCCTTCTCTTACGGAGTTGGATAGGTAATTGTCACTGTTTTCGAGTTCTGATCCCATTCAACCTTTGATCCAAGCTGCTCTGAAACAAACCTGAGAGGAACGTATGTTGAGTTACTCACGATGATTGGCGGATTTTGGAGGGCTACCGATTTCCCGTTGACGTTTGCGGTGTTTTTGCCAATCCAGAGCTCGATGGTTGTGTCGCCCATCTTGTAGGTAACCTTCTTTTCGGCTGCATCCCAAAGCACTTCAGCCTTGAAGACGTCGCCTGTTGCACGCAGAGGAACATAGGTTCTGCCAGAGATTATCTGTGGCGCTCTCGGAGAAACGACGGTTTCTGTTACATCTGTGGTCACTTCAAAATTTGTGTCTCCGATCACCATTTTTATGGTCTTGCCAACAACGTTTGCTGAGATCGGAACTGTGATGTTTCCACCATTTGTTTCGATTGTAACTGTGTCTTTGAATTCCTTCCAAACTAGCTGTTTGCCTGGAACAAACGTTATCTGGATCGATTTTGTATCGGCTGTTATGACCTTTGGGGCGATCTTTAAATTTGCCGAGTTTGTTTTTACAGAACCCGTGAGTCCGACCTCACCGAGGTTTTCGATCTCAATGACTTTTGAAACCCCGTCGCGTTCAAAGTAAACGTTTCCAAAGCTGAGGTTTTCCTGTGCAACCGAGAGTTTTGCCGGTTTCTTCTCCGGTTCGGGAGGGGCAACCGACTTGACGGTCTGAACCCTGCAGTTGCCAGTGTCAGTAACTGTGAACAGGTTTTCACCTAGGCAAGTGACATGACCAGGAAGGTGGAAGCTGCCAGGCATAGCCTTGTAGTCCTCGGGAGTGTCAATTTTTGTCAGCATTCCCTTCGAGCCGATGGTTGTGATGGTTGACCCGTTTGTGGCCAGGAGAACGACACCACCCCTGTCAGCGTCCAAAACGATTATTTCGCCGGTTGGAAGGGTGGCTATTGAGACTGGAAGCGCCATGTCACTGTTGAGGTCAATCTTTTTGAGGAATGAGCCTGAGATTGTGAACAATCCGATTTTTCTTGAGGCCGGGTCGAGAACGAGAATGTTGTTGTCCTTGTCAATTGCACAATCCGTCAACCTCTTTGCGTCGAGGTCCTTCTTTGCGTCGAAAGTGAATGGGACGCCGCTTGAAAAAACGGTAATGTTTCCGCTGCTGTCGAGGCCAACCAGGTTTTTGTCTTTGGCTGTGATTGATACGAACATGTTGGTGTCCAATGGGCTTGAAGAGAGGTCGTAGCTGTCGGTTTTTTCAAGGGTCTTCTCGTCAAACTTTAACACCCTGAAGCCTGTTGCCACCAGGATTTCACCCTTCATGTACGCCATGTCGACGCCAAGGGCAAAATCGAATCCGGGGATGTCCATGAGATTGTCCTTGATCTCGACCTGCTTTGCTGGTGTGCCGTCCTTGTTGTAGGCGCGAAGGATTGGTGGATAGAGGTCAAGTACGTATGTCATGCCGGAAGGAGTGGTCATTGAAGTGGTCGGGAACTTGAGACAGTCTGTGTTTGTTGTTGAGCCGATGAGTTCAAAGGCTGTCGGGTCACGATAAATTTTTCCGGCAAATGGCATTACAAAGTAGATATCGCCGTCATCGGTTGTGTCCATTGATGCGATGAGATCCTTTATTATGCTGTCTGTGGCCATTTTGTCCTCATGGACAATTGGCCAGGCTTTTTCAAAATCGCCGTTCAGCTTGAACTGCTTTATCTTCCAGCCGATCGAGAATCCTGACATGGAGACATTGACGGAAAGGTCAACGAGGAACAGATCAGTTCTTGTGAGTGCGCCGGTGAAAGGCATGAACAGGGCAAACTCGCCTGCAGCCGGATCGGCAATGGTTGAACCGAACTCACGCAGGAGCTTGCCGTCAGCGTTGTAGACCATGACCAGCAACTCATTGTTGGATTCTTCCATCGATTCGATGTACTGATCGAGCACAACGATTGAGCCATCGAAGCCAACCCAGAAATTTACCGGATTAGCAAATTTGCCAGAACCTGTGCCGACGGTTCCGACTGTCCTCTTGTACATGAAATCGGAGCCGAATTGGACAACTCCAGTTTTTTGGTCAAGAACGTAAAACTCGCCCTTGTGGATGCGGAGGGCAACGGGCGACTCGAGCTTTGGATTGGTTTCCTTGAAGTCGATGACCTGTTTGGCCGTCCCATCAGTGTTAATTGTGAAAAGGCCTTTCAGATTGATAAAATAGTAGCTATCGTTTGAATCAACTGCGAAAGAGATAGGGTTAAAGAACGTGTTGAACATGAAGTTGTCAAAGGATGATGATGAGGCCATTGAGACTGCGTTCACCCTCAATCTTCCCAAGACTTTGCCTGACTGATCATACCTGACAAACGTTGAAGTCGAAGCGTCGTAGACTGACACCGAACCGTCACCGTGTGTGCAGATGCCCATCGGCATACCGATCTGGTCTGCTGTCGGACCGTTTCCGATCACCGTGAACTCATAAGTTTGGTCGGATTTGGCAAGTCCCGGGAATAAAAGTGCTAAAACGACTAGCATTAAAGCTATCTTTTTCATAATAAGCCTCCGTCACCAACAAAAGAACTTGTAAACTTCGATTAAAAAGCTTTATTGAACTTATTCTATCAGGAATCATAAATCTGTAAACCTTTTAGCATTGAAAGAACCCATATTCAATTT
>CAYYJO010000017.1:0-33347 GCA_964472265.1 uncultured Caldisericales bacterium | reverse complement strand
GTCCTGCACCTGGTAACCAGGAACAGAGGACTTGAACTGGGTCCAGATGAATATCGAAATACCCAGCGATATGACGCAAATTACAAGAGAAAAATACTTTATAAAGGCTTCCTTGGTTTTGGGGATGAACAGAATGATTAGCGATCCCAGCAGCGGAAGGAAGGTCAAAGTTGTAAGCCAACCGTTGAATCCAATGTCTTGCATTTTACCTCCTGATGAAAACGATAATTATGACAATGAGTATGACAGCCAGCGAAGCAAACATCACTGCTGCATAGTTTTGGACATAACCGGTCTGGGCTTTTCTCGTTTTCCCCGAGAGCCAGCCAAAGAACGCGGCCATGCCGTCAATGAATCCGTCAATCACATACTTGTCAAAAATTCCTGCAAAGTTTCCAAGCGTCACGCCCAGCCAGCCGGCACCGTTGACCATTCCGTCAACAATATTATGGTCAAACCAATAGCAGATTTTGCCCCACTGTCTGGCAAGCCATGCAGCTCCGTTGACCATGCCATCGATGACATGCTGGTCAATCCAGAGGAACACCCTGGCAAAGAAGAACATTGGCTTGATGGCAAGGAAAGTCCACGCTTCGTCGATGAACCACTTGTTCTTGAAGAAGATGTAGAAGGGTTTTAAAGCCTTGATCAGTGTCTCTCGTTTCACCCACTGCCAGATGTAGATGGCTGCACCGACAAAAATGCCAAGCAAGGCAAGCCCCGTTGAGCCCCAGAGTACGAGCCAGTTGATCTCTTCATGGAATTCGGCGTGGATGAGCTTCTGGAAGATTTCACCAAGGAAAGGTGAGCCAACCAAGCCAATTACAACCGCGAACACTGCAAGAACGATCAACGGTGTCGTTGTTCTCCACGATGCTTCATGGGCGTGGTTTTCTTTCCTTGGCTTGCCAAAGAACGTCAGCCAGACGCACCTTGTCATGTAATAAGGCGTCAGAAACGCTGCACACATGGCCATTATGAACGGAACCCATGCAATCGGGAACTCGCCTGTCATGTGGTAAGCGTTGGCCAAAACCATGTCCTTGCTCCAAAATCCTGCAAACGGGAAAATACCTGCAAGGGCTATTGAGCCAAGGATAAAGGTCAAGCCTGTTGTTTTCATTTTTTTGTACAGTCCGCCCATCTCGTGCATGTTCTGTGTATGGGTGGCGTGAATGACCGAGCCTGAACCAAGGAAGAGCAGTCCTTTGAAGAAAGCGTGGGTCATTAGGTGGAAGAACGCTGCGATGCAACCACCGGAGACAAGAACGGATGTTGCTGCTGCAGCTTCGCCGGCGTGACCCCCTTCAATACCACCGACCACCACCGATCCAAGACCAAGCACCATGTAACCAAGCTGGCTGATGGTTGAGTAGGCCAAAACTTTTTTGATGTCTTCCTGAACCGTTGCAATCGTTGCAGCAAAAAAGGCAGTGAATCCACCGATGCACATAACCACAAGCAGCGCGTCCTGCGAGAACAGGAAAAGCGTTCTGGAGACCATGTAAACGCCTGCTGCAACCATTGTTGCTGCATGGATGAGCGCTGAAACAGGCGTTGGGCCTTCCATGGCGTTCGGAAGCCAGACATGAAGCGGGAACTGGGCTGATTTACCGACTGCGCCCATGAAGATCAGTATCCCAACCAGAGGCGTCACAAGTCCGGCTGTTGCCCAGATGGCTGGCAGCTCGATGAGGTTGAGTGTTCCGGTTGCCATGAAAACAATGACGATTCCGATGAACAGGCCGGCATCACCAACTTTTGTGACGAAGAAGGCTTTCTTGGCTGCCTGATATGCCGAACGCTTTGCAAACCAAAAGCCGATGAGCAGATATGAGCACAAACCGACCAGCTCCCAGAACATGAACAGCTGGAGAAGGTTTGAAGCCGTGACCACGCCAAGCATGGACATTGTGAAAAGCTGGAGTTCGGCATAGAACCTTGCGATACCAGAGTCACCGTGCATGTAGTCGATTGAGAAGAGGTGGACAAGGAATGAAACAAGCGTAACTACCACAAGCATGACTGCCGAGATGAAATCAATCCTGAAGCCGAAGTCGAGGACAAAGGTTTTTGCGGCTCCATTTACTACACCGTCAAACTTCATCCATGTAAACGATTCGACAGCCGGTTTGACTCCGTTGTAGGTGTTGATCGAGACAATGATTAGAACGGCAATTGCACACGCAAGAGCCAGACCCATCATTATCGTTCCAAGCCTCGGTGCCCAGTCCTTTGCCTTCTTTGCAAACAAACCGATGACCAGGAATCCCAGGAACGGGAAAATCATGGTCAATGCTGCAAGAATGATTGTTATGTCCATGATCCTCCTATCCCTTCAGAATGTTGAAGTTTTCAACGATGATCCAGCCTTTTGCCCTGAACATCGCTATGATGGCTCCAAGACCAACGATTGTTTCAGCTGCAGCAACGGCGATTGCAAAAACCACCATCGTCTGTGCTGGGCCTGGATCAGGAAGGGTTGCAGCTGTGGCAAGGAGTGTGATGTTTGCACCGTTGAGCATCAGTTCGATGCACATCAGGATTCTGATGGCGTTTTTGAGGGTGAGCGCCCCCATTACTCCGATGCAGAAAATTGCTGCACCAAGGATCATCAGGAACGTTGTCATGTTAAAAGCGGCGTTCACAGCTCATCCTCCTTCTTTTTGGCCATTTCAATTGCCCCGACCAACGCACCCAGAATCACAAACGATGCCAGCTGGACAGGGATAAAGTAGTTGGAGAAGTTTTCAGTACCCTTGGTTCCAAACATCGTGTGTGAAACAGCCTGAACCGAAGATATCGAGTCCTTTGCAGTGTTAAGCATGACATCGAAGTGTGTGTTGAAGATGAAGAAAAACACGACTCCGAAAAGCATCAGGGCTACAAAAACGCCAAGATAAGTCTGACGGTTCAAGTGGCTGATCACCTTGCTGGATTTGTCGTGGATGAACATGATGGCAAAGATGATCAGGATCGAGATGGCTCCGACGTATATTGCCACCTGTGCAGCTGCAATGAAATCAGCTCTCAGGCCAATGTAGATCGGTACTATCGAGATGAGGCAGAAGATCAGACAAATTACAGCATGAACAATGTTTTTGACGATTACTGTGAGGGCGGCGAAACAGAATGCCGGGATAGCCATTGCTATGAACAGGAGTGTTGGCCCTGTCACTTTTCACCTCCAGTTCTGACAAGGATGTCTTCCTTCTGGTAGACCATGTGTTCCCTGTCGTACGTTGAAAGCTCGAATTTGTGACCCACGTGAAGAGCGTCGAACGGACAGACCTCGACACAGATGCCACAGAACATGCACTGCTGAATGTTTACCTGGTACTTGTCAGCGCAGGGCTTGCCGTCTTCACGCTTGCCTTTGACGATTGTTATGCAGTGCGTGGGACAGTTTGCCGCACAGATGCCGCAGCCAGTGCATTTTTCAACGCCGTTATCATCAGTGACAAGGTTCATCAGTGCAAAAAAGCGTTCGGCCATTGCCTGTTTTCTGAGAGGATACCTCAATGTCACTTTTGGCCTGAAGAGGTGTTTAAGGGTGATGACCAGCGAGTATACAATTCCAGATCCGGGTATGCTCATCTATCGCACCTCCTACAACGCCCTTACAAACCACTCGCCGATTGGTGAAAGGGCGAGAACAACGGTAAATACAAGATTGAACAGCGAGAGAGGAACCAGCCATTTCCATGCTGTGTTCATAAGCTGGTCAGCCCTGACACGTGGCAGCGATCGTGAAATCCAGAGGATTGCACAGACGATTGCCATTGTTTTTACAAGGAACCAGAACACTGAGGAGAGGCCCCAGAGGAAGTACGGGCCAGAACCACCGCCAAGATAAAGCGTCGTAACCAGTGCGCCGGTTACAAAGAGGTAAGTGTACTCGGCAAAGAAGAAGAAGACGAACCTGATGCCGGCAAACTCAACGTTGTATCCGGCGACCAATTCGGACTCACCTTCGGCAAGGTCAAACGGAATCCTGAAGACTTCGGCAAGTGAGGCTATGAAGAAGATAACAAATCCGAGGGCTTGGGGAATGATGAACCAAATCTTCTGGACTTCGGAAATCTTGAACAGGCTCATGGTTCCGGCAAGAACGACAACCGAGATTACGGCCAACGTTTTTGGCACTTCGTAGCTGATTTCCTGTGCTGCAGTCCTCATGGCACCAAGCAGGGAGAATTTGTTGCCTGAAGACCACCCGCCTACAAGTGTTCCGATGACCGAGATTGACATGATCGAAGCCACAAGGAGGACTGTTACATCAGTGTTTACCGGCACGAGATTGAACGGATGCGCCATTCCTGGAAACTGCACTGTCCCATAAGGGAAGAATGCAAAGACAATGAACGCCGGAGCGAACGAGATGATTGGAGAGTAGCAGTAGAAGAATTTGTCGGCATTTTTCGGAATGACATCGCCTTTTGCGAGAATTTTGACTGCATCGGCAAACGGCTGAAGCAATCCCCATGGCCCAACTTCCATCGGCCCAAGTCTTTGCTGCATCCAGCCAAGCAACTTCCTCTCAACAAGCGTAAGGACAAGCGCCATGACCGTCACAAAGACAAAAAGGCCAACAGAGATCAACAGCTGGATGAGAACCAAAAGCCAGTAGTCATTGAAAAGAGACAGCAGTTCTTTCATTTCCTCACCTGTCAGCCTCTCCCATCGTCGGTGCGATCGATGCCAGTGTGGCAACCACATCAGGTATCGATATTCCCTGGACGATGTGTGGGAGCGCCATGAGATTTGAGAATGATGGCGCCCTGAGTTTCATTCTGTAAGGTTTGTTGGAGCCGTCTGAAACAAGGTAAACTCCAAGCTCTCCAATCGGCGCCTCAACTCTTGTGTAGATTTCGCCTGCCGGAGGTTTAATGACTTTCGGAACCTTTGACTGAACCGGGCCAGACGGTATTCTTGTCAGTATTTGCTCGATGATTCGAATCGACTGCTTCACTTCATTGAACCTGACCATGAATCTCGAAAGCGAATCGCATCCCTGCTCGGTCACAACCTCAAAATCAAGCTGGTCATAAACCTCGTAAGGTTCATCCCGTCTCAAGTCCCTGTTAATTCCTGATCCTCTTAGCACAGGACCAGTGCAACCGAGGTCGAGAGCCAGAGATGGCGTCAGCATTCCAATACCCTTTGTTCTCGAAATGAAGATTTCGTTGTCGCTCAGAAGGTTGGCATATTCTGGAATCCTGTCCTTTAGATAATGAATGAAGCGATCAATTTTTGCCAGATAGCCATCGGGAAGGTCATACCTTACTCCACCAAACCTGAAGAAGTTGAATGTCATTCTTGATCCGGTGGCCTCCGCAAGGAGTTCGACAAGATATTCACGATCCCTCATGCAGTAGACCATCGGAGTCATGGATGCAAGATCAAGTCCCTGAGCGCCGGCGTTTACAAGGTGAGCGCCGATCCTGTTGAGTTCCATGAGCAAGACCCTTATATAGGAAGCTCTCGGTGGGACTTCTATGCCCATCAGCCTTTCGACAGCGGAAACGTACGGCCACTCATTGAGTAGACCTGAAAGATAATCTAGTCTGTCAAAGTATGGAATCACCTGGTGATACAGGAGTTTTTCGGAAAGTTTCTCGATGCCCCTGTGAAGGTAACCGAGAACCGGTCGGCAATGTGTGACAACTTCACCATCAAGCGTAATCTCAGCCCTGAAGACGCCGTGGGTTGCCGGATGCTGTGGGCCGATGTTGACTTTTATCTGATCAGTGCAAATTAAATCTGACATCCGTCCTCCTAGTCCACATCCGTGAAGTCTTTGCGAAGCGGAAACTTGTCAAAGCCATCAGGTGTCAGAATTCTAATCATGTTCGGATGTCCTTCGAATTCGATTCCGAACATGTCGTAAACCTCGCGTTCAAGCCAGTCAGCTCCAGGCCAGAAAGGTGTAAGTGACGGCACTCTGAGTGATTTTGGAGCGTCGGCATATACCCACATTTCCTCGCCGGTTCCCCAGTTGTCAAAGATGTAAACAAGCGTGAATCCAGTTTCCGTGCACTTTGCTGTTAACATGGCGAGGAAATTGAATCCGTTGCTGGAGAGACCGTTTGCTATGTCAATAATCGTTTCAGGATCAATCCTGATTTTCATTCCTTTTTCAGCGATTTCAAAACGTTCAATCGTGATGCCTTTGCTGCCAAGCATTTCCTGGAGGTTTGTCGTCATTTTCTTCCTCCAAGCTTCATTTTTTCAGCCATGATCTTTTCTTTGAGCTTCATGACTCCGTACATCAAAGCCTCTGGTCTTGGTGGGCATCCTGGGACGTAAATATCTACTGGAATAATCTTGTCCACGCCTTTGACCACTGCGTAACTGTCAATGAATGGCCCGCCTGAACAGGCACAGGCTCCCATCGCGATAACCCACTTTGGATTTGGGATCTGCTCATAAAGGAGCTTTGTCGGTTCAGCCATTTTCTTTGTGATTGTCCCTGCAACGATCATGACATCGCACTGCCTTGGGGTTGGCCTGAAGAAGCATCCATGGCGGTCAAAATCGTATCTTGGCATCCACGCATGGATCATTTCGAAGGCACAACAGGCAGTGGCATATGTCAGAGGCCAAAGCGAACCAGCCCTGCCCCAGGCGACAAGCCATTCAAGTGGTGCAAGCATGATTGACGATTTCTCATCCGGTTTGTAGACAACCGGGCCTTCCTTGCTCAATCCCATTTCAACAGCCCCCTTCCCCAGGCGTAAAAATATCCTACGAGAAGGATTCCGATAAACAGCAATGCCTCTCCAACTGCGAACCAACCCAGTAATTTTGCCTGAACCGCCCACGGGTAAAGGAAGACAGCCTCAACGTCAAAGGCAACGAAAATAAGGGCAAAAATCAGGTATCTGACGTTGAACTTGATATCGGCTGAACCTTCGGGCTTGATGCCGCACTCATAGGAAGTGACAGACTCAGGACTGTCAATGCGTTTTGGACGCAGCAGCCAGGAAAGGAAATAGGCGAATAGACCAAAACCTATTCCGACAAGAACAAAAATGCCTACAAAGAGGTAGTACTTGAAGTAGGTCAAAACACACCTCCGGTCGAATTTTTGACTACTGATTTTTCATTATAGGTTTTCGGTTTTCATTTGTAAACTTGACAAATTTCAGTGGAGAAGGTCTTCAAACTCCTGAGATTTTGTCTCCCAGGCCTGTTCAAGTTTGGGGATTTCTTTGCCAAGAAAGTCATATCTGTCCATATCTGTTACGCTTTGTGTGCCTCGATTGTAAAAGTCAGAGTTTTGCATTGCCAGCTCAAGAGTCTGCTTCTCAGCTTCAAACTGCTGGATTTTGCTCTCTAGTTTGGCAATTTCATCTTGCATGGCTTTCAGGCGGTTTTTAGAAATTGTCTGCTTTGGAGCTGATTTCTCGACAACAGCCTGTTTCGGCTTGTCAGACTTTGCCGACTGTCTCCACTCGAGATACTGCTCCAGATTCATGCCTGTGTCACGTATGGTTTTGCCCTCAAGAAGCCAGATTCTGGCGTTGATATTCTTGATGAAGTACCTGTCGTGACTTACAAGCATAATCGAACCTTTGTAATTTCTTAACGTATCTTCGAGAGCCATTCTCGCATTGATGTCCAAATGATTGGTCGGTTCATCAAAAACCAGAAAGTTTGCTGAAATAAGGGCAAGCTTCGACATGATCAGCCTGCTGGTCTCACCGCCTGAAAGGATGCTGCACTTTTTAAAAACGTCATCGCCGGTGAAAAGGAAGGTTGCAAGATGATCTCTTGCTTCAGGGATGTTGAGGTCTGATGAGTCCATTAGCTCTTTAAGCACGGTCTTCTCAGGATCAAATCCGCCAAGTTCCTGCTCAAGGTAGATTGGTTCAACGCTTGGCCCAACCCAGACTTCTCCAGATGTTGGCTGTGCATCGCCCATGACAATCTTGAGAAACGTGGTTTTGCCACAACCATTCGGCCCCATCAGGGCAATTTTCTGACCGTACTTGAGTTCAATGTCAACATCCTCAAAAAGCGTCTTCTGTTCGAATGCCTTGGTTAGTTTTCTGGTTCTGAAGACTATTTCTCCAGACCTGCCAGATGAGGCAATATCAAGACTTATCGTGTCTTCCTTTGGTCTGACATTGATTTCATCAAGCCTTTCGACCCGACGCTCCATATTTTTTGCTCTCTTGCTGGCAATTTCCGTACCAATGCCCTTGAAACGTTGGATATATCTCTTTGCTCTGTCAAGAAACTCGTTTTGTTCCTGCATTCTGTAAAGTTCAAGCTCTCGCTCCTGTTGATACTGTTTCCTTGCTTCAGTAAAATTGCAGTGGTAGAGATAGGTTTTCCCGCCCATCAGTATGACTGTTTTGGGACAAACCTTGTCCAGAAGGAAACGGTCGTGAGAAACAATCAGCACTGAACCTTTGAAATTTATCAGGAATTCCTCGAGCCACATGATCGAGTCAAGATCGAGGTGGTTTGTGGGTTCGTCGAGTACGAGCGTGTCCGGTTCGGCTGCAAGGATTCGTGAAAGATAAAGCCTTGACCGCTCACCACCCGATAAACTCAGAATTGGTCTCATCCAGTCAGCTTTTGTAAATCCAAGCCCTGTCAGAATCCGGTCTATCTTGTGATCGAGTTCGTAACCGCCGAGAGCTTCATATTCATGAAGGCACTTCTCAAGCTTATCCAAAAGTTCCTGATTTGTTGGATTCTTCTCGATTTCCTTGTGCAACAAATCAATCTTGTCAGCCAGCTCAGTGATTTTGGAAAATGCTTCCCTGATGTAGGTGATTACAGATTTTTCAGAAACATCAACAGCCCTGTCCTGAGCAAAATAACCAACTGTCTTGTTCGGTTCAAACGAGAATGATCCGGCGTCAGGTTCAAGTTCGCCCATCAAAATCTTGATGAGCGTTGATTTTCCACAGCCATTTTGACCGATAATGCTGACGCGGTCGTAAGTGCCGATGTTGAATGTTGCATCTTCAATGACTGGATCGATTCCAAAGTATTTCTTGATTCCGCCTACAATGATTGAACCCATCAACTCACCCAGGCGAATCCAGTGTGTTTTGTCATGTACTTTTCGATTCCTTCTTTAAGTCTTTCGTGACCGGGAGCGGTCAGCTCCGGATCGTCTGCAAGTATAGCCTCGGCCTCCGTTCTTGCCAAGGTCAGAAGCGGGAGATTCGACGGTGTCAACAACGGCGCCACTTCCAGCGTCGGCGCTCCTGCTTGCTGTGTTCCGCCAATGTCGCCAGGCCCTCTCAGCTTCAAATCTTCCTCCGCCACCTCAAGACCGTTGTTTGTTCGCTCAAGAATCATAAGGTTTTGGGAGGGCCTATCGGTTAGAAGGAAGCAATAGCTTTGGTCTTTGCCTCGTCCGACCCTTCCCCTAAGCTGGTGAAGCTGTGCAAGCCCGAACCTTTCTGCATTTTCAACGATCATCACGGTTGCATCAGGCACATCGATGCCAACCTCGATAACTGTTGTGGATATTAGGACTTTAATCTTCCCATCGGCAAAAGCTCTCATCACCTCGTCTTTTTCGGCAGGCTTCATCCTTCCGTGAAGGAGTCCGCAAGGAACTTCCCTGAATCTGGTTGCCTTCAGCTCTTCAAAATGTTCGACTGCCGATTTGGCTTCCAGTTTTTCCGATTCTTCAACCAGCGGACAGACCACGTAAGTCTTGTTGCCTTTTGATAATTCGGAAATGGCACGCTTGTAGGCCGATGATTCTGAATTGATGCAAACTTTTGTGATGATTGGGATTCTTCCCTTCGGCATCTCGTCAATTGCCGATACGTCGAGGTCGCCGTAAAGCGTCATTGCAAGCGTTCTGGGAATCGGGGTTGCACTCATGACGAGAATATGTGGGCTTGAGCCTTTCCTGGCCAGCCTTGCCCTTTGAAGAACGCCAAACCTGTGCTGCTCGTCAACAACGCAGAGTGCAAGTTCTGGAAATTCAAGCCAGTCCTCAAGAACCGCGTGAGTGCCAATCACACAAAACGGTTCACCAGTCGACAGAAGTTTGAATATTTCAGTTCTTTCAGCTTTTTTTGTTGAGCCTGAAAGGTACAAAACCTTCTCGCCAAAGAATTTTTTTGCATTCTTGAAGGTTTGTGTTGCCAAGACCTCGGTCGGCGCAATCCAGGCCGCTTGAAAGCCTGCATCCATGACCGCCTTAACCGCCGAAAACCCAACGACCGTTTTTCCTGATCCGACATCTCCATGGAGCAAGCGATTCATAGGCCTGCCAGATTCAAGATCTTTTGCTATCTCACCCCTCGACCTGTCCTGAGCGTTTGTTGGCCTGAAAGGCAGGTTTTCAAAGAACTCCTTTGAACTCTCCGCCGCCTTCTGAATTTTCCTGGCAGTTTGTTTTTTGAAAAGCGCCCTTTGTCTGAGCAATCCGGCTTCAAGCAGGAGCAGACTCTCCATGACCACACGTTTTCGCGAAATTTCAACCGATTCTTCTGACGGTGGATGATGTATGGTGAAGTAGCTGTCAGTTAAAGAAGGCAGCTCCAGTCTTTTTACAATTTCGTCCGGAATCCAGCCAGGGTCAAGCTCGGGCATCCTTTCCAGCACAAACTTCATCGTTTGTTGGATAAGCCACTGCTGAATCGAAGCGGTTGCAGGATAAACAGGGATTATCCGCTGGGAACCGGGTTTATCATCCAAATCTGGGTTTGTCATGTGTGCCCCACCGAAATCACCAACTCTGCCGGAGATCAAAAATGTTTTGCCGACAGCCAGCTTTTTGGCGATATATGGTGCGTTAAACCACGTCGCCATGATTTTCCCAGTGTCATCGCCAAACAAAGCCTGCACATATCTCTTGCCTGGTCTTGGAAGCCTGACGTCGAGAACCTTTCCAAAAAAGGAAACATCGGCTCCAATCTTAATTTTGCTTATTTTCACAACCTTTGTCCGGTCAATGTAACGACTTGGAAAATGCCTGAGCAGGTCAAAAACCGTTGAAAGCCCAAAATTTTCAAACTTTTCAGCTCTTGACGGACCAACACCCGGAACCATTTTAATCGGTGTGGTCAACTCAAATTTTTGCCTGTTGGGGTTTGGCTTTGCCAGAATTGAGGTTTTTTTGGCAACCTCTTCGCCTTCAAGAAAAGCAACCAGTTTTTCAAGCAATTGCTTTCTTTTCTCAGGTTCGTACCTGTCGTAATAGTTTATGTACTTGATGAAATAATTGATAACGGCAATATTTTCCGGTTCATGTTTTCTTATTTGTTCTAGTTTGCCGATTGCAAACTTGGAAAACCCTCCACCAACAACCTTATCCAGGCAGCCCTTTTCAATCTCAACTCTTGCCGGTTCAAGGAGTGTTTTTCTGTCAGAAGGGGTCATCACTGCATGACAAGCCTGCAGACTAGGAAGAAAGCAATGCAGTAGACAGCAAATACGGTGAAGTCAGTCTTTTTGATGATCTTGAAGAAAAAGATCAATGACAGATAACCAATGACAGCCGCAACTATCATTCCTATGATTGACGGCATCCAGAAAACAGGCATCGAATTTTTTACAGCCTTGAATAGGCTGTATGCAAATGCTCCGCCAATGGCCGGAATCGCAATGTGGAAGGCAAACTTTGCCGATGTTTCCCTGTCAAAACCCATGATTCTTGCGCCAGTGATGGTTGCTCCTGATCTGGAGATGCCAGGCAGAACTGCAATGGCCTGCATCACTCCAACAACGAGTGCATCAGTCCATGTTGCAGATTCAATTTTTCTTACACCTTTAACGTAAGTGGCAATGATAAGCAGTGCAGCCGTTCCAAGCAGCATCCATGAAGCCATGACCGGATCACCAAAAGCCGTTTCAATCCTGTCGGAAAAGAGGAATTCGGCAAGAACCGCAGGAATCACCGCAAGAATCAAAAGCCATGGATACATTGTTGTAAAAGGAAGCGGTTTTGCAAAAGGATTCGAAAATATTCCTTTGATCATATTAACAAACTCAGGCCAGAAATAAATTATCAGAGCCAAAAGTGTTCCAAAATGAACAAACACGTCAAAAGTCATGGGCGGTTGTGCCCAGTTGAAAAGTCTTGGCAAAATGACAAGATGGGCCGAAGATGAAACTGGAATAAATTCTGTTGCACCCTGAACAAATCCGAGGATTGCTGCCTGAATTGGGTTCATTTTGAATGCTCCTTGAGGTAGTTTCTGCAAAAGACGAGATCGGACGGTTTGTCAACGTCAACGCCAAGCTCCGGTAGCGGGACGAACGGTGCCGAGACTGAGATTTTCAAAATTCCTTCAACTTTTTTCTGAAGCTGTGGAATTGTAGCTGATCCAAAAAGCAGCTTCAGGATGAAACCGAACCCAAGCTGCATTGCCTGCTTCAGGGCTGATTTCCTGCGCCTCTGCACTTCGGCGACAACCGGCTCAACCTTCACATAAGCCTCGCGTTTTAAGAGGAAGCAGTTTGAAACCTTGACCTTTCCCTCTCTGAGCTTTGCAAAAGTCCTCTTCGTGCCGGGAAATTTTGCGTCAGTGTCGGTTTTTGTCAGCAGTGGCAGGATCAAATCAGCATTGTTGTCTTCAAGCCTCTTCATCAGTTCGACGTATGTTTGTTTGGTCACAAGCGGGGTGTCCGACGTTGCAATCAACACCCTATCTGATTTGGCAACTTCAAAAGCCAGATCGACGTTTGCTTTCAATGATCCGCCATCCGGCCTGTTTTCATCAACCAAATCCAGAATTTCCTTTGAATAGTTGCTGCCTATCAAAACAATGCGATCGATCCCGGGAGCAGTCTTTAGAGCGTATATCGTGTACCAGACGCAGGGTTTTCCACCCAGCTCCAGCATGCCCTTGTGAGGGACATTCTCATTTGCAAACCAGTCCTCAACTCCGCCGCCACCCAGGATCACCGCATCCATGTTCACCTCGCAGGAAATCTGATTGTTATCTTTTTTGTTGCACTGTCGTAAGCAACTTCGGCACCCAGAGCGTTTGCCGTGAATCTGAGCGGAAGCATGGTTTTCCCGCCAACAATTGCCGGGTAAAGTTTCTGCTTCGAATCGATCCACTGGTCTGCTCCATTGATCTTTGCTTGTTTCTTTCCAATCCACAGCTCGATGGTTTTCTTTTTACCATCTGGCGTATTCTGGGTCAGCGTCACTTTTTGTGTCGCAGCTTCCCAGCCGACTGTTGAGAAAAGAGCCTCCGCAACAGGACGGATTGGCATGTATGTTGAACCGGCAAGGTCTTTGGGGAGAGGAGGAGATGAGGCTGTTGGGGCTGTAGCGAGTGTTTGTGAAGTTTGGCCGACATACATGGTCTTGTTGTCAAGCTGGAGTGAAATCTGAATGTATCTGAAGATTGTGATGGTTTTTTCGGTTGTGAGTCCATCAAGTTCTGCAACGATTTTGAATGTGGTGTTTCCAATAATAACACTCACATTAGCTTTGAATTTACCATCTGCAGCAACGCCGACTTTTGTTCCGTTAATGGTAACCACCGATCCAACCGTTGTGGTGCCGGATATCATAATCGTTCCCGAATCTGTTTCTGGCGGAAGCGATTCAATTTCTAAAGTTGGAGCAACCTTTGGCTTGTCCTTTTCGTAGGTGAAAGATACTGAAATCTGCGCCTCACCGCCGTTTGACTCGATGTTGATGAAACCAGATTTTGCCGATGGCTCAATGCCCGAAACATCAGCCTTGACAGTAATTGTTTGCGATGACCCTGGTTTAACCGAGAATTCTTCCGGTGTCACTGAGATGAAGTTTTCCGTTGTCGCCAGTTTGCCGGTCAGAGTTTCATTGCCCGAGTTGGTGAGCGTGAAAGTGTTCGTGGCGCTTTCCTTGATCGTGCCAAAATCAACTGATGTTGTGTCGACAGTCAGAAGCGGCGCCTTGACTGTTTCGGCTGTGAAGGAAAATATCAGGTTGTCGCTGATTGGATGGACATCCTTGGAGAGAATCCCCTTCAAACCTCCGAGCAGATAAAGGACATAGTCGCCATCCTTTAGGCCACCATTTGGCTCGATTGCTACAACATTGTTGTTTGTCTTTGCCGTAAAGTCGACGGTTTCGCCAGAAGCAGTTGTCAGAAGGATTGAGTTTGTTCCAACGGTTGACTTGTCGATGGCCGTATCAAATTCGAGGTTGAAGGACTTTCCTGACGGAACTGGCTTTGAAAAGTCAGTTACAACGTGTGGAGCTACATAATCCCAGATGCTGTAGCCATGGACTTCAAGGGTTTCTGCGTCCCAGATGGCAAATGCAAAACCCGTGCTCTCAGAAATCCAGTCAGGATTCATTTCAAATGTGCGTTTGATGCTCTTCTTAGATTCGTTGCCAAAGCGAAGAGAACCGCCTTGCGCCGATGGGTCGATAACCCTTACAACATGATTGAAAACATGGGTTCCTTCTTCAAAACCGCTTTCGTACGCGAAAAAGGCATATTTGAGCTTGTCTGTTGCCAGATTATCAAGTCTTTCGGTTGTTCCGACAAAATCAATCTTCATTTTGTTGGAATCAGCGACAAATCTGCCGTCAAGCTGAGTTGAAAACTGTACTTTTTTCTTCCATTCCTTTGCTATTGCAGCGTCAACTTCGGCATCTGACATGCCAGTTCTGACAATGTTCCCACCGTTGAAAAGAATTGTGGGATAGCTCTTCCTGTCATACATCTGGGCTCTCTTGCCACATTCATCGATATAAAGGAAGTCTATTGGGTTGCTGTGCTCTCTGAGATAAAAAATTGAGCTGGTGCCATTTTCTGATTGAAGTTTTTCAAACCGATTCACGATCGGGTGACACTTCGTTCAGTTCGGTTCTACAAATATTTCGCAGAAAGACCTGCGTTTTGGCGTAAAATCAGCTCTGGAGAGAGCTACTGCCGTGTGCACCATTGGCAACACCTGTACGACCAAAAGCATGGCCAGCAGTGCTACAAACGATCTCTTCATCAAACAACCTCCTTGTTGGTCAACGTGTATTTGATTTTTATCCTGCCCCCCAACAAAGTCAATATTTCATAAGGTGTCGTGTTGCATATTCCCGCCAGGTCTGAAACCGTGATTGACTCCCTTCCATCCTCGCCAATCAGAGTAACCCTGTCCCCAACTTCCGTTGTCGGAATGTCGGTCAGGTCGATCATGAACTGATCCATACATATTCTGCCAAGAATCGGTGCTTTCCTGCCACCGACCAGCACAAACCCACCGTCTTTCAAATTCCAGCGCCATCCATCGGCATAGCCTACCGGAACAGTGCCAATAACTTTTACAGTGTCAGCCTTAAAGGTGCATCCGTAGCCAATGCAGTCGCCTGGTTTGAGAATCTTCATGTCACAAACTAGTGAAGTCCACGATAAAACAGGCAACAGGTCAAGCGTTTTGTTGCATGGCGGGACACCATAAAGCATCAGCCCCGGTCTCACTGCATCGAAATGATATTCCCTGTGGTTAACTGTTGCCGCTGAATTTGCAGCATGGATAATTGACGGATTAACTCCGAGTTCCCTGGCCTGATCAATAATTTTTATGAATGACTCGCCCTGGAATTTGGTATATTCGGGATTTGTGTCGGCTGAGGCAAAATGGGTGAACAGTCCGTCTATTTTTATCCTCGGAAGTTTGAGAACGCTTGTGATGAAATGGATTGCATCCTTCACGGCTATTCCGGCCCAGCCCATTCCGGTGTCTATCTTTATATGCACGTTGACCGGTTTAGAGCTGAGACGGTTGAGTTCTACCGCAAGATCATAATCAAAAATGGTCGGAGTCAGGTTGTAGTGAAGAATGTCAGCAGCATAGGCAGCATGGGTATAGCCAAGAATCAGAATTGGAGCGACAACGCCAGCCTGCCTCAACTGTAACGCCTCTTCCGGCATCTGGACGGCAAGCCACTCAACCCCGTTTTGAACAAGACACTGGGCAACCGCAGGAGCGCCGTGACCGTAAGCATTGGCCTTGACCACAGCGATAATCTTCTTGCCTGAAGCGCATCTCCTCACTGTGCCAAGGTTTGACACCAGCCGGTCAAGGTTGATTTCTGCAGTCGATGGAAGGATTTTTTCCGGTGCAAGGCTCATTCTGAAGTAACCGTCACCCCTTCAACCCTGATTGATGGAGTGACAATGTTTATCAGGTCTTCAGTGTCGCTTGTCATGCCTGTGATGTTGTTGACACACTGGAAAAGGTTGCCGGCAATCATGGTGCCAAGAAGCGGAGTTGTGAGCTTGCCATTTTCGATAAGGTAACCGCCTTTGACAATGCCGGAGAAATCGCCGGACTGATGATCTACATTGCCTGAGAAACGCTTGATGAAAACACCTTGTTTGGTGTCCCTGACCAAATTCTCCAGGGAATCATCTCCAGGCTTTACAAAAACCGTTGAGGGGCCACAACCGGGCGACATGCTGGCAGAACCGGAGGCGTGCCCGTTTGAAACTGCCTTGTCACGGGCTGCCGATCTGGTGTTGTAATACATTTCGGTGAAAACGCCGTTTTTAATCGGAAACATGGTCTTTGGCGTCAGTCCTTCGCGGTCAAACTTGTAGGAACCGATTCGCCCTGGCGCCCTGCCCCAGTCTTTCAAAGTCAAACCTTCATGGGCAACTTTTTTGCCCATCTGACCGACAAAGTGCGAAGCTCCAAGCTGGATGCCGTCAGCCATCATCGAGTAGATGAGCGGTGTGATGAGCACTTCCTGGAGAGCGTCTCCAAAGAAGATGACCGGGCCTTTAAAACTCTTGCCTTTTTTTGCACCAAGGCTTTCCACCAAACCTTTGGCAAGCTTCTCTGGAATGTTGACCAGATCGAGCGTGTCAAGGCTCGTAGTGGCGCAGACATTGTAGTCAAAAGAACCAACCACCGGCCCATCGACCGCCTGCCCCATGAAGAAGTAGACGATTCCAGTTCCTTTAGTCTCCGATGAAACGCCTTTGCTGGAAACGATTGCGTTTTTGCCGACACTCACCGAAAATTCACCTTCACAGGAAATTCTCTTGTCATAAGAAGTGATGACACCCAGAACTTCGCTTGCCAGCTTCATCGTGTCGTCGAGATCCATTTTTGCAATTCGACCGTCATAAAGACCGGAAACAGAAGGCGTTGCCGTTGGTGCTGGCAGCATATTGGCATCTTCCTTCGGAGACGACTTGGCAATGGCAAACGCTTCCTTTGCTGCAAAATCAATTTTTGAAAGATCATTGACAGCCGAGAAACCGGTAGATTTATTTGAAATGATCCTCACTCCAGCCCAAGAACTCGTATCCGAGCTTGCGACATGGAGCCTGTTGTTTTGAATCGTGACCTTTATTTCCTTGTTCTCAGAGATGCAAACTTCAGCATCCACCTTGTTCTTTTTTGTAATGTCCTCAACAGCCTCAGATGCGATGTCGTGTATCTTCATGCCTGGCCTCCGATCATTGCCTTGCAGCGGATTGTTGGGCCGCCTCCGTCTACGGCTGCAGGCTGGCCTTTGCCGCAATAGCCAGAGCCCATTGCCCACAAGAAATCGTTTCCGACCATATCAACCGATTTTAGAACTTCGAAAGCGTCTCCGGAGATTGTGGCGTTCTTGTAGAGCTTGCCAACTTTGCCGTTCTTTATTTCATAGACTTCTTCGCAACCGAACATGAATTCAGCGTTGGAGTCAGCCTGGCCTGAACCTGGCAGGACAATGTAGAATCCTTCCTTTGTCGAGCTGATGATCTCTTCTGGAGTGGATTTACCTGGCATGATGTAGGTGTTCCTCATGCGGATGATTGGGATGTCGGTGTAACCCCATGCCCTTGCGTTTCCGGTAGGTTCAACCTTGAAATGGGCTGCAGTTTCGCGGTTGTGAAGGTATGACCTCATCACGCCATCGACGATTATTCCCACGTCCTTTGATTCGATCCCTTCATCGTCAATGCCGATCTGTCCAGTCGGATGGCCAACAGACATGGTGTTGGTTCCAGCGTCCTTGAGCGTGACAAGTTCGGAGGCGACCTTCTGGTTCATCTTCTGTGCTGCAATCGATCCTTGAAGAACAAAATCAGCTTCAACAGTGTGACCGATCGCTTCATGTGAGAGGATGCCAACCATTGCCGGGTGCAAAACAACGGTGTGGAAACCGCCAGGAATGTGCGGAGCCGTCAGCCTGTCAACTGCAAGTCTCACAGCCTTTTCCGCAATCTGTTCCGGTTTCTTCTTGGCAAACAGGTCATCGAGACCGCCCGACACGCCCTCTGCCTCGAAACCACTGGTCATTTGCCCATCTTTTGCAGCAACTGTGGTTGTGTAAAACTGCGGTTTTGTGTCGAGGATGTGGACTCTTGCGCCATCAGATGTGCAAATCCACTTTTCGTCGAGAATCTCTCTGAACATGACCGAAGTGTTTGAAATGAGCGGTGAGAGCTTCTTGGCGTATTTTTCAGTGTTGACGCAAAGCTCGATTTTCTTGTCGATTTGCATCTTCCTCAGGTCATTGTTTGCCTTTACAACAAACTCGCCCTTGGCAAGATGCTTGGTTTCAAACTTTGCAATCTTGTGCTGGTTTGATTTTGAGAGCAGCTTTGCCATCGACTGTGCGTCTGTGAGAGCTTTTGTCAGTCCTTTTACCGTCATGTCGGATGTTGAGGCAAAGCCCCACGTTCCATTGACAAGCACCCTTATTCCGGCGCCAATTGACTCCCTTGAGTTGGCATTCATGAGGATTCCGTTGCTCACGGACACCCCCCTTGTCACCCTCGATTGGATTCTTATTTCGCAAAAACCTGACGATTTTGCCAGGACTTTTTCAATCAGATCAAACATTTTGCCTCCTGACCAGTATTACAGGGGTCTGGTCGTCTTCATTCCCTGCCGGATTGTCGGCCATCCACCCTTCGAGTGCGACGGAGTCTATTCCGTCAGTCTTTCCAACGACCCACGCGATCCCCAAATCGTTTGCGTCAACAATTGCCGTCTCTAGTCCGGTTTCAGCCTTTATCTGGCTTGCCAGCACGTCTGAATCGTATGGCCCGGGTATGACGTAGTAGTCATAAGGAGCCATCGACGCAGGCATGTCATCGATCATTGCAACTTCAGGACCAGCAACCATGTAGAACCAGCCCTTTTTACCGATCAGTTTTCCAAAGGCGCCACAAAACGCAGCAAAGAGAATCCTGAATGTACTGGCGATCTCAATTGCCACCTGGAACGAAAGCGGATTGGCAAGCGGTGATGTGGTTGCAAATGAATTTCTTGAGGAAGCGGTTACGAATCTGGCAAGGAATTTTGCCAGTCTTGAAGGGATGATCGTCTCAGCCTGATAAATTCGCCCCTGTGTTATCGAGGCAACGGCTGAAGCAAAAGTGACAATATCGCCGGGTTTTGCAATGTCTTTTATAGCCTCAGAAATGACTTTTCCGGCAGCGTCTTCTTCGGTTATGATTTTTGTTTTCACAGGTATTTTGACTGTTCCGGGCTTTGACGGGAGAGGTGGAGCAAGTTTAACTGATTTTGCTGTTTCCGCCGACACTCTCTGGATTTCCTTGAGACACTTTGTGCCTTTGCGTCTTCTCGTGCCTTCAAGCCAGATATCGAGAGCTTTTCCACGGTTTCCACTCAGCTCATAACACTTGCCAAGCAAAACAAAATCACTCTCGTAGAAGTTCGATGGTTCAAGCTTTTTGAACTCCTCGAAGTACTTTATCGCCTCGTCGAATTTTTTCAGGTCAAAAAGAATGTGCGATATTCGCTTGAGAATGTAGCGGTAGATCGAAAGGATGTCGGGTCTAAGATTCTCCTTGCCAAGTTTTGTTCCTTCAAGGTAGATCGACAATGCTCTCTGGAGGTCGCCTGCAAAATAATAGAAGATATCGCCCATTGAAATGATATGCCAGTGTTGTTCAGGATTTGACTTGTACGCCTCGCTGACAATTTTGTAAGCCTCTTCATACTTTCCATCAAGTGAGAGTATTCTGGTCAGATGACGAACTGCTGTCGGATACTTGCCATATTTGCCATCAATCACACCTTCAAGCATCACTCTAGCGTCAACTTTGCTTCCGAGTTTGCACATCGCATAGGCCAGAATGCCTGCGTTTTTGTCGCCTATTGACCTGAATGATTTCTTGCCAAGAAGCTCAACAATTTTTTTTAAATTTTGCTCAGTTAGAGCCCGTTTCAATACTGGGTTCACCTATTTCCTCTTCCATGCCAGATTCGTTGATTATTTCAAACAGTCTTATGAGAACGCCTTTTACTGATTCCTTGTCTCTCGAAACACAGGGCAGAACCTCTATCGACTCGTCAAGACTGAGAGCCTGCCTTATCTGTTCCGGCCTGAGTGCATTGGGGTCATCCTGTTTGTTCGCAACCACCACGCACGGGATTTTCATCTTGTGGAGAAAGAATGCAAGATAGCGCTTGCCAAGGATGACCGACTTGTAGTCAGATGCATCAACCATGACAATCAACCCGAGAGCACCAACAGAGAGCACGTCCCACATGTAGGAAAACCTCTCCTGACCTGGAGTTCCGAAGATATACAAAACCAGTTCGTCGTTGATCGTCAGTCTACCAAAATCGAGGGCAACCGTTGTCTGTGTCTTCACCACACGGCTCTCGTCAGTGACAGCCTTTTCAGTCGACACAACCGGAATCTCCGAAATTGTCTGTATCAGTGAAGTCTTGCCGGATGCAAAAGGCCCGGTGACAAGAATCTTGACTCTTCTCATAGTTTTCTCAGGTAGTCAATGATGACGTTGATGATTGATTTTTTCTGCTTTTCAGGTTCGATCTTCTTTTCAACCTTCTGCTTGACCGACATCCTCTTGACCACGCCGACTTGCAAAAGCGAGTAAAAAACCCTCATCGTGTCAAATTCCGGTAAACCAAGCTCCTTTGAGATGTCCCCAAGACTCCTGTTTCCATCGGTGAGTGCGATGACCCGCCACTGGTTCTTGTCGAACTCGAGGTTGAACATCGTGAACTCTGGTGAAAGTGCATAAATTATGTTGTTTGAAGGAATCTCCCTTCGCAAGGTTTCAAAGAGTTTCACTCGACCAGAAGCCTCAAGCAGGAGCTGATCCATGGCCGTTACGATGTTTGCCTCGGGGGAGGTCTCATCGCCGACAAACCTGAAGCTGCCGTCCTCGGCTTCGCAGATGAAGAAGAAGGCCTCCTTGCCCCTAAGTTCATCCGCATAAGAATTTGTGATCGTGCCATTCACAAAATAGACAGCGCAGTCGTACCTTTTTCCGCCCTGTTCGATAACAAGAACGAGTTTTCCAGTCTTTTTGGAGATCCAGATGAATTGACAAATCTCAACAACCGAAAAATCCTTTACATTTCCCGCAAGTTCCATTCATCACCTCATTTGAAGAATACTATTGTCACCGCGTCTCCGCCCTGGCCGGCATCCGCTGCATGGAACCTGTCAACGCGGTTATGCTGGGAAAGGAAATCCTGAACAGCTTTTTTTAAAGCTCCGGTTCCTCTTCCATGCACAACATAGACAAATGGCGTTCCACTGCCATAGGCTGAATCGAGATATTTTTCTAGTCTATGTAATGCTTCCTCAACAGTCATGCCATAAAGCTCTAGTTTGAGAGGTACTTCCAGCCTTGGCCTGACTTCAACTTTTTCATCATTTTTCACTTCTGACACAATCAGCTCAACCTGGTCATACGAGAGCTGAACCCTTGCCGTTCCAATCTGGACAAGGATTTTTGACTTCTCCGGGTACTTGTCGATGACCACGCCCTGACTTTTGAATTTTGGCACAAATACAGCATCGCCGACATCAACAGGACCAGACGATGTTTCTGGATCTGTCTGTTCTGCTGGTCTGTCCTCTGATTCCGATATCTCCGAAGTTAACTCCTTGAGCCTCTTGTGAAGGGTGTCAGTTTCCTTGCTCTGTCTGGTTGCCGCCGCAAGCTTGCTCACAATTTCGTTTGCTTCGGCTATTTTTTCTCCAAGGAAACGCTTTGCCTTGGTCAGTTCGCGCTCAAGCATGTCCTTTTTTGTAGATTCAAGTTCAATCAGCTCTGATTCACGCTTTCGCTTTAACTCGTCAGCCTCATCCCTTGCCCTGATCAGCTCTTCCTTCTCGTGGCTGATAGTTTGCGCATCCTCAGACATTTTTGTTATGATTTCGTTTATGTTTTTATCCTCAGCGCCAATAAGGGATTTTGCCCTGTCGATGATGTCAGCCGGCAAACCGAGCTTCTCGGCAATATGAAAGGCGTGAGATGAACCAGGTGTACCGATGTAGATTCTGTAGGTTGGCTCAAGGGTTTCGGAGTCAAAACCCATCGAAGCGTTCACTGCATTTTCATTTTTGTATGCAAAAGCCTTAAGTTCACCGATATGAGTCGTGATGATCGATGGAACGTGGGCAAAATGGAGATGTTCGGTTATCGAGTAGGCCAAAGATGCGCCCTCAAGTGGATCCGTTCCGGCTCCAAGCTCGTCAAGCAGCACCAGTGTTGATTTGTTCGCACTCCCCAGTATTTTTACAATGTTTCCAAGATGGGACGAAAAAGTTGAAAGGTTTTGTGAAATGCTCTGTTCGTCACCGATGTCCACCAGTACATCGTCGAACATGCCGATTATCGTTCCCCTGTTTGCCGGAACATGAAGCCCACACTGGGTCATGAGGATGAAAAGACCGATTGTTTTAAGTGAAACAGTCTTCCCGCCTGTGTTTGGTCCAGTTAAAATTAACGTTCTTTGTCGCTCATCGATTGCAATGCTGATTGGAATCGGCTCTACCTTCAGAAGAGGATGTCTGCCATTGATTATGTCGATCCAGGGGTTTGCAGTCAGTTCGGGTTCAACGGCATCCCAGACCAGCGAAAGTTCACCTTTGGCAAAAATGAAATCAAGCAGGGTGAGTGTTTGATCCAGAACCTCAAGGTCGGAGAACTTGAAGCTGACCTCCTTTGCGAGGTTGAGAAGGATCATTTCAATCTCTTCCGACTCACGCTGCTTCAGGTTTCTGATATCGTTGTTTAGCGGGATAACCGACAGGGGCTCAACGTAAAGCGTCTGGCCTGATGCGGAAGTGTCGTGAACGATGCAGGGAAAATGGTTTTTGTACTCGGCCTTGAGCGGAATGACATAGCGGTCTTCCCTCATGGTTACAATCGGATCCTGAATCATCCTGGAATAGGACGAAGTTTTTATGATTTCACCAAGTTTGGCCTGAACCCTCGTGTAGACGAGCTTCATCTGAACCCGGATTGACGAAAGCCTTTCCGATGCTGAGTCCAGGACTTCACCGTTTTCATCGATTGTTGATTCGATCAGGTCAATGAGTTTTGGTTGTGGCCGGATTCGTTTGGATAGTTCGAAGAGATCAGGTGTCCTGTCGTGGCTTCGCTCCAATAAGTCTTTGATTCGTTCAGATGCTTTCAAAGTCGCAAGCAAATCCAGTGCCTGCCTTGGTTGTACGGCAATGCCAATCATTGAATTCTGGATTGTCTGGTGGATCGGCCTGATGTCGCACAACGGGAGTGCATCGAAGTTTTCCAGATACTGTCTGGCCTGGGTCGTTTCCTTGAGCGCAGATGTTACTTCCTCGATGGAGCTTTTTGGTGTCAGCTCCCGAGCGAGCAGTTTTGCATTCTCAGTGAATGCGTGGCTCTCAAGAATCTCAAGAATTGAAGAAAATTCAAGCACTCTCAGGGAATGCTCATTCATTATTTTCTCCAGTTCTTTCCCAGTATATAATCATACTCGTAACAGTTTAGCACTTTTTGCTTTGAAAGGCCAGACCTTCTGGCAAGGATTGCACCTGATCTGAAATTTGTGAGCTGTGTGGCACCGTGCAAGTCCCCGCCGATGGAAAACACGCATCCACATTTATCGGCAAGACGACCAAGTGGCCACGGAATATCACAACGATCCGGGGCATAATTCATCTCAACAGCTACACCATGGTTTGCGCAGGCCAGGAAAATCTGCTCCCAGTCTAGCTCCAAAGGTGGTCTTTGCTGGAGCTGTCTCGTGGTGGCATGAGTGATGATGTCAATCTGTCCTGATTTAACCGCATTGACATATCTATTTGTTATTTCGGCAGGGTGCTGACCAAGCCCCGAGTGCAGGCCTGCAAGGCGCAAAACATTGTGTCTGAGCTCAAAATCAACCCGCCCATCGTCGTCAATGTTGAATTCTATGCCCTGGAGAACACGACACGGGCTATTTCCTGAATTTATTTTGTTGATCAGGTCAATCTGCTTCATGAATGCCTGGTAGGTCAGACCTCTTGCAACGCCAATCTTTTCTGCGTGATCCGTTATCGCAAGATAGCTCAGACCTATTCGCTCAGCTTCGTGAAGAATGTCGCCCAGTCTCGATCTTCCATCGCTCCAGTTTGTGTGGCTGTGCAGTTCACCAAGTAAATCTTCAGACTCAATCAGTTCCCATTTGTTTTCAGGTTTTGAAAGTTCAATAACATCTGGCCATTCTCGAATTTCTGGTGGTATCCAGGCGAGACCGAGTTTTTCAAAGAAACCGTGCTCGTCGCCTATTATTCCAAGAAAACCGGCTACGGTTTTAAACGGCTTGAAAACGAGACTTTCGAGTCTTTGATAGAAATCGCCGGGGCCAGTCGACCAAGCAAGCGCGGAACCAACGTACTTGGGCTTGCAAAAATGCAGTTTTATCGGCATCCCAAAAAGGACGCCGGAGATGCCTGATTTTGTCAGTTCAACATCCGAAACGCCCAGTTTGCTTGCGACGCTGTTTGACAAGGCAACGGAGGGTTTCGAAACGGCGCAAAGGAATTCCATTCTGTCCGTCAGTTCCTTGCCACGCCTGACCTCACCGACGATGAAAGGCTTCAGGATGTCAGTGTTTTGTTCAAGAGTCTGCAGCACAAGTTTTGTCAGGTGCATCATCCTTGGGAGAGGGACAAACTTTCTCCCTGACAGGTTTTGTGTCGCAAGGTGTCCGACCTGGTCTGAAAACCTGGTTCCGAAACTTTGGTGGTTTGCGATTCTTCCAGACTGAGAGGCTCTTTTCAGCTCCTCAACCGTTTCGATCCCCAGTTCGTCGTAGAGTCTTTTTGCATTTGAAGCCTTGATCCCATCAATTCCAAGAAGATTGACCACACCTTTTGGGAGTCTTTTAATGTATTCGTTTTCCGTTGATGATTGGCCAGTTCTGAGCAACTCCAGAGCATCATTAGCAACGTAATCATAAATGATGCCGGTTTGCTTGCCGTACTCAATTGATTGAGTTGTAACCTCGGTGGTTTCAAGCGAGTTTGCAAGCATAGCTCCGTCGACATAGGCTTTGGCCTTTATCGGATCAGCAACGCTTGCCAGCTGATATAGCCAACGAAGCTTTTCGGAAAGTTCCCAGGAGTTCATGCCGATCTGAGAGTGGCTCCCTTTGCCTCCAAAGCTTTGGAAATATTGGATATTACTGTGTCAATTTCTTCACCTGTCAGCGAGCCGGTTCCTTTCGAGAATGTCAGTGAGTAGGCCATCGAACGCTTGTCTTCACGGGCAAAATCACCGGCGTAAAGGTCAAAGAGTTTTATTGTTTCAAGATATTCTCCGCCATTCATCCTGATAATGCTTTCGAGATCGGCATTTGATAGAGAATTTGGTGCGAGGATGGCGATGTCCCTCAGAACCTGTGGGTAGATTGGTGTTGGTTTAGCCTCTATTTTTTCCGAGACAAGCTTTGAGAGTGTTTCAAGATCAAGGCTTGCAACGAATACCGGCGTTGGGATGTCGAGTTTTCCAGATATTTCTGGATGAAGCTGACCCATATAGCCAGCCGCCTGACCGCTCACAACAATTTTTGCCTGTCTATAAGGGTGGAAATATGAGGTTTCGTTGGCTGTGAATTCGATTTTTTCGAGCAACAGCGATTCAAACAGGGCTTCAATGGAACCTTTCAGATCAAAGTAGTCGTAATCGGCTTTTTCTGACCATGAGCTGTGTTTTCTGCCGGTCAGCATTATCGTGAGTTTGCGGAGTTCCGGGCCATATTGCGAACCGACTTCGAACATTCCAAGGTCAGTGTTCCTTTGCCTGGTGTTGTACGCTGCGATCTGAATGATCCCGATTTCGGCGAGGGGTCTCATCAACGTTGAGTCAGTCGTCATTGGGTTGAGAATCTTGGGTGAACTGTCGATCCATGCGTCCATGCCAAGCAGCTTCAACTCTTCTTCGCATGTAAGCATTTTTGAGTGGACTTCCATCAAGCCCATGCCTGACATGATGCGCCTTACTCGTCTTTCTAGCCCGAATAATGCCGATTCCTTCATCGTTCTTTCGGTTATGACCGGGAAAGTGGTTGGAATTTCGTCATAGCCTACAGCTCTGACCGCTTCTTCAATCAGATCGATTTCAGCCTTTAAATCTGTGTGGCGGTTTCCAGGGATTTCGCACATGAAAGGATCACCCTTTTCAACCTTTATCCCAAGAATTTCGAGACCCTGGCAGACTCTTTCAATATTAAGATCAAAACCAAGAATTTTCTTCATCCTTGGAATCCTGACCGGAACAACTCTCCGTTTGGTTTCTGGAAAGTAATCGACTGGCAGGCAGGGAACAATCCCTGAAAGCGCAAAAACTTTGTCTGCCGTTTTGCCTGACTGTTCAAAGTCAGCGCCTTTTTCAAAACGTGTCGAAGCCTCAGACCTCAAACCAAGCAGCATGGAGGTTTTGGCAATCAGAAGCGGATTGAAGTAGGCTGATTCAAGGAATATTCGCTTTGTTGAATCCGACACCTCGGAATCAGAACCGCCCATAACGCCGGCTATTCCAATCGGTTTGTCACCATCCCAGATCATCAGGGTTCCAACCGGAAGGCTTCTCTTGACCCCATCAAGCGTTGTAAACTCCATGTTGGCTTTGGTTCTGGCAACTCTGACAGTGCCAGATGTGATTTTATCGGCATCAAAGGCATGGGTTGGTTGGCCATCTTCATACATGGCGAGGTTTGTTGCATCGACAATGTTGCTAACCGGTCTGAGTCCAGCTGAGAGGAGTTTTCTTTTGATTTCAAAACCGGATGGCACAGGCGAAACATCGGCCAGAACGCCGACATACCTTGGACAGTCCTCGGCTGATTCAATCTCAAGCTTGAGTTTATCGGAGGTTTTCAAGCCATTATCTGAATGTTTGAGATCCAGCGATGGAATCTCCGGCATTTTCCCGTTAATTCTCCAGTACGTTAACGCAATTTCCCTGATCAATCCACGAACTGACAGCCATTCAGGATGGTTTGGCGTTATCTTGAGTTCAAGGATCGTGTCAGTTAGCCAGAAGGTTTTGGCTGGGTCTGAAAAAAGCGGTGTGTCCTTTGGGAAAATCCAGACTCCTTCACGCTCTGAAGCAGGCAGGATGTCAGGTTCAATGCCAAAATCCGTCGATGAGAGCATCACTCCTTCTGAAGTGAATCCCTGGATGGCAGCCACTGTGACATCCCGATCGCCGACTTTTCCGCCGGGCAAACAAACAGCTACGACATCTCCAATTGCAACAGTTTTGGAGTTTGTTACAACGTTTACAGTTTTATCCGGTGAAACCTGAACCTTTGCCATCTGAAGCTTTTCGGTTGCTTTTTCAAGCGAGAGAATCTTGCCAAAAACAGAGCCTTTCACCCTGTCCCTGACTTCAACGCCTTCGACTTCGATGCCAAGAATTTTGAATCCTTCTGAAATCTGGTCGAAAGAAAGACCCCAGTTTATGATTGATTCGATATAGTTTTTTGAAATCCTCATCTTACGCCTCCAAACTGCGAAAGGAAGCGGGCATCACAGGCTGTGAACTCCCTTATGTCCTTGACTCCGAACTTCATGATGGCGATTCGCTCTATTCCCCAGCCAAATGCAAAACCCTGGTAGATTTCAGGGTCAATGCCGCATTTTTGAAGTACGTTCGGGTGAACCATTCCTGAACCACCCATCTCAATCCAGCCTGATTGCTGGCAGATGTTGCAGCCTTTACCACCACAGAATGGACATGAAGCAAGCGTTTCGGCACCTGGTTCGACAAACGGGAAATATGACGGCAGGAACTTGACCTTCACGTCACCGCCAAACAGTTCGGACAAAATGATTGAAATGATTCCGGCCAAATCAGAGAAGCCAATGTTTTTGTCGACCATCAGGCCTTCAACCTGGTTGAAGTAAGGGGAGTGGGTTGCGTCGAGTGCATCACGCCTGAAGCACGATCCCATGGCAATCATCCTGATCGGTGGTTTCTGCTCAAGCATCGTTCTAACCTGAACCGGCGAGGTGTGAGTTCTCAGAAGCCTGTCTCCGTCGATATAAAATGTGTCCTGCATGGCTCGTGCCGGGTGCCACTGCGGGAAATTCAGGGCTTCAAAGTTGTAGAAATCTGTTTCGATATGTGGTCCCTGTTTGACCTCAAATCCGAGCTTGTGGAATATTTCGGTTATCTCTTCCTGAACGATTGTCAGGGGATGAACCGTGCCATAGTTTGGCTTTCTGCCTGGCATGGTTATGTCGATGGTTTCAGACTTGAGGGCTTCTTCACGCTGGAATCTTCTGAACTTCTCAAGTTGGAATTCAATTTGTCCATCGAGGTGGTTTTTGAAATCGTTGAGTATCTGGCCAAATTCCTTGCGTTTATCTGGGTCAAGTTTACCAAGTTCCCTTAGAAGTCCGGTGACAACACCTTTTCTTCCAAAGAGATTGGTTTGCATGTTCGAAAGATTCTCACCGGCCTCTTTGGTAAACCCATTAATTTCGGCAAATGCATGCTTGATGGATTCTTCAATGTTCAATGATTCTTTCAGTTGCGGAAACTGGCTCAGGAGTTTTTCTCCTAGTTCCCTGACTTTTCCAGCGTCACTCACTTTATTGCCTCCATATAACGATTTGTGTAGCACCCATAGTCTGGCCCGAGAGCATCGCCCATTCCGGCAGCCCTTGCCCTGCATCCGCCACATTCGATCCTGTGTTTGCAGTTTCCACAGATGCCTTTGAGTTTTGACCTGTCCCAAAGAATCTCAAATCCCAGCCATGCTTCTTTAAGGGTTTGCCTTGTCAGGTTGCCGACGACCGGATAGAACGGCGAAAACATGCACGGTGTCAGGTCTCCGTTGGGCTGAATGTTGGCGTAGAGCCTGCCTGCTGGACAACCCCCGAAAACGAACCTCAAAGACTTCATGTATCTTCGGTTCTTGCCCATGTTGAAATAGGCAGTGATCGGAAAGCAGTTTGAATCCGGCAGCTTTTGTTCTCCACGTCCATCAACCATCGCTGATTCCGTTGCAAAATGAGGCGTTTCAGAGAGCACTTCAATCTCGGGATCATCAATCTTTGCAAGCTTTTCCATGACTTCAGCCCTTTGTTTAGGCGTAAGGTCAAGGTTTTTGATCGATTCACCCCTTCCAACCGGAATGAGGTGATAGAAAACAATCCTGTTGAAATGGTGTTTTTTGGCAAGATCAACAAACTCGTCGATCTTGTCGGCATTGAAAGCAGTGAGGGTGACGCCCATTGAAAGGTACATGCCAACAGCCTTCATCGCTGCAACACCTTTCATGCTCAGGTTGAAAGCGCCATCCATTCCCCTGAACTGGTCATGGACTTTTGGATCAGGGGAGTCGATTGAGACCTGGGCGTATCTGATGCCGAATTCAACGAGCTTTGAAGCGATCTGGTTATCAATCAAGGTTCCGTTTGTGTCGATGGAGGCAAAAATGCCTTTCGACGAAGCATAGCCGGCAATCTCCCAGAAATCATCGGACATGAGCGGTTCTCCGCCAGAGAAGGTTATTGCGGCCGTTCCAGCCTCATCCAGCTGGTCAATGATTGACAGCTTCTGCGCCTTGGTCATCAAATCCTTCTGATCTATCGAAGCTTTCTGGAAACAGTGCTGACACAGGAGATTGCACCTGTTTGTCAGATTGAATACCACAGAAAATGGTGCCGTGACAATGAGCGGTGTGTTGTAGCCATACTTTATCAGGCTGTCCACAACGATCATGAAGCACCTTGCAATGCCAGGATCAGACAGTGATTTTTTCACTTCCGACCATGGGACGCCTGCGCTACCCATAAACATCCTGAGAACAAGCCCGAAGAAAAACGTATAAAACCTTTCGGAAAAGGTTCCCTTACGTTTTCCGCCGATTATCTCAAGTGAAATGCGCGCCAATCTTTTCGACCTTGACAACACAAAGCGGGAAAATCTATTACCAACAAGCCATTTAGCCATTTGGCAACATTATACACTGCCTAAAACAAAATAAAAGTCAGGTTTTTAAAGGGGTTGACTGCGTGTGATTTCAAAGTAGCATCATTATTAGGATTCTTATGTCTTAAGGAGGCCATCGTGGAGCTTGAGAATGTGCTGGAGGAATTGGAGCTGGAACTGTCTGATTTTTACGCGGCCGCAATCGTTGGTCTTGACGGGCTGTCCATTGCGGAAGTTTCAGCAGGTGTTGAGATGGACATAACCGAGGTCTCGGCTGAGTTCGCTTCGGTTATCAATTCGCTTGCGAAAACTGCACTTTCCATCAATGCCGGTCCGGTGACCGGAACTCTGGAGTCGACTGAAAAGTATCACTTTCTGACGCAGATGGTTGACGACTATCCGTATTTCTTGCTCGTAATCATCGGTAATTCAGGCAACATCGGCAAGGCGCGCTACATGATGAACAGGGCAGCGCCAGTCATCAAGGAGATCCTGCAATGAACACCAGAATTATTGAGAAAATGATGGGGAAAGCGTACAAGAAAATCCCCACCTGTGAACAGATTGTTGTAGCTACCGCGGATGGAATCGGAATCGCCTGCTACCCGCCAAACTGTGATTTTGCAGACTCGATTGCTGCATCATCAACTTCAATCACCGGCCTGTCAGACGCTTCTTCGGAATTCCTTGGAAAAGGCGAAGTCAATTACACACTCATTCGTTCAAACGGCGGATACATCCTCGTTTTTGGAATGGGTACATTCAACCTGTTCATTATGGCAGGAAAAAAAGTAAATCTTGGACTTCTCCTGCTCGTTGGCAACAGGCTTTCGGATGATTTGGCTCAGTCAGTCTCTGAAATCGTTGTCGAGCGTGAACTTGAAGAAGACGTGCACATGCTTGCAAGAGAGCTTGCAGAAGCCCAGTCGGAAGATAAGGTTCAGATCGAGCTCATGCTTGAAGACGAAGAGGGCGATGCTGTACCAAAAGACCTAAAGGAAAAAATTGAACTGGCAGGACAGATTGCCGACGAATGCGCAAAAAAGGACATTCCCTGCGACATCAGGATTTCCATCGAAGAGCCGGTGAAGCGCCCAGCCTATCTCGACCACACCGATCTCGAGCCAACCACAGAGAAGATTGAACCAAAAGTGAAGATCAACCCTGAAGATGTGAAGCCCTCAGAAATCAAATATCACAACGAGGTACCCATCTACCATCAGGAACCACACAAGGACAAGCCGGAGCCAACACAATCACCGGTCAGAGAACACGAAGATGAGATGATCCTTGAACCAACAACATTCATGAAAAATGGTGTTAAATTCATTCCTGACGATGTCAAACGGACAGAGGTCAGGCACATGAACGATTCTGAGATCAAGGATGAGACTGTTGAATTCAAGGAAAGAGCAATGCAGGATTATGGCGTCACACACGATGACCACGTTCTTGAGCCAACCACTGAGAAGTTGCCGGAAGTTGAAAAGCCAGTTCCGGCTAAACCGGTTGAAGTCAGGCGCATGAATGATTCAGAAATCAGCCACGAAAGAACCGAGTTTGAACCAAAACCGATGCAAGATTACGGCAAAGATCACGAAGACCACATTCTCGAGCCAACAACTGAACATATTCCGGCAAAAGATGCGGTAAATCCTGAAGAAGTCAAACCACAGGAAGTCAAATGGCACAACGAAGTTCCGATATACCACGAAGAACCCAAAAAGGATTCGCCTGATCCAACAATCATTCCCAAAACTGAGCATGTTGATGAAACGGTCCTTGAGCCAACCACTTTGACAAAAAGATATGACGGAACAAGGATTCTGCCTGAGGAAGTAAAACCGGTTGAAGTAAGACGGATGAACGATTCGATTGAGCATCATGAACCGGTCGAATTCCAGCAGAAGGAAATGAAGGAATACGGCAAAACATATGAAGACCACACCCTTGAACCGACAACCGAAAAAATTGAGGTCGAGCAGCCGAATCCTGATGATGTGAAACCATCCCCAATAATCAGGGCTGGTGAAGAGGATCATGCAAAGGCCATCGAATTCACTTCTGATAGAGCAAAAATTGATGAATCGGCGAAACAGGCTGAGATCGACCCAAATGTTTCATCAGTTCTTGACAGGCTCAACAAGGCAATTGACAGCTTCAAGAACTCTGAAAAGAATTCACTTTTTGACAAAGACGAGGCTGATCCGTTTGCCGACAAGGATGATTTGACCGAGTATTAAAACTCAATCCAAAACAAAAAGGCCAGACAAAAGTCTGGCCTTTTTTTATTCAACTCAATCAGACCGATTCAGTCTGGTACTGGAGCTTCATCGAACCCATGCCTGCACTTTTCCAGACCTTGGCAAGTGTTTCAACCATGTAATCAATGTCGGCTTTTTCGTGCATTGATGTGACGTTACAGCGCATTCTCGCTGTCCCTGCCGGCACTGCAGGCGGGAGAATCGGCATAAGGTAAACGCCAGCTTCAAACAACTGCTTTGAGATTTCGTAAGCGTACCACTCGTCTCCGATGATGATCGGAACAATGGCTGTGGTTGAGTTGCCTGTGTCAAATCCGGCTTTCTTCAAGGCCTGGAGGTAGTAGGCGATGTTTTCGTTGAGTTTGTGGACTCTCCACGGCTCCTGTTCAAGGATATCAAAAGTCTTGTGGGCTGCGGCCGCTGTTCCCGGCGGCATTGGCGCAGAAAAGACATAGCCTCTTGAGAAGTACCTGAGCATGTCGATGATTTCTTTTCTTGCAGCGATGTAACCGCCTGTGATGGAGGCAAACTTGGAGAGGCTGCACATGATTATGTCCACGCCGTCTTTTATGCCGAAATGCTCCATGATTCCAAGTCCGTTTTTGCCTATGACTCCCAGTGAGTGCGATTCATCAACCATGAGGAGTGCTTCATGTTTTTTTGCAACCCTGATGATGTCTGGAAGAGGCGTGACGTCTCCATCCATCGAGAAGACCGCATCGACAACAATGAATTTGCCGTTTGACTTTGAAGCCGTCAGCTTTTTGTCCAGGTCTTCAACGCTGTTGTGGGCAAATCTTGTAAACTTCGACCTTGAAAGCAGACAGCCGTCAATGATCGATGCGTGATTCAGGTTGTCACAGAAGATTTCGTCTTCCCTCTGGCAAAGCGTTGAAACGGTTGTGAGGTTTGTTAGATAACCAGACGAATAGATGATCGC
>CAYYJO010000016.1:0-34436 GCA_964472265.1 uncultured Caldisericales bacterium | reverse complement strand
GGGTTGACGGTCATGTCAATGACCACCATGTCCGGGTTTGAAGTCCTGATTGCCCTGTAGGCCTCTGATGGATTTCTGGATTCAAGCTGCACTGCAAAGCCCATGTTTTGTAGATCCTTTGCAAGCTTTGATCCGATCCTGGCGTCCCAGTGGACTAGAATGACAGACCTCTTGGCTGACGATGCAGCCTGGTGCTTTCTGCCGAAAGAAAATACACCTGGTCTGACAATTGGATTTCCCTCACCCAGAACTGACATTCTCTGGGCAAGCAAATTCGGCTGGTTGAGGGTTGTTTTGCTTTTGAACATGTTTCACCTCCTGCTTTCGGCCATAGACCCCGCAGGATGTGAAAAAGTCACATCGAACGAGACCTATGGTCGGTACTTGGCAATGGTTTGCTTTCTTTACTGTCGTAACCGTCCATAAGTAAAGCGTCTCCTTCTGCCCCAATTGGGCGTTTATATGATATTGCCCATACACACTTTGTCAACCCTCTTGAACTGTAGGATTTAACAATTAAAAACCGCTGATTTTGAGTAAGATAATCGAAACAAGCCTATAAGTATTGGAATCCTGGAAACCGACAAAATCAAAATCCAATTGCAATTAGTCACTATTTCCAAAAAGCGGGTGCCCATAACAACAAAATCAATAAATTTCCTTCATTTTTCTTGCAAATAAACGCTTGAGATACAAATATACTATTGCATTGGTAATTGTAAATTCTTGGAGGTTTTATGAGATACTTTCTAACTCTTGTGCTCTATACCGCCCTTGCTGCCGTTAACATTTTTGTTCCGGTTTTTGCCAGCCAGGGAATACTCAACGACGTCATTTATGATGTTGGTATGGTTATAATGGTAGCCATTGCAGCTCTTGTTGTGGTCAGAATCGATGAAGACGAAAAAAACAAATATTTCTGGCAGCTAATCTTCTGGTCAAGCTTAGCTTTTCTGCTCATCAGAATTGTAAAGGTCTATGTCTTTGGCTATCTTGTGGGTTTGGACAAGGGAATAGCCCAGTATATGAACGCTCTCTACATCTTGCCTCTGATTGCAATTGCCTGGGCGATGTACAGGGATATCAGGTCTTACAACCTTAAACTCACAAGTATGCAGTATTTCCTTTTGGTTGCCGTCGCCCTTATTTTCGTTGTGGGCACATGGTTTGTGCTCAGCCCGTCGATAATGGCAAACGGGGCATCGCTTGTGACAATAATAACTTGTGCGATCATGGCGTTGTTTGGCACATCGATTGTCATCCTTGGCGGAATCCTTGTCATAAAGATGAGTGGAGGAAAGCTCCAGACCACGATCATACTGCTTTTGACCGGCCTTATCTTCATGACATTGAGCCAGATTTTCTATATCAGGGACACTCTTGATGGTTTGGGCACAGCAGTAAACAGCCCGATAACGCTTGTGTTCTACTTTCTCTTTGGCGCTTTCGGATCAATGGCCGGATTGTCCAGGCTCAAGCTCCTCAATGATGAAGTCAATCTTGGAAAGAGTGTGCTCGAGTAGCTCTAGGCCTGCCTTGGAACCATTGTTATGAACTGGCACTCGTCAACACAAAGACCGCAGCCGTAGCAGCGTTCCTTTTCTATAACGAGCAGACCGTCGACAATTTTTCTGGCTTTGAAGTAGCATATTTCGATGCAACCGCCACAGCTTGTGCACTCTTCCGAAGTATGCTCGATCAGCGTTCCCTTGTCGCACGGTTCGTTTTCTGACAGGAAGTATCCGCAGCAATCGTCACAGCAGAAGCAGATGCCTTCATCCTTTGTTTTGGTTTCATAGTCCCTGAATGGCCTGGCAACGAGCTTGCATTTTTTCGCCAGCTCAAAAAGTTCGTCCAAACCTTTTCTGTCGAGGATTCTTCTGCCTTCACCGGTCGATCCGAAACCATCATTTGAAAAAGTCAGGCAAACGTCAATCGGCGATCTTTTGCAGCCGTTTTCGTTTCCTTCCCTGCATCCACAGTTGGTCACGCTCCACTGCGAAAACTTGAGGGCAAGCTCCTTTGCCTGTTGGTGGGTGGTCACATAGTGCATATTGTTGTCCTGGGACATGGCACACTCCTTTTGAAAAAATTGTATCAAATCAAAAAAACAATCACAAGAATTTGTGCCGGAAGCTTGCAAAAATGGTTAAATACTCCATAATGACTTAGAAACTAGGAAAACATCAGGAGTCATTTATGGAAATTACGATAAAGGAAGTAAAGACAAGGTCTGATCTTGAGAAATTCATCAGGGCGCCGTGGAAGCTCCATGAGAATCATCCGCTCTGGGCGCCACCATTGCTCATGGACGAGTGGACGTTCTTCTCACCAGCCAAGAACAAGAATTTCTCCCACAGCGACACGCTGCTGTTGCTTGCTTATGCGGAAGGTCGGATTGTTGGTCGAATCATGGGCATCATCAACAACAACTACAACAGGGAGGCAGGCGAAAAAACTGCCAGATTCGGTTACTTTGAATCCATTGACGACGTCGAGGTGGCGAAGGTTTTGCTTGGCAAAATCGAGGACTGGGCAAAAAAGCTTGGGATGAAAAAAATTGTTGGCCCAATGGGTTTTACCGATCAGGATCCTGAAGGCTTCATCGTCGAAGGGTTTGAAGGCGAGCCCACCCTTGCAACCTATTTCAACCAGGAATACATTCCAAGGCTTCTGGATAAGCTTGGCTACAAGAAGGAAGTCGACTACTTCTCATACCAGATTGATTGCACAAAGCCGTACCCGACTCTTTATGACAAGGTGATCGAAAGGTCAAAGAGATACGGCTACAGGCTTATCGAACCCAAATCCACCAAAGAACTCAAGCCCATGATAGTTCCGATCCTCTCGCTGATGAACGACACCTTCGCACCGCACATCTACGGCTACGTCAGACTCGACGAAAAGGAGATGAAGGAGCTTGCCAATCGCTACCTTCCGGTTCTCGATCCAAGGTTCATCAAGGTCGTCATGAAAGGCGACGAGTATGTCGGTTTCATAATCGCCATCCCAAACATGGATCCGGGATTCAGAAAAGCAAACGGCAGACTGCTTCCGTTTGGACTGATGCACCTGATGAACTCCGCAAAGAAATCAAAACAGCTGGACCTTCTCCTCGGTGGCATAAAAGACTCCGAGCGTGGCAAGGGCGTTGATGCAATAATGGGCAAGGCCATGCACGACACTGCAAGGAGAGCAGGAATGACTGTCATCGACAGCCACGTCGAGCTTGAAAGCAATGTCCGTGTCAGGGCTGAAATGGTCAGGGCTGGCGGCAAGGTTTTCAGAAGATACAGAATTTTCCAGAAATCATTATGAAATTCGAGTTCAAGGACAAGTTCAATCCAGAAGTTCTTTCAGTTGGTCTGAAACGTTACGGTGCAGATGCAGCCCAGGCAAAGGAACTTGGAGCCTACGAAAACATCGTTTGGGAATCAGACAATGTCATCTACCGATTCACCCACCACTCACACCGGACAATGGAATGGATCGAGGCTGAGCTTGAGTTTATGGATTATCTTTTCCAGAACGGAACCAGATGCGTCCAGCCGGTTAAGGACAAAGACGGAAAGTTTGCAACAGACCTTGGTGAGTTTTATGTCACTGCGTTTGCCAAAGCCGAAGGGTCAAGGCCCAGCAGGGACAACTGGGTTCCGGCCATGTGGAACAACTGGGGCAGGCAGATAGGACGGATGCACAGGTTGGCAAAGGATTTCCAGCCGAAGCACAAACGCTACCAGTGGTTTGAAAACGCCTACTACGCCAATCCCACAAGCGATTTTCCAGAGAGCGGGTTTGTTCTCCCCCTTGCGCTCAAAACGATGGAAGAGATCAAGCAGCTGCCAAAGACAAGGGACAACTGGGGTCTGGTTCATTCCGATGTCCATCAGGGCAACTTTTTTGTGACTGACGATCTGGATATCATCGTGTTTGATTTTGACGATTCGATGTACATGCAGTACGCTCAAGACATTGCAATGGTGATGTTTTACGGCCTGCTTGTGCCGTTGGAGAACCGGACTCAGTACGCCAAAGACCTTTATAGCGCAACAATGGAAGGTTATTGCAAGGAAAATACACTTCCAAAAGAGGATTTGAAAACCATCCCGCTGTTCATTGAACTTCGAAAGCTGATCGACATTTTTGTAACTCTTGCGCCAAAACCGCGAAACCCGGAAGACCGCAACGTCCAGCTTGGACTCATGCTGATCGAGCAGGTCAAGCGTGGCGAACCGTACATCGATATTGAGTTTGCCTGACCCGTTGCAATCAATTGTTAAAGATGGCATAATCTGCAATCGGAGGTAGGACGATGAAAGGTTTGTTCAGACAGATTTCTGTTTTGGTGGCAACGGTGGCAACGCTTGTGGTCAATTATCTGGCAAATGCTCTGCCAATAGGTGGAATTACCACAGGTGCAGCGGCTGATCTCTACAAAATCTTCTTCTTTCCGGCAGGATACGCTTTTGCAATCTGGGGCGTGATCTATCTGGGTCTTGGCGTCTATACCGCCTGGCAGCTCCTTCCGGCCCAGAGGGACAATGCATTGCTTGATAAAATCGGTTTGTATTACATCTTTACATGTCTGGGCAACATCGTCTGGATATTTGTCTGGCAGTACCAATACCCTCTTTGGTCGATCATCCCTATGCTTGTCATCCTCGATCAGCTGATCCATGTCTACCAAACCCTGAACGCAAACAAATCAAACATTTCTGTCGGTGAGTTCTGGTTTGTCAGGATTCCCTTCTCTCTTTACATCGGTTGGATTACGGTTGCAACCATTGCCTGCATCAGCGCTGCCCTTTACAGCGTCGGCTGGGACGGCTTCGGCATCGATCCACAGATCTGGGCTGTGATAATGATGGTTATCGCATTCCTTCTTGTCGCTTTTGTCGTCTGGAAGTTCAAAGATGTTGCCTGGGGGCTGGTTTTCATCTGGGCGATTGTGGCAATCGGCGTCAGGTTCAGCGACATCCAGCTGCTCTACATTCCGGCCTATGTCCTTTCAGGGCTGATGGCGGTAGATATAGTTCTGGCCAGTGTTTTAAAGCCAAAAACCGTCTGACGGCCACCCCTAACGAACTTCATTAACAAAGTTTGACTGGCATGTTAGCCTCTGCTATCATTTTTGAGGCAGGTGATACATGACAGAAACTGTAACGATTGATTTCTACAAAATGTTTACCGAGTTGTTCGGCGGGCTTGCCCTGTTCATCTGGGGCATGCAGATGATGGGCGATGGACTTCAGAAGGGTGCTGGCGACAGGTTACGCTTTGTACTTGAAAAGCTGACATCGAAGCCAATCTACGGAGTTGCCGTTGGCGCAACAGTGACAGGAATAATCCAATCCTCATCGGCTGTGACAGTTATGCTCGTAGGTTTTGTCAACGCTCATCTTATGACGCTTGCCCAGGCAATGGGTGTCATTTTTGGCGCAAACATCGGAACAACTGTCACCGCTCAGCTCGTGGCATTCAAAGTGGACTGGATCATCTATCCTTGCATTTTCCTCGGCGTTCTCCTCAAGCTGTTTGCAACAAAAAAGGTTTGGAGAGTTATCGGTGAGGTTTTCCTGGGATTTGGAATCCTTTTCCTGGGCATGATGATACTTTCAAAATCTGTTGTTGATCTCAAGCAACTCGAAGTTGTCAGAAACATTCTGACATCATTCTCATCAAACATCTTCCTGGGTATTCTTGCCGGTGCCATCTTCACCGGTATCATTCAGTCTTCGTCGGCAACCTCAGGCCTTGTCATCGCTTTGGTCAGCCAGGGGCTTGTCCAGCTTCCAGGCGCTGTTGCCATTATGATGGGCGCAAACATTGGAACCTGTGTGACAGCGCTCATTGCTTCAATCGGAGGCAGCGTCAGTGCAAGAAGGGTCGCGATAGCCCACATCCTCTTCAATGTCCTGGGTGTTGTTATTTTCCTGCCTTTTATTACATGGCTTGTGATACCGTTCATGGAGACGCTTTCGACCAGTGTTCCCAGACAGGTAGCGAACTTCCACACCATCTTCAATGTCACAATGACAATCATCATGCTTCCGCTCACCGCCTATTATGTAAAGTTCATCAAATGGCTCGTGCCTGGTGAAGAGAAAAAGGTTGAACACGGAACAAGGTATATTTCCGCAAAGATCATGGGTACTCCATCAATTGCGCTTGAACAGGCAACACAGGAAATTGTCAGAATGTTTGGCATTGCAAAGGGAATGGTTGAGTGCACCAAAACAATCCTTTTTAAAAGGGATAAAAAGCTCATAAGAAGCGTCATGGATGACGAGGCAAACGTCGACTCACTCCAGATGTCGATCACCAAGTATCTGACAACACTTACCCAGAAGTCACTTTCTGAGGATCAGGCGCTGAGAGCCGTAGAGCTGCTCAATATTGTGCACGATGTTGAACGCATCGGAGACCACGCCACCAACATCTCTGAGCTTGCAGAAGGGGCAATTGATGAAAACGTTGTGTTTTCTGCCGGTGGTGCTGAAGAGCTCTCAAAAATGTTTGATACTGTCACCCATTCCTGTGGTCTTGTGATGGATGCCCTCCATGACTATGACAAGGAAAAGGCTCAGAGCATGAAACAAATTGAGGATGATATTGATTTCATGGCCTCTTCAGCAAGAGATGACCACTTTTCACGCCTCAAAACCGAACAGTGCAAGGCCGAGGCTGGGATATTCTACCTTGACATCATAACGAATCTCGAGCGTGTTGGCGACCATTGCTACAACATTTCAAGAGCCATCAGTTCCTCTCCAAGGCCTGACTCCGTGCTGGATGTGGATTAAAACGGCTCCGCCGGTAAAGAACAAAGCCCCTTGATCATTCATGTATTGAAATCGCGGAGCAAGTCCGTCGATTTCTTGCAGTCAAAGTGGTAATAAACATAAAAGATAAGAAAAATAAGTATTTTTGCCTCCATTGTGAAGGGAGGTGGCAACGAAGTTGCCGGTGGGTATAAATCCTCGCCGAAGTTGAGGAAAAACACCCCCTCACTCTTAACCCATCTCCCAGACTGCGTCCGGGCGAGGGAAAGTTTTAACGGCTCCGCCGGTAAAGAACAAAGCCCCTTGATCATTCATATATTGAAATCACTGGCAAAGCCAGATGATTTCATGTGTTCTGAGAGATTATCATATAAAACACAACCTTACCCCAACCATCTCCTGAAAGGCGAGGGGGATTTGCCAAAATCCTTCGCCCGAAACGAAGTTTTGGGCGAAGGTGGTCGAAGACCGGATGAGGGAGTTTTTCACGGCTCCGCCGGTAAAGAACAAAGCCCCTTGATCATTCATGTATTGAAATCGCGGAGCAAGTCCGCCGATTTCTTTCATTCTGTGTTGTCGATAAAGATAAGAAAAATAAGTATTTTTGCCTCCATTATTAAGGGAGGTGGCAACGAAGTTGCCGGTGGGTTCAACTACACCCTGGAGGATTGGAATTTGCTTGTTTGACACCTGTGACGCGACCTGAAGTTATTTTTCGATTACCGGTTTGCCTTTTTTGACTGGTTTGGAAAGATTTTCTTCCAGTCTGAACTTCACAATCCTCTCGATCAGCTCTTTTGGGAGCGGCTGGTCAAGCGGAAACTGGATCGTACCCTTTGAAAACTTGTACTGTTCAAGCTCTTTGGCAAAATGACCGATTCCCGAGGATGTCGGAAACAGGCTCACATGATCCTTGAAGGCAGCATAATAAACGATTATCCCGTTCTGGTCAAAGGCTGGCATGGAATAACTTATTTTCTCGGTTGCTTTTGGGGCTGCCGATTTAATTATCGCCCTCAGCTCCTCAACCTTCTCCCTTGCCACACCTGCGAGCCTCTCGATGTATTCGTCTGTTGTTCTATAGCTTGTATCCATCTCTCCTCACGGTGAATAAGTAATCGTCACAGTTTTTGATTCAGCGTCCCAGACTACGTTTGCCTTGAAGGCTTCAGCGATGAACCTGATTGGAACAAACGTACGTCCGCCTTTGATTTCAGAGGGTGTGTCAAAAGTCGGTGTTTGCTCGATGATGCCGGCATTCCTCTTGGTCATGACAGCCGTTCCGATGCAATGATTAATGACAATAGTTCCAAGCGTTATGTCAACCCTGTCGGAACCGTTGCACCCACCTTTTATATAAGTCACTTTTGGACCGAACGACTCGGAAATGGCACGCAGGGGAACCATCGTTCTGTTGTTTTTCAGATATGGGGCAACATCGAGTTTGACATCCCATTTTTCAACGCCTCTGCTCATTTTCATGATCGAGTTGCCAAGGGTGAGTTTGGCAATGAAAGGCTGCGGAACAATGGTGAAGGCAACAACCACCTTGTAGATGGCAGATGCCGTTCTGACCGTGATCGTTCCTTGGTATTTCCCCTCTTTGAAACCCTGGCTGTCGAGCTTGATGGTGAAGGTTTTTGTCTGACCGGGTGAAATGGTCGTCGTTGCAGGTGTAACCGATAAAAATTCGTTTTCAGAGACGCATGATACCACTGCTTCACCGGGTGAATTTGCCGGATTGGTCATCATAAACTCGCCATCAGAGGCTTCACCGGTTGGAATGTAGCCAAGATCGATGAATGAAGGTTTGGGGTTCAAATCCCAGAATTGGTAGAAATTGACTGAACTTCCCGACGAAGCCAGCACTCCTCCTTCAACTATCAGGATTGGGTTTGCAACCTTGCCAGAAACCAGAACGTTCCAGAGTTTAACGCCTTTGTAGTCAAACCCCATAATCTCACCGGCAACTGTACCAACCACGATTTCCTCATTGTTGGCGCAGATCGAGGAAATCTCGCTTTCAACCGGTGTCTTCCAGCTGATTGCGTCACCGTCAATCATTATCAGGTTTTGCTTGCAGCCGATTACTATTTTTCCAACGGCAAGCGCCACCTGGCATGTCGGATCATCAGGCAGGTCCACGTTTATTGGGGAACCATCCTTGATCCTCGTGAGCGTTCTTTTGGAGATGTAGTTGATGAGATTCTCTTTGGCGCAGGGCTGGATAGGTCTGTCCTGCGTCATGACTTTGGTTTGGCCGATGATTGAACCGGTCTGGGTGTTGAGAGTGTAGACATCACCTAGAGTTGTCAGCTGTATCAATCCAGTTGGATGCACGAGTGGCGAAACTTCGATCACCTGATTGAGTTCGGTTTTAAAAACCTCTTTCAGGTCTGGCGTCAGTTTTGCCACGGTTCCGGTCGAAGATGAGATGTAGATGTAATCGCCATAAACCACGGGAGGGGCAACAATCCTTGAACCCATCGAGTACCTGTCCTCAACTGAACCCTTGTCCACATCGATTGAAACAACCGAACCGGTTACGTCACAGAAAATAGCTCTGCCGGCGAGTTGGGCCGGTGTGGCGATGATTTGCCCTGGAAGCTCGGACATCCAGATTTTTGTACCATCGGAAAGGTTGTAGCAAACGGCTATATTTGAAGAGCCAACAAGGACGCTGTTTCCAAAAACGCAAGGGGAAGTCGCTGTCTTACCGAGTGCGACACTCCAGGCGATCTGGGGCGATCCAGGCGAGAGCTTGTTTGGCGTGAAGGCGTTGCCCTGTCCGTCAGGCCACGCGCACGGCCAGCCAAGCCCGAGGGCAATCACAATTGCAAGCAGTTTCATGGATTGATTCTAATCCGATGAAGGCTTTAAAGCAATGTTTGCACGATTTTCGATCAGTCCTCGTTTCTTGGCAAGCCTGACAATTGAAAAGGCCAGAAACGCTGAAGGAATGATCAAAACTCCGTGCATGCCAAGGATCACCGTTGGTATGGCAAGCAACGATGCCGCAAAACCGGTGAGGATGTTGCCAAAAGGGAGCATCCCGGCAAAGCTCGTGGTGAAAAGGCCAATCGAACGCCCGATATACTCCTTGTCGGTGACCATCGGCATTATGTTCATGGCCATTGTGTTAACATAGACAATGGCAGCGCCGAAGCAGATGTAGAGAAAACCAAGCAGCCAGATGTTTTTTATCATCACCGTCAGGCCGATCAGAAGCCCAAGCAGTGGAAGAACAATGATTGCTGCTGTGAAAATCTGAATGCCATTTTTAAAATGTTTTCGGATGGAAAGCGAATAAGCGCCGATGAGAGAGCCTACTCCAACCGTTGCGCTCATTATGCCGTAGCCGATGCCTTTCATATCCATCTGGAAAACCTTGTCGCAGATCGGAGCAATCAGGATGTTTCCGCTGTAGCCGAAAATTGCCGAAAACGAGACGGCCATCATGATGAGAAACGGAATCCGCTTGTGCCAGACGTGGACAGCTCCAGCCCTGAACTGGGCGACAAGCGAACCATCGTGTTTTTTTGCCGAGGACTCGACCTTGAGCATCGGAAGAACAATGAGTTCTGGAACAGTCAAAACGGATGCCGCCACAAAACACCAACCCCAGGAAACCTGGTAAAGGAATCCACCAATCAGTGGCCCTAAGATTCTTGCAAAATTGAAGGCCGTTTGTGTGAGGGAATTGGCATTCATAATGTGTTCAGTCCCGACCATGTCGAGCGTGAAGCTGAAAATTGAAGGATTGAGCAACGACCACAGCGTTCCGTTCACGATTGCGTAAATGATGAGAAGTGGGTAGGTCAGGTGGCCGGTAAGTGTTATGACAGCGAAGGAAGCTGCTGTGAGGGTCAGAAAGAGCTGGCCGAAAAAGATGATTTTCTGTTTGTGGACTGAATCGGCAAGCGGGCCGGCAAACGGAGCCAGAACCAGGTTTGGGAGTGCGTGTATGCCCATAAGTACAGTCAAAAGCAGGGGCGAACCGGTCAGGTCGTAACCCAGCCAGCCCTCGGCGCACGAGATGAGCCAGTCACCGATCATCAGGACTGTGTGCGCTGTGATGAATCTTTTGTACTGGCCAATGCCCAGAGCCGGTAGTCTCATTTAAAAACCAATCTAGCAGAAAAAGTGATTTTTTGGGGAAAGAATCGGGTTCCGGTAAACGGTAAATCATTTTATCAGGAAATGTGTATAATCTATGTGGGAATTGCAGGTGAAGAACTTCACAAACCCGATTTCACAAGCCTTGAAAAGGGAGTCGTTGTCAAAATGTCGGAAATGATTGAGCAAAGACCGGTTGCTATCGAGGCAAAGCAACTTGATCTTCTGGACAGAGGGGTTTATGAAAATCCTTGAAGGAACATTTGACCTGAAGGCAAGGGACAGAAAAGCATTCACGATTTCACTTCTTGTTGTCCTTGCCATCAGCGCTCCTTATGCTTTCTTGGTCCAACCATTGCTTGAGCGTAGTGGGATTAAATCCGTCTGGTATACCCTTGCAATGGTGGCTGTAATTATTGGGTATTTGCTTTCGTATCTTTACATCATCCAGAAAAGATTTCTCCGGCAAAGACTGGAGTTTGTGGTCGACGGGGACTGCCTTTCTGTCATGTGGCGATCAGGAATTTACAAGAGAATGAGTCTGCCATTAAACATCAGAACTGAACAAGTAATGGAGATAATAAACAGATACACAAACAAACCGGCATTAATGATTGAACTTTCGGACGGCAAAGCAAAACTGTCCATTTCAGAAATCCTTTTCACAAAACCAGCGGATGTAAAAACTCTCAAAATATGGCAGTCGGAGATGATCTCGGTCAATCCGGGAACAGTTGAAAAATTAGTTCAGGAATTAGAAAAAATACAATAAATAGGGAGAAATGATGATATTCTTTGAAGGAAAATTTGACAGGCCATTACTAAGATACAGACTGATGTTAGCCAATTTGATAGTCATGGGTGCGATTTTCGTTGTAGGTTTTGTATTGATATTGCTCGATAACCATAATGATTTGGGAAGGTTATTGCTTGCTTTATCATCATCCTTGAACCTGATCAATTTTTATCTGATCCGAAAGATGTTTTTCCAGACAATCGAAATGAGATCCGAAAATGGAAATCTTCTGCTTGTTTCAAAGGGAAGAACTATAAGAAAAATTGCTCTGCCAATCTGTGCAAATACTGATCTCAGCCTGGAACCAATGAGATTCGGACACAAGCTGGTAAAAAGATTGATCATTCAATCACCGATAACCAGCGAATACATAATAATCTCGGAATTAACTGACAAAAATGATGGCTCCGCAATCAACGAGAGAATCAGGTATTCAGATTATCTGGCAGTTGATTCTAATGTTGTTGATGGAATTTTGCATAAACTGAGCGAACAGGGAATGCTGCTGGAGGAAAAGAAATGACAATCTTTGAAGGAAAATTTGACACGACCAATTATTTCAGAAAAAGGAATGGGAAAATAACCATTATTTTCATGATTTTCACAACGATATTGGCTTTTAGTATACTATTCTTGATGTATTCCCCTGAAGTTTATATATCATTGGCGCTCCTGGGGCTGATAATTGTAGGATTAATTGCCGGAGCAATCATCAAAAACTTGCCTGTTTCAGGACACGAATCTGATTACCTGTTCTTCGCAAAGGAAAACGGCAGGCTTGTCATCGAAGTCAATGGAAAATGTTTTGCATCGTTCAAGTCACCAATTGGAACAGAACCTTTCAAAGCCTCGACTGTGACCGGTGCAAAACAGGGGGGTGCTATAATTATGGCCATTAACTGCCTGGAGGTTTACAATTGGTCAAAATCGATCACATTCGTTGAGGAAATCTCGGGAATGGTTGAACAGACAAGAACAAAACTGATCAATCCTGATATAGTTGCAAAAAACGGTGGAACGATTGATAGGCTCCATGCAGCTTTGATCGAAAATTTTTCTGATCAAGAGAATGGAGAAGATTATGAAAACTCAACAAATGAGCAGTCACAAAAAACTGGCAACTCCGCCGAAATTCCAAAAGACATCAACTTTTGACCCCCATTTTATTGAGCTTAACATGACAGGGGCTTAAACTTTCCTGCTTAGGTGGTGACATAAAATGAACTACGACGATTTGGAATATTATAGCAAGCTTGGGTTCCGCTCCGGACTTGAGATCCATCAGCAACTGAATACGAAGAAAAAACTCTTCTGCAACTGTCCGACCGGCATCCTGCACATCGATCCCGATGCAAGGATCGTCAGGCACATGAGACCGACACTTTCGGAGATGGGCACATACGACGGAACAGCGCTCATGGAGTTCAAAACCCACAAGGAAGTGCAGTATCTCCTTTATCGCGACTACGTTTGCACGTACGAGATGGATGACACGCCACCATTCCCAGTCAACCAGGAAGCATTGGATTTTGCAATTGAAATTGCACTCATGCTCAACTGCCAGCTGGTAGACGAAGTTCACATCACCAGAAAACAGTACCTCGACGGCTCAATCCCGACAGGTTTCCAACGCACTGCAATCATCGGCGTAAACGGCTGGGTTCCGTACAGGGGAAGAAAGATAAGGATTCAGCAGCTTGCCCTTGAAGAAGACTCATGCAGGGAAGTAAGCGATGTTGGCCACACAATTACTTTCAAGACCGACCGCCTCTCGACCCCGCTCATTGAAATCGTCACCCTCCCTGACATGCTCACACCTTTTGAATGCGCCGAAGTCGACGAACTCCTCGGCAGACTGCTCAGAGCCTCGGGACTTGTCAGGCGTGGCATCGGTTCAGTCAGGCAGGATGTCAACTCTTCAGTGACAGGTTCGACAAGAATTGAAGTCAAAGGCGTTCCAAAAACCTGGTACATCCCAAAGATGCTCCACGTTGAGGCTCTCCGCCAGAAGGCTCTCATCGAGATAAAAGACAAGCTCACATCATGGGGGCTGACACCAAACCCAAAACTCGACGCATCGCTGCGCGAACAGGAAAGACAGAAAGAGCTTGAAAAACTCAGAACCGAGCAGGTTGCCGACGTAACGAAGGAGCTCTACGGTTCATCTTCACCTCTCATAAAGGGCGCATTCCTCAGGGGCGAAAAGATTTGGGCTGTCAAACTTCCAAAGTTCCAGGACGTTTTGAGCACAGAGATTGAACCAAGCTGGGGTTTTGGCGACGAGTTCGGTGGCAGGATCAGGGTTATCGCCTGCATCGACAAAGTGCCAAGCATCGCCTGGAGATCATCAAGAACACTTTACCCCGGCGACTGGGAACCGGTTGCAAAAAAGCTCGACGCTTACCCGACAGACGAACTCGTTCTCATCTGGGGGTCTGAATCAGACCTGATGACCGCTGCAAACGAAATCCTTCTCAGGGCTGACGAGGCTGTCAGAGGCGTGCCGGCTGAAACCAGACAGCACATGCAGGATGGCTACAGAACTGACTTTGAGCGTGTCCTCCCTGGTCCGGACCGCATGTATCCAGACACCGACTCCCCACCGGTCAGGCTCATGCCTGAAAGGATCGAGAAAATCCACTCAAACATGGCCCAGCGTCCATGGGAGCGCGAGGAAAAATACAGCAAACTCGGCGTTCACAAATCGGTTGCCTGGAAGCTTGCAATCAACCAGAGGGCAAGGCTTTTCGACCAGCTCGTTGAAGCCGGAATCTCACCAAAGCTCGCCTCAGAGCTACTCGTCAACTGGATGAAGCACTTCAGGCGCGACAAACTGCCAACATACAAACTCACAAACGATACTCTCCTTGAAATGATGGTTGAGGCAAAGAGGAAGAATTCACCGAAGGAAGCAGTGAAGGCCGAGATCAGGTCGGTGCTCATGAACTCCGGCTACAAGTGGAAATTTGCCGACCTCGAAAAGAAAGAAAATATAGAGTTCGTGGCAAACGACGTCATAAAACACTCCGAATCGCTGAAGTTCTCAAGCAGGGATGCCCAGTTCAGGTGGTGTTGCGGGCAGACCATGAGGGCGCTGTTTGGCCGTGTTGATGGCAAGGTTGTTTCAGAACTGATAAAATCAAAGATGTAAGCTCATTATCCAGCCTTCTCCCAACCTTTCGGTCGGGCGAAGGATTTTGCCAATTTTCCCTTGCCCGGCAAAATCTAGAGGGTTGGGTGAGGGAGTTTTTTTACGGCTCCGCCGGCACAGAACTAGTCTATATAAATCTTCCTATTCTGAAAACACTGGCAAAGCCAGATGTTTTCTTTAGATTATGTTAAAAATATAAACCCTCCGGCTCTAAGAGCCACCTCCCTTTCCAATGGAGACAAAAAATATTGATTTATCCTTTTTTGTTTGTCCCCCTTATTAAGGGGGATACAGGTGGATTATCCACTTACCACCAAAACGCATAGTTGAACAACGCCCCGATCGTAATGGATTTTCTGTATAGGCCAAAAATTTTACGTATGATTAACTCCCGTGACTAAAAACAAAACTTTGCTTGGCTATATCGCTGTTGTGCTGGCCATGGTAATCTGGTCGTGTACATTCATTTGGACGAAGGAAATTCTTGAAGCCAAGGCCTGCACACCACTAACGATACTAACGATAAGGCTGACAATTTCGGTTTTGTTGCTGTTTGTCTACGCCCTGATTTTCAGAAAATTTGAGAAAATTGATAGAAAAGACAGGCTTTGGTTTGTGTTGTTGGGCTTTTTTCAGCCCTTCTTGTACTTTGTTGGCGAAACATTTGGCCAGGCAAGGGTTTCTTCAACCGTAACATCGGTTGTCATCTCAACGATTCCGCTTTTCACGCCCTTTGCCGTCGCCGCATTTTTCAGGGAAAAGGTGAAGGCTTCGAACATCCTCGGAATCGTTATTTCTTTGGTCGGCGTCTACCTTTTGCTTATTAAAGACAGCCTGGAGATCGTCATCGATCCGATTGGAATCGGTCTCCTTTTCTTTGCTGTTTTCAACGCCGTTGCCTATTCGGTCATCATTCACAGGCTGGCAAACAAGTACAAACCACTCACCATCATCATGTGGCAAAACGCTGTTGGACTGGCTTTCTACATCCCGTGGTTTGCTGCAACCGATTTACCGAAGGTTCTTTCTACCGGCATCCCGGTTTCGGCAATCGACAACCTCCTGCTTCTGGGGATTCTTGGGTCAACCGTTGCTTATCTGATGTTCATCTATTCAGTGCAGGCGATCACGATCTGGATGGTTAACGCGTTCACGAACCTCATTCCTGTGCTCACTGCACTTCTGTCCTTCTTCGTACTCGGGGAGGTGCTGCTCCCGCTTAACATTGTTGGGATAGCTGTTGCAATCGGCGGATTGTTCATTTCGCAGATTAAACAGGGCGCAAAAATCGAAGTGGCGGAGAATTTTTGACTTGACCTACAAAATGGGCGCTTGATTGACTGGACAACCCTTTCATGTACCTTGTTTTTCTGGTATTAATGTAACCCAAATGGATTATCAGGGTCAAAATCAATATATGAGCTCGCAATTAAAAAATTTGCTTGTGACGGTGAAACCTCCTGATCATTTCAGGAAAGCCGTCATGAATGCATGGATGAAGAGAAAGGAAACCGACAGGCTTGCCAGGGAAACAGTGCAAGTTGGGATGGTTGCCTTTTTTGCAGCCCTTGCAGGACTAGCCCTGATGATCGCAACCAGGAGGTCCCATGGAGCTTAGCAACGTCGAAATCAGAAAGATCATTCCACACAGGTTCCCGTTTCTTCTCGTCGACAGGGTTTTGGACGTTTCTCCGGGGAAGTATTGCATTGCAGTCAAGAATGTAACCTCCAACGAACCACAGTTCACCGGTCATTTTCCAGACCAGCCGATCATGCCGGGCGTTCTCGTCGTCGAAGCACTGGCGCAGGCAGGCGCAGTTTGTGCCCTCTCCATGCCGGAGAACAAGGACAAGCTTGCCCTGTTTGTGGGAATAGACGAGTTCCGCTTCAAACGTCAGGTTGTTCCTGGCGACCAGATCAGGCTGGAGGTCAATGTGGAGTCAATAAAGATGGGCATTTTCAAGTGCCACGGCAAAGCAACCGTTGGAGATGACATCGTGGCAGAAGGCAGGCTTATGGCTGCCGTCAGATCGGTGGATTCATGAGAGCAGGAATCAAGGGTTTGGGCACGTATCTGCCTGAACACATAATGACAAATGCTGATTTTGAAAAGATCGTCGACACAACAGACGAATGGATTGTCTCCAGATCAGGCATCCATGAAAGAAGAATCGCAAGCAAAGAACAGGCTTGTTCCGATCTTTCAGTGATTGCGGCGCAAAGGGCTATTGCAGATGCCGGCCTTGTGAAGGAAGACATCGACATGTTTATCGTAGCAACGGCATCCGGAGACATGCTGTTTCCGTCGACGTCATGTCTGGTTACAGAAAAACTCGGATTCAAAGGCCTTGAAGGCCCGGCTGCCATGGACATCACAGCCGGTTGTACAGGATTCATATACGCTCTGGTTACAGCAAAAGCCTACATCGAATCAGGTTTGGCAAAGAATATCTGTGTTATTGGTGCAGAAGCGCTGACCAAGCTCATGGATATGACCGACAGGGCAACCTGCGTTCTTTTTGGTGATGGAGCCGGTGCAGTTGTCGTCGGTGCCGTTGAAGGACAGGGTGTTATCTCGACGTTCCTTTCCAGCTCGGGCGAAGGTCACATGCACATCACGCTTCCTGGCGGAGGTTCAAGAAACCCGGCCACACACCAGACAATTGACAACCACGACCATTTCATCCACATGAACGGCTCGGACGTGTTCAAGTTCGCTGTCAGGGCGATGGATCTAGGTTCAATGAAGGTGCTCGAAAAGGCTGGACTTCAGCCGGAAGACATCGACTGGTTTGTGCCACACCAGGCAAACATCAGAATCATTGAATCGGCTGCAAAGCGCATGAAGCTCCCGATGGAAAAGGTTCTCATCACTTTGGACAAAACGGGCAACACTTCGGCAGCCACCATTCCAATTGCACTGGATATGGCAAGGGCTGAAGGAAAACTCAAAAAAGGAAACAAACTTCTCATGGTGGCTTTTGGCGCAGGACTCACGTGGGGATCGGCGGTGGTCGAATGGTGACGCTTGAAGGGAAAGTAGCCCTCGTAACCGGTTCCTCAAGGGGCATCGGAAGAGACATCGCTGTTGAACTGGCTAGAGCTGGTGCCGATGTTGCAGTCAACTACCCGTTTGAAGCCGAACTTGAAAATGCAAAGGAAACAGTCAGGCAGATTGAGGCTCTTGGCAGAAAAGCCGTGCTCATAGAAGCAGATGTCTCAACCCCACAATCATGTGATGAGATGGTTTCAAAAACGGTAGCCGGACTCGGCAAGCTTGATGTTTTGATAAATAATGCCGGCGTGACCGCAGACACACTCATGCTTCGCATGAAGGAATCAGATTGGGACAGAGTAATTGACATCAACCTCAAAGGCACTTTCAATTGCATCAAGTCAAGCCTTCGGGAAATGATGAAGAATAAAGGCAGAATCATTAACATTTCATCAGTGATTGGCATCATGGGCAACGCCGGTCAGGCCAACTACGCAGCTTCAAAGGCTGGAATCATCGCCCTAACGAAATCTGTGGCAAAGGAAATGGGAAGCAGGGGCATCTGCTGCAATGCAATCGCACCCGGCTTCATCGAAACTCCAATGACACAGGCTCTTCCCGAGGAAGTGCGGAAGGATTATTTTACACGCATTCCGCTTGGAAGGTTTGGAACGTCACAGGATGTTGCAAATGCCGTTGTTTTCCTGGCTGGCCCAGGAGCTTCTTACATCAATGGAACCACCATCGTTATTGATGGCGGACTTCTATAAAGATTATTAAACCTAAAGAGGTGAAGGAAATGACAAAAGAAGAAATTTTGGTCTCAATGAAGCAGATTGTTACAGAGAAGCTCGGTGTCGAAGCAAACAAAGTCACCCTTGAAGCCCGTTTCATGGAAGATCTCGGCGCAGACTCACTTGGTCTCGTTGATGTCACAATGGAGCTCGAAGAGAAGTTTGGCGTGTCAATCCCGGACGAAGACCTCCCAAAGATCACAACAGTAGGTTCAGCCATTGACTATGTCATGGGTAAGATGAGCTGAAAATGAGGAGAGTCGTTGTAACCGGCCTTGGGCTGGTCACACCCATAGGCATTGGAAAACAGGCCTTCTGGGACTCACTCTCAAACGGCAGGTCAGGCGTAGCAAAGCTTAAGAACTACGACTACTCCGAAATCCCCGTCTGCATAGGCGCCGAAGTCAAGGACTTCAAGCCTGAAGAGTGGATTGAGCCGAAAGAGCTTCCCAGAACCGACCAGTTTGTCCAGTTCGCCATTGCAGCCTCGCAGCTTGCTGTGCAGGACGGTGCTCTGGACTGGTCGAAAATCGACACTGATAGGGTTGGAACGCTGATCTCAACAGGAATCGGTGGACTTCAAACCCTGGACAAGAACATCAAGATGACGGTGGAAAAAGGTTACAGAAGAGTATCTCCGCTGTTCATCCCGATGATGATCGGAAACATGGCTTCGGCCATGGTTTCAATGAAGCACAAACTCAGAGGCCCAAGCTCAAACATCGTCACGGCGTGTGCAACATCGAACTATGCAATCGGTGAGGCGGCGGAGCTGATAAAACGCGATGATGCAGACATGATGCTGGCCGGTGGAGTTGAAGCCTCGCTTATTCCGCTCGGTATTGCAGGTTTTGCAAACATGAAAGCGCTTTCAACCCGTAACGACGATCCAGAAAAGGCATCGCGCCCGTTTGATAAGGACAGGGATGGATTTGTTATGGGTGAAGGTGGAATCGTCCTCGTTCTCGAAGAGCTTGAACACGCCAAAAAGCGTGGAGCAAACATCTACTGTGAGGTTATGTCAGTTGGCTATTCTTCCGATGCCTATCACATCACAGCCCCTGACCCAGAAGGATGGGGTGCAAAGAAATGCATGGAGAACGCAATCAGAAAAGCCGGACTGAAGCCTGAGCAGATCGATTACATCAACGCCCACGGCACCTCAACACCACTCAACGACCAGATCGAGTCGAAGGCAATCAGCGAATTCTTCGGCGCACACACCAAAGATATCTACGTCAATTCAACAAAATCCATGGTTGGCCACCTTCTTGGTGCAGCCGGTGCAGTTGAAGCGGCGGCCATCTCGCTCCAGATCAACCACAACCTCGTCCACCCATCGCTCAATTTTGTTGAAGGTGACGAAGGCTTCAGCCTCAACATAGCAAAAACAGCGACAAAGCATGAAATAAATTATGCTCTGAGCAATTCATTCGGCTTTGGCGGACATAACTCCTGCCTCTGCTTTGGAAGGTTCAAATGAGCGAAGACAAGGGAATCAAGTGCGAAGGCTGCGGCAAGACCTTCTCTACGGCCGAGTTTGAGGCAAACCTTTACGTTTGTCCGAAGTGCGGTTCACACGAGAAGATGCCTGCCAGAAAACGCATTGAGACTACTGTTGACGAAGGCTCGTTTGTCGAAATGTGGGGCGATCTCGTCTCAACCGACATCCTTGAGTTCACCGACAGCAAGCCCTACAAGGACAGAATCGTAGAGTCCATGACAAAGCTTGGTGAAAAGGACTCGATCATAACCGGAGCCGCAAAGATTTACGGACAGAATGTGGCTCTTGGTGTGCAGGTGTTCGATTTCATCGGCGGATCGATGGGAATCATCCTGGGTGAAAAAATCAGACGCCTTGCCGAATATGCAAATGAAAAGAAGATTCCTCTGGTAATCTTCTGCCAGTCGGGTGGAGCAAGGATGCAGGAATCTGTGTTCGCGCTCATGAGTCTTGCAAGACTTTCATCGGCCATCAACAAGTTCCAGAAGAATGGCGGAGTCTATATCCCTGTCCTTCTCAACCCGTGCTATGGCGGAGCCTCGGCTTCATACGCTTTCCAGGGCGACATCGAACTTGCTGAACCAGGCGCGATGGTCGGTTTTGCTGGCCCAAGGGTCATTGAACAGACCATCAAGCAGAAGCTTCCAAAAGGTTTCCAGACAGCAGAATTCTTCCTTGAAAAAGGCTATGTCGACAAGGTTGTCGAGAGGAAGAACATGCGCTGGATGCTTGGAAAGCTCATCTCAATGCTTAACGGCGTGGAATTCGGAGGCAAGGCATGATCTTTCTTGATTTCGAAAAACCGGTTGTTGAGCTTGAAAAAAAGCTTGAAGATTTCAGACTTCAGGCCATAGCAAAATCGCTTGACCTGACAGAGTCGATCAAACAGGTTCAGCTTGAAATCGAACAAAAGCTTGATGAAATCTACAACAATCTCACCAGATACCAGATCGTCCAGGTTGCACGCCACACCTCGAGACCGAAAGCCATTGATTATGTCAGGTACCTTACCCCTGACTACATCACGCTTCACGGCGACAGGGAGCTTGGCGACGACAACGCGATGCTGACAACTGTAGGCACGATGGACGGCCAGACCGTTTTCATCATTGGCCACAACAAGGGTCGCAATGTAAAGGAAAACATCAAGGGCAACTTCGGCTCTGCAAATCCCGAGGGATACCGCAAGGCTATGAGGATGATGAGATTGGCAGAGAAGTTCAATGCTCCAGTCATCACCCTTCTTGACACGCCTGGCGCCTATCCTGGACTTTCAGCCGAAGAGCATGGGCAGGCTGAAGCAATTGCCTGCAACATCCGCGATATGTTTGATGTGAAGGTTCCGATTGTAACCGTAGTCATTGGTGAAGGTGGATCAGGTGGAGCGCTTGGAATAGGCGTAGGCGACAGGGTCATGATGATGAAGTATTCGATGTACAGCGTCATCTCGCCTGAAGGATGCGCTTCGATCCTGTTCAGGGATGGAACACGCTTCAGGGAAACCTCGCAGATGCTCAAGCCGACAGCCAAAGACCTCTTTGATTTCGGTTTAATTGACGAGATCATTGAGGAGCCGGTTGGAGGCGCTCATCGTTCACCGGTTGCGGCCATGGAGTATGTCAAGCAGGCGCTGAAACGCAACATTTCAGAGCTTCAAAAGCTGGATATTCCAATAACAGAGCACCGTTACAACAGGTATGTGAACCTCCCCCCAAGGCTTCCGTAATATTCTTGCACACCAAAAAGCCCTGATAATATCAGGGCTTTTTTAATTTCTTCTGATTAAACCATAATATTAGCATGTGATTATATTGTATATTTTATGAAGGCCATTTAGCCTATGTTTTGCAAAAACTTCCCAAGGGTTGTAATATCTTTTCCCTATTTTTTGGAACATTTCTGCTCATTTATGGTTTTTATTCGGTATTGAAAAACGTAGTAATGTGCTTGTTTTTCACGGTTACACAAATGTATATATGCGCTTATTATCGTGAATTAAGACATATTGATCAAATGTTTAAAAATACGTTATCCTTTTCGATATGTATGATGCCTGCATGGTGCAGCATCTATTAAAGTCCTGTTGTTATCAGTATCTTTTGCCATTCAATTATGAATTCGAGATCAGTACAAGAAGGAAAATAACTATACATATATCATTAAAACTATCAATATATATCGATTAGTATCATAAATTATATTTATGACTTAATATGTGGTCAAATATACCTATCATTATAATAATAAAGAGCGTGAAACATTTACTCAATTCAATGACTATGAAATAATGTCGAATACATGATATTTTAATTATTAAATCATTTGTGGAACAATCAAAAATGACTACCGAGAAAATCGAATAAATACCGTATTTATCTACGTTGTGTGCCGTTATTGCCCGACTATTGGTGTGACGAATTTTCACAAAGTTGATTTTTGCCTATTGACAACATATTTTTTATTTGCTAGAATGCCAGCGATTAAGAATATCACATATTTCTGCAGATGCAGGAAGGAAGAATGGCAGCAAAAAAGCACACAATTTTGATAGCAGACGATGAAGAAGGGATAAGGGAACTCCTAAAAGAGATCTGCGAGGATGAAGGTTGGAACACCATCTTCGCCAGTGACGGCAAGGAAGCTCTCGAAAAAGCTAAGAAATCCCTCCCTGATTGCATCGTTATGGATGTGCGCATGCCGGTTCTCGATGGAATCAAGACCTTCCGAAAAATGAAAGAAACTGGCATCGACGTTCCAGTGATTTTAATGACCGCATACGGCTCCTCCGAAATAGCAATCGAAGCGATGAAGGAAGGCGCCTACGACTATATTACAAAACCGTTCGACATCGAAGAAATCCGTATACAGATCAAGAAAGCACTCCAACTTAGAGAGCTCACGGCTGAAGTATTCACGCTCAAAACTGGTCTAACGGCCAACTACAGGCTTGAGGAACTCGTTGGAAGTTCAATGGCCATGCAGCAGGTTTATAAATCAATTGGCAGAATTGCTGAATCGGATGCCACCGTTTTGATCAGGGGCGAATCCGGCACCGGTAAAGAGCCGGTTGCCAGAGCCGTTCACATGAACAGCACAAGACGCAACAAGCCTTTCGTTGCCATCAACTGCGCTGCAATACCTGAAGGTCTTCTCGAATCCGAACTCTTCGGCCACGAAAAAGGCGCTTTCACTGATGCAATCGCAGTTCATCACGGTAAATTTGAACAGGCTGGAGAAGGAACACTTTTCCTGGATGAAATCGGAGACATGAGCCTTCCGCTTCAGGCCAAAATTCTCCGTGTCCTTCAGGATAAAACGTTTGAGCGTGTCGGTGGCAAGGAAGTGCTCTCAACAGAAGCCAGGATTATTGCCGCTACAAACCAGGATCTTGAAACTCTCACAAGAGAGAGACGCTTCAGGGAGGATCTTTACTACAGATTGAACGTTGTGACCATCACCCTTCCGCCACTGCGTGAACGAAAAGACGACATTGATGAGTTGGTTGATCATTTCATCAAAAAATATTGCCAAAAGTACAACAAGATAATTGCCGGTGTTTCGCCCCAGTCCAGAAAGCTTTTGTCTGACTACGACTGGCCCGGAAACGTCAGGGAACTTGAAAATGCAATAGCCAGGGCTGTCATCATCGCAAACTCACCTTTGATACTGCCCGAATATTTACCACACACCATCACTTCATACAGAGCGCGAGAACCGATGTTTGTCGCCAAAGGCTCCATCCCCAAAATGCACGAAGCAGTCGAGGAGCTTGAGGCTGGATTGATAAGGCGGGCCTTGAAGGAAACAAAGGGTAACCGCACGAAAGCTGCAGATTTATTGGGTATACCGAGAAGGTCTTTGTATACAAAAATACAAGACTACGGGATTGATTTAGATGAAGTTGAACCAAAGGATGAAATATAAAGTAATGGAAAACGTAAGCGTGAGGAAAGGAGCAATTCTTATGAAGAGAATGCTTTCAATAATTCTAATTGCAGCCATGGTCTTGACGGTTGTCGCAATACCACAGACATCAACCGGTGACGCCAGAGGAATCAAGGTCATCCCGTATCCAAAGACAGCAGGACAGATGGCCAGCTACAAAATCAGCTTCAATGTGACCAGACCCCTGTCAGCAAACCAGGACTCGATCACAGTCACTCTTCCGAAGGAGACGGTTGTTCCGGATTACATCAGCTCATCTGTAATCTCGATCAACCCGAAGAAGCTCATCGGAACAGATTATCGTCTCAACTTCGCAACTGGCGGAATCACCTTCACAAACCCGCTTCGCGAGGGCGACATGATCAAAGCATCTTATACCTATGAAGCCTCCGAAGAATACACATTTATGCCAAAAGCATCAGATGTGAAGTTCTTTGACAGGTCTTTTGCTGCTGGTGACCAGAGGAATAATAATGGTCAGTTCGATCCGGGCGAATGGGTATATGAAGACAGAGATCACAACGGCCGTATTTCGCCGGGTGACAGAAGACTCACAGTAATCAAAGGCGTCCTCGGAGGGAACGATGCAAAACAAAACTCTATCGTTTCCGCTGGAGATGTGGATTGCCCTGATGTTGCCGGTGGGACAGGCGTATGGACTAACCCCTTAACGCCTCTATCTATCATCAAATTAACAATGCTAGATGTCAACAACGACGGAATTTACAATGATGGTGACTACCTCTTTGATGATAGAGATCAATCCGGAACCGTTACAATTGGCGATACTGTCATCACTGGAATAATAACCATCCCGGCAGGATCAACGGTTGCCTCCAATGACCCGGATTATAATACCAGGATTGCTGGATATACAATCACAAGCTTTACAGCATCAACGCCAGTCACCAGACATACGGACGATGGTTCAAATATCGGTTCATATGATTCCGGGGAGCTCATCTATCTTGACCAAGGTTCAACAGGTACAGTTGATACTGGCGACACGAGACTCACTTCTGTCACAGTTAGAAGAAATAATGTAGTATTCTTCTATCCTGCTGGTACGATAGTAGGTAGCACTGCTGGAGTTCAGGATGCTGATGTCGGAACCAGGCTGATAGACTTTAAATCAAACACTGGTGAAGAAGAAGGATATCTCTCCAATGGTTTTGTTGGTAATTATATGCCAGGCGACATTATTTACAGAAATACCACTGGTAGGTCTGGTTTCTTCACAAGTTCCCCACAGCCGGGTGATACCAGAGTATCTACTTTGTCCATCTCGGCTTACGAAGCTGGATCGCAAGTGGTAAACCCAAATGATTCTGATTTAAATGATGTTCTGGTTGGATTCAATAAAAACCCAATGTCAATCCCAGAATGTTGGGTTGGTACACCAAACCCAGCACCCCCTTCCTCATTCCCAATTCTCAACGCAGTTAACCCATCTTTTGACAATTACTGCGGAGCAAGCATTGCCCCAACCGGTGCCTCAACTCTCTCTACGCAGTTTCTGACTGCACTGCCACCTGTACCTGACAATTACAGGCCATTAGGAACCTGGCTATACAGAGATATGGACAAATCTGGATCTGTTACGCCAGGCGATGTCAGGCTTAGTGATGTCGTAGTCAGACAGGGAAGCGTAAACATCAAATATAGTGCCGGCTCAATTGTCAGGGACAACGAGTTTGATATCATTGATAAAGATAAATCTATTCTCCTGCCGCTTGTTGAACTTGAAAGTGGCCCTGGATACATAATCAGACACACTGAAAACATCAAAGTGAACAATATGTATGACCCAGGAGAGTTGATTTACGATGATGTTGATGCGAATGGACTAGTTTCTGGCGGAGATTATAGGCTGGTTCCAGTTGGCGTTACATCCATTGGTAACAAGGCAATTCAGTCTGGATCACCTCTAATTGGCAAGACGCTCACTCGAGGTTGGGCAAGAATCGAGAACAAAGTCATCGTTCCATACGCACAGGCTGGGACAAAGACGGCAAGCCTTGAGACAACGCCCATTACCGTTCTTCCAACACTAATACCACCAACTCCTCCAACAAACCTTAGAGCAGACTTCCTTACTCTCCCAGGTGGACAGACACCGCTAACCTATTCAGGCAAGTGGTACATCAAAGTCTCAGCAGTCAACATGTTCGGTGAAGGCGAACCATCCGAGCCAATGGAAATAAACTTTGCCCAAAATTCGACGGTAAACGCTGTAAAACTCTCATGGAGACCGATCCCGTTTGCTGTTTCCTACAGAATCTACAAATCAAAGAATGATGCCTATTTCCCGCCAAGCTCGCTGCTCGCTGAAGTCGAAGGACCATGTTGTGAGTATTTGGACAAAGGCACACCAATCTCCGATGGAACACTAGCATTCCCGTACAATGCAAGCTTCGTTACTCTCTGGAGAACACGCGGCGGCATGGAAACCCAGCTTGTCGAATACAACTGCGCCGACTATGAGATGGATCTCCCGTCAGGCATGGTCAGATTCAGAAGAGCACTCAGACCGTACGAAATCGTTCTTGCCGATTACAAGTATGCACCAAGCAAGACCGCACTCGGTTCAGACCTCGATCCGTGCAAGACAGTTGCCCACAAGGACGAGCATGTCTATGTGGACACACAGAGAGGCATAGGAAAACTGCTTCATTATCCGGCAGTTGATCCAAAGATCGATCCGCTCAACTACTGCTTCAGACTGTGGAGAGCGCCAATGATCGATCCAAAGAACCCGTACCTGCTTCGCGAAAGCTCGGACTATACAATCAACTACCAGACCGGTGAAATCGTCTTCTCGGCGCACGTTGTCACGGAAGGCGACATCATCACCGCTGATTACGATACCTTTGAAGAAGTCGCCGGTGAATCACTTGTTGAGGCAATTTCAACTGGCATTACACAGGCACAGTGCTCAAGCCCTGTCATCCCGGAATCTTACACTATCTACAGAGCTGTCGCCCTCAGGTCGGCCCCACAGATCAGAATCACCGGTGGCGCCTATGGCTGGCAGATCGTCTTCACAACACCGGTTGACGTTGCCGTAGACCCGGACAATGACCCGACAACGCCAGATGTCATCATGACCCTTAACAGGCCAGGAAGACAGTTCGGTGCTTCAAGCAAAGGCGCTGTCAGGAACCCGGAAAAAGCTGGAAATTACCAGCTTTGGGTGCAGACATCACAGGAACAAACCCCAATTCTGTCCGATCCATACGAGATCATTGCCAACAAAGACCTCAAGTCGGCAAAGCTCAACATCATTTCACCACAGATTTCACCACAGCTTGACACCGATCCACCATGCGCCTGCAAAGACGCACTCGCAACAGCAGGCCAGGCAACCTCAATTGTTGCCCAGCTAATGGCTGACTCAAACGGACTTCCGAATACATACGTCAGGTTTGAGATCGTCTCAACTGTTAACCCACCGTCGGCATTCAGCTCACCAAACCTCGTCCAGACAAACGATCAGGGTCTAGCCTCGGTTGTTCTCAATCTCTCTGCAACAGCAGGTGTTACGGTTGTAAAGGTTTATCTTCAGGACGACCCATCAATTTGCAGATGCATCAACATTAACACTGGCCCAGCAATTGCCATTGGCAAGATTGTAGTTACACCGGGACCAACAGTGGCACTCACTCCAAACAGCCAGCAGCTCTTTACTGCACAGGCATTTGATGCACAGGGCGTTGTAATCCCGGGCGTCACTTTTACATGGCAGGCTGACCTTGGAACTATCAATCAGAATGGTCTTTACACCGCTCCGATGGATCCAGGTGTGACTGCCCATGTTTATGCAAGGGCATCTGGCAAGGAAGGCATGTCGACTGTTTCGATCATGACCAGACCAGACAGAATCCAGATTACGCCACAGTCGGCAGTCATCGCAACCGGTAGCCAGCAGACGTTTACAGCACAGGCTTACGACAGCATGAACAACCCGATGAATGCCCCGATCACCTGGACTGTAGAGCCAGGAGCACTCGGTACATTTGATGCAAATGGTGTATTCACGGCCGGCAGCATCGAAGGCACAGGAACCGTAAAGGCTTGCTCGGCAGGCATGTGCGGAACAGCAACCATCACAGTCAAGAGAGCTTCAGACATTGACAGGATCGAAATCGTCCCTGCAAGCGTCACGATGAACATTGGTGGAACAACCCAGTTCACAGCAAAAGCCTACGACAAGAACAACTACGAAATTCAGGGCGCACCCTTCACATGGTCAGTCAACCCACCAACATCAGGTACAATCTCGTCAACTGGTCTGTTCATCGCTGCCCAGCCAGGCATCTCAGTGATAACCGTTCAATCAGGCACAAAGTTTGCCTCAGCTGTAGCAAATGTTGTTCAGGTGACAAGGATTGATCTTACACCGGCAGTAGTCAGACTTGCCCAGGGAACAGTACAGACCTTCACGGCAGTTGCCTACACTTCAACAGGCTCACCGGTATCCAATGTGACGTTCACATGGGAAGTTCAGCCGCCAACACTTGGAACAATTTCAAATGGAACATTCATCGCAATCGGCACACCAGGTTCAACAGGAGCTGTTATTGCAAAGGCCTTTGGCCTCTCAGGCATGGCTCAGGTGACCATTGAAGCCGTAGACGTTACGCCACCGACAATAACACTCGTCAATCCTCCGGCAAACGGCACATCGGTTCCAACGTCAATGGCATACCAGATTGAGATCAAGGCTTCGGATACAAACGGCATTTCAGAAGTCACGGTCAATGGCATTCCTGCGACCCTCAACGCTGCCGGCAACTATGTTGCAACAATCCAGATCAACAGCGGAACAAACACCATTGTAATAAGGGCAAAGGACAACTCATCCGGCAAGAATGTTATTGAACAAACACTTACAATCATTGGTTCCTGTCCAAGAATCTTTGTTGTAAGTGTTGGTTCACAACAGGGTACGCTGACCAAAAACTGTGGAACGGCAAGTATTGTTACCCTAAGCGCCGTTACCGATATCATAAGCAACTCAACAATGGTTGGTTTCCGTGACCTTGGTGAACAACTCTTTGGCGGATCAGTTTCTTACACGCAAAATGCCAATGGTTCGGTAAAAGATGTAACTATCAAGTTCACAAAGAGTAACGGTGATATGGTAAGCATCACTTGTGTCATTGGTGAAAAGCTTGCACAGATAACAACACTTCCAGCCAATGGCGGTGCACCAACTGATAAAGTGATAACGATGCCAAGTGCTCCAATAGTTGTTTCAAATACTAACAAGGCTGGTTCTAACTACAAAAAGAACGTTGGAAGAACAATGATTCCAATGAGAACACTTGTTGAAGAGATTTTCGGGAAGCAGATCGTTGTTAATGGCGCAACCGTAAACACGGTTAATTGGACAAGCAACACACAGCCGATTACCTTCACCATCATCCCATAACTTTTCCAACCCACAAAAAAAGCCCCCGGTTACCGGGGGCTTTTTGTTTATGTCAGATGAACGCTAAAGCTTTTGCCTTATCCTTTTTTTTAATTATATGACTGACAAATCGAGCCACAATCATAAGCGTCGGCCGATATACCGGCAAATCATTTGAGGGAGGTTTGATTATGGAAGTATCTGGCTTTGCCATGTTTAAACGGGAGTTTGGGAGAGTATTGGATGCCGTTGAGCGGAAGGGCTTGGGTCATGGGGTGGCAGAAAGGCTGTTGCTGTTGTTCCTGCCGCAACTCTGCGACGATTTGGGGTGTGTAAGGTACGATTTAAGAGCAATCAGGAAATGCGTTTTTCCGGAGACTGGAATTTCACTTGCAAGGATTTGGCTTGCATTCAAAAGGATTGAGAAAAGGAAGCTTATATCGATTTTTTGGACAAATGACAAACTCGGGATGATCTACCTGGACTATTTGGGGAATATAATAAGCGACAGACTGGATTCATTGCCGGATACTCCCTTGCCTCCGTGGATAGAAGTTGTAAGACTTGAGAATGGGGAATTCAAAATTGTCAGGACAGACAAATAAATTATCTACCATAAAAGAAAAACCCCGGCGGTAAAGCCGGGGTTTTGTGTTGATGGGGGGCTAAATCATGGAGCCGGATAGGTGAGAATGATCTTTCTCTCGGCTGCAACGTATTCAACCTTGGCGCCCATTGCGTTGGCAACGAAGCGAAGCGGAAGCATTGTTTTTGATGCGACGATTGCCGGGTAAAGCTTGCCCTTGTCATCGATCTTGGTGTCAACGCCATCGATCTTTGCATTCTTCTTGCCGATCCACAGTTCGATGACCCTCTTTTTGCCGTCTGGCATTGTGTGGTTGATGGTGACTTTCTTTGTTGCGTTGTCCCATCCGACTGTGGCGCCCAGTGCATCGGCGATTGGCTTGATTGGCATGTAGGTGTTGCCCTTGAGGTCAGCAGGGAGCGGTGGTGAGGCCGTGGTTGGCGGCGTTGAGAGAACAACCTTGTCGTTGTTGACCATCATGGTTGTCTGTTCGAGCCAGAGCAGGATGATCTTTGATGAAGCCCCGCCCTTGAGCTTTGGATCGTAGGTTACTTCGTATGTCAGTGATCTGCAGTTTTCAAGCTCGTCACAGGTTGTGATTTCGATATTGTTGAGGCCTTCTTTGAGGTTGATGTCATTTTTAAAATACCATCTGGTGTAGTCGTCTGCCGGTGCGGTTGTGTCTTCGAGAACCGGAATTTTGGTGTCGTTGATGGTGAGGACTGATCCCTTGTCTGTGTAGCCAAGGAAAGTCATGGTTCTGTCGCCAGTTGAGATCTGGTACTTGAGGCTGCCCTCAATTGAGATGACCTGTGGCTGATTGATGTAGAGGTCTGGCGGGGTTGTGTCTTTTGCCACAACGCAGCTGATGCCTGAGGTTTCGCCGGTGAAGTTCTGGGCGATGATGATAATGTTGTTTGGCCCTTCCTTGAGCGTGTAGTTGTAGGAGAAGGTGCCGTCAGCTGCAAGAGTGACCGGTTCATTGCCGATCATGAGGGTGAGCTGGCTTACGCCTTCGGCTGATTCGCACTTGCCTGTGACTTCGATTGAGTTCTGGTTGACTTTTTTGTCAACGTAGTACTTCATTTCCCTACGCCTTGCCTGCTCTTCCGGGGTCGGCCACGGAGAATCCTGCTTGATTGGGGCATAGAGGTGAACCACTGGTGGGAGTGCGTTCTTTCTGACTGAGAGAGACGTGTCTTCGGTCAAAACAAGAATCTTGTTGCCCTTGTCGCCAAAAAGCTGGACGTTTTCGAGGGCAATTCTGACATTGTCAATTTCAAGCTTGTCTGTTGATGCCTTGAAGGTGACTGAGCACATGTAGTCATCTTCGGCTGGGGAAACGGCCTTGTCTTCTCTTCTGATTGCGAGGCTGATCCTGCCTGGCTTGATGACCGGTTCGAATGTCGGTGATCCGCCGTTTTTCTGGAAGAGATTGCCCTTGCCGATCATTGTGTATTCAAGGTACTTGTCGTTGTATACGAGGTCAAATCTTGCCTCTTTGACTGCGATGTCGCCAGAGATCATTATTTTGACTTCTGTCTGCTGGCAAATCTTGTTCATGGCGCAAGAGGTGATCATCTTCCTGTCGGGCTTAAGCCAGAGTTTGAGTGATTTTGCCATTGCCTTGACGTCGAAGGTCTTTTCGATCTTGTCGCCCTTCTGGTCTGATCCCTTGGCCACGAATGTGAGCTTGTAACCGCTTTCAAGGTATTCGAGGTTGTTGTTGGCTCTGACTGTGATCTTGCATTCAAATGGCGGGATGCCGTTTGGAGGGTCGAATGTTGCTGAGAAATTCTTTGAGGATTCCTGCGAGAGTTCGAGTGAAACAGGGTTGTTGTATTCGTTGATCGGGTTGACCGTTACGTCAAATGAGGATTCGCCGTCCGGTTCAACTTCGATGAGCGACTGGGTGTTTGCCACTTCAAATGATGGTGGTTTTGCCGGTTCAACCATGAGGTTGAGGCTCTGAAGTTCACGCTCTCCAGAGGCGAACTCTTCGACCATGAGTCTGAATCTGCTCTCGGTGTTTTCTGCCGTGTCTGGCGGGACATTGATTCTGAGTTCGATTTGTGCTGTCTTCATTGGTGCAAGGTCGATCGGGTTGTCGAGAGTTTGTGGAACGCTGTCAACGAGGATCTGGTAGTCCCATGCCTGGCCTTCAACGTGTGAGAAGTTGAGTTTGTATGAACCCTTGTAGTTGCCGATATTTGTGAGGTTGTATCTGAAATCGGCTCTTGATCCTGCCTGGACTGAACCGTTCTTGCCGTCGGCCTTTGAGAGGAGGAATCTGTTTACAATCGGCTGCCCAAGGTCAACGTATGTTGTCTGGAGAACGTTCTTTTTTGTGTTGTCCTGAACCCATGAAACAAGGATGCAGTTCTTTATGATCGTCTGCCAGTCGTACGGTGCTCTGCCAACCCACGGCCACTTGAACGTGATTGACTTTTTGATGATGCCTTCCTGGAGGTTGAGGATTTCCTTTTCGCCAAGGCAGCCCTTGTCTTCTGGTATCGGGTCGTCCTTGTCGTGGAGCATCTTCATGACTGTAAGGGAGTGTTCTTCTTCGCCGTTTGTTGCAGGGAAGAGGATGTTATTTTCGATGAGGGTGAAGTAGACGTGCGCATCCTTGTAGGTTGAGGAAAGATCCTGAAGGACAACGATTTCTACATCTGCTGTGCCTTCCTTTGGACCAAGCGATTTTGCTTCAAGGAACATGTAAACCGGTGTGACAATGTGTCTGTAGCTTTCAAGTCTGTGCATGAAACGCCAGTAGCTGTAGGTGGTTCCGGACATTTTGCGATCCGGGAGTCTGTCTGGTGGCGGTTTCTGCCTTTCCATCGGGCCATCACCCTCGGAGAAGTTCCAGGTTCCGTTATAAACGGTTGTCGGGAGACCTTCCTTGGTGTACCAGCGGTACCTGCAGTGGTGCTCTTCCTGAGTCATGCCTGAGTTGTCGCCAGGTGCATCGGCGTAGTAAGCGATTGGGATGATGTGCCTTGGGCCGTATTCTTCCCATGCCCTGTACTGTGCTTCCCTGTGGTAAGGGCAGTACTGGCACCAGACGGCTGTGAAGGTTTCTGTCAGGAGGGTCTGCGGTACGAGTTTGTCGGCCACTTCGGTCTTTGACAGGTTCTGAATTGGGCTGCCTGGCCAGAAGCATGGATCGACGAGAAGGATGACGGTGAGCAGAACTTCCTTGTTGGCAGATGATGTTGATTTGAGGATGATTTCGATTTCGTAGATCCCAGGGATGATCAGTGAGCCGCTCTTTGGGGTGAGGCGAAGCTCTGTCCTGTTGTCTTCAAGGACTTTGACTGTTCCTGGCTTGAATTCGAAGTTGACGCCGTTGAGTTCGAAACCCTTGCAGTCAACGTTTGCAACTTCGAGGCCTTCTGGAAGAACGCAGAATCTCTGCGGCTTTCTGTAGTCGCATGAAACCGGTCTGTCAAAACCGTTTTGTGTCTCAATAACGATTTCGGTTGATGACGGTTCGTTGCATCCCAGCTTGAAGAAAAGCGGTGTGGATGAGCTAAAGGTGAAACCTGGCTGGTCTGTTGGAAGGACTTTCACAAGGATTGTCTTTGAACCCTTGTTTGTTGTGATGATAATGGTTCCTTCAACGGGCTGACCGGCTGTCATACCTGTAGTGTCGACCTTGACGGTGAGAACGATAACGTCGCCCACAAAGCTCCTTGGGTCGACGGTGAGGAATGGTGTGCTGGAGTCGACTTCGACGTTTCCTGAGAGGACGCCGCCTGTCCAGTTCCTGATTTCAACGCGTTTTTCGGCTGAAGTGCCAACCTGCATTGCGCCAAAATCTAGATAGCGAGGGGCAACTGTGAACCATACTGTTGGGTTTGGTCTTTCTTTGCCGTTAACGGTTGAGACGAAGTTGTCAGTGTCAATTCTTGGGAGAACAAACACTGTTGAGAACGGAACCTTCTGCACTCTTGAGTTTCCTGTGTCCGCAAGGTAGGCGAAGTTGCCGTCGCAGACTATGCCCTGTGGGAAAGTGTAGAAGCCGTAGGCGTTGATCCTGTCAGTATCTTTCGGGTCTTCGTTTTCCACGCCTGACTTTGTGAAGAACATACAGCGAAGCGGGCCACCTGAGCGACCGAAGTCCCAGACTCTCTTTGATATGGTTTCAAAAACTACCATGCTGTCGTTGTATGTGTCTGAAACGTAGATTCTGCCTGTAACGTCGAAGGCTACATCTGACGGGAAGTAGAGCATGCCAGGGCCTTTGCCCTTGTATCCGAACTGCCTGACGTATGAACCGTCTTTGACGTTGAGCATCTGCACCCTGCAATTGGCAGAATCAGCAATGATAAGCTTGCTGCCATCAGTTGCG
>CAYYJO010000015.1:0-35106 GCA_964472265.1 uncultured Caldisericales bacterium | reverse complement strand
TGCAGATCCTTGCTGAACCGCCGAGAGCCTGGGAGACATTTTCAAAAACTTCGACCGTGACATCGCCGGTTGCAACCGCTGTGTCAGTGCCTTTTGGAATCGACTCCAGCACTTTCCCGACCTGTGATTCATCGGTTACAATCCAGTCAAGCGTTGATGTAATCAGCTTTCTGTCGTCAGATTCAAACCTTGAAAGGTCGAGCCTCTCAGGGATGGTCACCAATCCTGATTTTGACGGCTGGAACTTTATGCCTGACAGGATTTGCCTCTGTTTATCGAGCTGCGAGGTTGTTGATCTCAACTCTGCGTTGGCGGTTGCGTGCTCGGATTCGATCTTTTCAAATTTTGACTGGATTTCTTTCAGGTTGTCGGCGAGTTCGGTCATTTTTGTGTTTGAATCAGAAAGCTCGTTTTCCTCGGATGTGGTGTCGGCGACAGGCTCAAACTCAAGCTGTGTCAACTCCCTCAACCTCGAGGAGACGTTTCTGTCACGTTCAACCGAAACGGTTATCTGGGATTGCGTGGCAGTGAGCCTTGTCCTGGCATCGTCGGCATTTCTCTTGGCTGAATCGAGTTCAGACTGGAGTTTTCTCCTTGCCTGCGCATCGTCACTGGAATCAACTCTGGATTTTTCAGTTTTTTCAAGCTCTGATCTGGCAGACTCAACGGCCTGCTCAAACTCGGCCAGTTGTTCCTTCTTTGAGTCAATATCTTTTTGGAAGTTGGGTATCCTGCGAGTGAGCGTTTCCGTTTCCAGTGTTAGTTTTCCAAGCTCCTCCGATGCCTGATCCTTGCGTGTTCTCATGTGGTCAAGCTCAGCGCCTGTTCGGCTCTGGACAACAAGCGCTTCCTCACGTTCGGTTTTTGCCTTTTCCTGATCTTTTTCGAGTTCAGCCAGTCCGGTTGTTGGTTCAGGCTCACCTTCAAGCCTTTCGAGTTCTTGTTGGGCTTCGGTAAACTTTATCTGGGACATCTTTTGTCTGGAGCTCAAAATCTCGAGTTCGGCGTTGTGCTTGCCAAGCTGGACAAGCAGAAGCTGGTTTTTTGCCCACTCGTTGCGCTCCCTGATCTGTTTGTACCGTTCAAGGACTTCGGCCTGAATTGCAAGATGCTCAAACTGGTGCTCCTGTTCGCTGATGTGGGCATCAATCTCCCTCATCGACTGACGGGATTTCTCCAGCTTGCTCTCAACCGTTCGTTTTGTCGACCTTAAAACATCGACACCGGCAAGCTCTTCCATGATTTGAAGCCGTTCGGCAGGAGTGGCTGACAAAACCTGATCAACCTCGCCCTGGCCGACAACCGAATAGGTTTGCCTGCCAAGACCGGTTCCCCTGAACAAGTCTTCAACGTCACGGACACGGCTTTTCTGGCCGTTTATGAGGTATTCCGACTCACCATCCCTGTAGATGCGCCTGAGAATCTCTATTTTTTCTGACTCGCCCGGATACTTGCCACCCCTGTTGTCAAGCAGGATCGACACCTCTGCAAGCGAGAGCGGCTTTCTGTCGGCGAGGCCGGCAAAGATAACGTCCTGTGGTTGGCTGATTCTCAGTTTCCTGGGCAAATGCTCGCCAATGCCCCATCTGATGGCATCCACCAGGTTGCTCTTGCCCGAACCGTTTGGCCCAACAACGCCGGTGAGCCTGTGTGAAAATGATATGGTGACAGGATCGCAGAAGGTTTTGAAACCCCTGATCCTGATGCTTTCAATTGACATCGGGTAACCTTTATAGCCATTTTTGCTCCAAATTCAACGCTTGCCAACAGGGTGAATGTTTCATAAGATTAAACTTGTGAAAAAAGAATTTGAACACATCAAGAACCTGTCGGTTACCATAGAGATGGTGGTTTACGGATTGGCGCTGGTTCTTGCTGTATTTGCCACGGCAAGCCTTTTGGAGAAGCTTGGACTGTTCAGCATGACCTTAACAGCCATAATCACCATCGTAACCCTCATTCCTGTTGCATTTTTCATCTTGCCCAACTTCAAGGAAGAGGCTCTTCCGCCTGCCATTGTAGATCCAGAATCAAACAGCATTTCCGTTGGAAACGCCTCGGTCACAAGCGACGATGTGAAGGAAGCATGGGTTGTAAGATACACTAACGGCAAACAATCGTGGAAAGCTTACAGAATCAGGGGCAAATCAAACATTTCAATCGACACCCGAGCTTTTCCCGAAGCTGACAGACTGGAAACGTCGCTCCAAAAAATCTTCCCAAACACAAAATTAAAGGTGGTTGACGCAAAATCACCATTCACGCTCATCTCATGGGTCGCCTTTCTCTATATCGCAATCGTTGCTGTTGTCGGGGCGGTTCTTTGATGGCCATTTTTCTGGACAACGCCAACAGCACATACCCAAAGCCAAAGGAAGTCCTGTCAGCGATAAACGAAACCGCATCAATGCACGATGTAATTCCATCTGACGGATACCTGACCCAGATGCAGAGAATGGTTTCAAAAACCGTTCCAAACCTCAGGCAGGCGGCTGCAGAACTTTTCAGTGTTACAACCGATGAGATGCTGGTTTCTACGAGCGCTTCCAAAGCCATCCTCAATCTCATGTCGTCTTTCCTCGAGTCAGGCGACAGGCTGGTCATCAGCGAAACCGATCCCCAACCAATCCTGCTTGCATCAAAACAGCTTGAGAGGCGTGGGGTCACCGTCAATAGGATTCCATTCGACAAGCGCACCGGCATTGCCATGGGCAACCTCAAAAAAGCCCTTCAAGGCGCAAGAATGGTTGCCATCTCACATTCAAACAACATCACCGGCACACTCCTCCCAATTGAGGAAATCTCGAAAATGGCGAAAGAAAGCCACTGCATGGTGCTTCTGGACATCAGCCACACGGCCGGAAGGATGCCGATAAACCTGAAGAAACTGGATATTTCATGCGCCGTTGCATCAGGTCACAAGTTCCTCTACGGCCCGACCGGCACAGCACTGGCGTTTGTAAGCTCCGAGGCACAGAAAATCCAGGCAAAATACAAGACGGCAATGAGACCCCAGGCTGAATCAGTCGAGGATCAAACACCAAACATCCTCGGTTTTTCCGGCCTCCTTGCTGCAGTGAAATTTATTTGCAGTGAAAACATGGAATTTATCAGGCGCCACGACAAACAGCTAAGGGAACTGATGATCGGGTCGCTTGAGATGAACAGAAAGGTGAAGATTCTGGCTCCCGATGCCGATGAAGGCGTGGCTACCATCTCTTTCACCTGCAAGGATTACCCTCCCAACGTCATCGCCAGACTGCTTGAGGAGCGCTTCAGCGTGCAGATTGGAAACGGAATGTGCCAAAACCACGGCATTCACGAGACGCTCTCAACCTATCCAGACGGATGCTGCCGCATTTCTACCGGCTTCCTCAACTCACCTTCCGACGTAGAGTTCTTTGCAACGTCATTGGCAAACTTGACGTATTCGAAATAAGGTGGATCATGAAAAAGTTTTTTGTTTTCCTCGTAGTTTTGGCTAGCCTCCTTCAGGGCTGTTCAGGCGAAAAGCCCCAAATCGACACTGAATCGGTCTCAAGCTGGAAATCGCCTCTTGGATCGTTCTACGGCACGAGTCTGATGATGGATGTGCCCGAACCCCCACTGCAGGCAATATGGGAAAAGCGCCTTGACGCCTACTCAAAATCATCCCCAGTAACAGCCGGCGGAGCGGTCGTATGTGCTGACAGTGCTGGCAAGATATATTGCATTGACGGCAAAACTTCAGAGACCTTATGGACAAGGGAGTTGAAGTCTATCGAAAAAATGCAGCCTGTGATTGGCAAGAACGTCGTCTACGTCTGCGACGGAAAGCCCTCAATCCAGTGCCTTGACATCAACACGGGAAACACCGTTTGGTCTGCCGATCTTCCTGGTACACCGGTTGGTTGGCCCTTAAACGGTGAAGGAAGGCTTTGGGTTTGTGCCGGAAACCATCTTGTCTGCTACGAGGAATCGGCTGGCACGCAGATTTTTGACAAGATTTACGACACTGAATTTACAGTTTCACCAACCATGCAGCTTTATTTCTACATGATTTCAGGCAACAAGCTGATCGCAGCCATTCCCGAAACAGGCGAGGTTGTCTGGCAGCAAGCCTTCAACAAGAACATCATTGCACCGGTCAGCTGCGACAGGACAAGCATCTACGTGGTCGATGGCAGGCTATACAAGCTCTCGGACTCCGATGGAAAAATCATCTCAAGCTACACAAACGACCGCGTTATCGACTCAAAGACCAGCGATTGGATCACCGACCCAAAGCTTGAGTCCCAGTTCACAACCGGCGCTGCAATTTACGTGAACATGCTGGTTTTGGGCACAGAAAAGGGAGAGGTTCTGGGCTTCCAAAGCGCCGACATCTCACAGTACGTTTTCTATCACCGTGTCAATTACGCTGTAACTTCAACCCCTCTGGTTTCGGCAAAGTATGTCTGGTTTACAGCCCCTGATGTCAAGGACACCGGCAGGTTCTTCTGCATCGCCAATGCCCTGAACGCCAGGTGGATATGGCATGACTGGCTTGATGAGCCTGTCAGCTCGCACCCGGCCGGCACAAAAGATTGTTTTTACGTTTTGACCGACAACGGACTGCTTAAGCGCTATGAAACCGGTGGCAAACCAGTCGATCCCGCAGAGGATTCAAAGAGACAGCTGGACAAAACAGATAAGAAACCGTAAACACTATTCATCGGTTTCCATCTTGACGGCAGTTTTACAAGCATTATAATACTTCCATAAAACTTGACAAAATAAATTGGTCAAGCGTCATGTGAGGTTGTGATGACTGTATATGTGCTCATCTGTTCGATTGTTTTTCTTGCTTTCATCTGGTTCTGGTTCTTCCCGTTCAGGGCAAAGGCAAAAAAGGTTGAAGGTGCAACGGCAAAAGTCCAGATGACCGTCACGGGCATGATGTGCAGCAACTGTGCAGCAAACGTTCAGGGAGCCATATGCAAGCTGCAGGGTGCAGCCAAAGCCTCGGTCAACTTCAACACAGCAACCGCAGACATTGAGTACGACCCGTCAAAACTCTCGGTTGGCCAGATGGTCAAGGCGATCGACGACATCGGATACAGCGCCAAACCGGCAACCGATTTCATAGAATCCCTCAAACAGGCAAAAAAGGCCAAGGAAGACAACGTGAAGCATCTGACACAGAGGCTTCTGGTCGGCCTGCCCTTCGCTGCAATTGTCCTGTTGGGTTCGATGACCATGATGTTCGTCAAAATCGGCTTCTGGTTCCATTATGTCCTTGTAATCCTAGCCATTCCCGTTGTTTTCTTCACCGGTGGTCACTTCTTCGTTCAGGCGTTCAAGGCTGCCAGAAACCGCGTTGCTGACATGAACACGCTCGTTTCAACCGGTGTGGCCGGATCGTTCGGATTTGCTGTTGCAAGCCTCTTCACCCACGCCCTTCACGACGGAGCCATGTACATCGATGGCGCCGTGACAATCATCATGCTCGTGCTCCTTGGCGACTTCATCAAAGGCAGAGCCGAGCTTTCAGCCATGAAAGACATCTTTGGCGTCGCCTCCTTGATCCCCGACCTTGCCCACAAAAAAGAAAATGACCAGATCGTGGATATTCCGGTTTCACAACTGAAAACAGGCGATGTAATCCTGATTCGACCGGGTGAGCGTTCTCCAGCTGATGCAACCGTTGTTTCAGGGACTTCTGAAGTCAACAATGCCGGAATCACCGGTGAAAGTCTGCCTGAACAAGTCACACCGGGATCAAAAATTTTTGCAGGCGCAATCAACGGTTTCGGACTCATCGAAGCCAGATGCGATCAGGTGGGTGAATCGACGGTTCTTTCAAGGGTTGTCGAACTCATCTCGACAGCGATCCAGACCAAACCAAAGATTCAGAACCTTGTGGACAGGGTCGCATCGTACTTTGTCCCGTTTTCAATCACAGTTTCCATCATCGCTCTCAATATCTGGTTTTTGGCCGGAAATCCGATAACCGGAATCGTCTCGGCAATTTCTGTGGTCGTAATCTCCTGCCCGTGCGCACTTGGACTGGCAACGCCTACATCAATTGCTGTTGCCCTTGGCATCTCCTCAAAATCGGGCCTGCTGGTCAAGGAAGCCAGATCGCTTGAAAACCTCGCCGACGTCTCAGCCTTTGTGTTCGACAAAACAGGCACGTTGACCATGGGCACACCTGAAATAACCTCAGTTCATCCAGCCGATTTCGATGAACGCGAGCTTGTGAGGCTGGCTGTTTCTGCAGAATCAGGATCAGAGCACTCCCTTGCAGTTGCAGTCAGAAATTATGCGACAAATCTTGGAATAAACCCAACCAATCCTGCATCCTTTGAGGCCAAGCCCGGCCTCGGCCTGGTTGCCGAAGTTGAAGGGAAGAAGATTGCAATTGGTTCTGTCAGGCTCCTTGAGAGCATGGGCTTATCTCTGCCAATGAAACTCCTCAACGTTTTCTCACCTGAAGAGGCCGTGTTTTATGTGGTTGTCGAAGGCAAGGTTGCCGGCGGTTTCGGGCTTTCCGATCCGGTTCGACCGGAAGCAAGGCAGGCTGTTTCAGATCTGAGAACGCTTGGTATCGAGGCAATCATGGTTTCAGGCGACCGCAAGGAAGTGTGTGAGTCGATAGCCGACAAGCTTGGAATCGGCAGGGTTTATGCCCAGACAATGCCACAGGAAAAGGTCGAGGTGGTCAGGTCGCTTCGTGAGGCTGGAAAGGTAGCTTTTATTGGCGATGGCGTCAACGATGCTGCAGCTTTGGCTCTTGCAGACTCGTCTTTTGCCCCATCTGCCGGAACAGGCATGGCCTTGAGTTCAGCCGATGTCACGGTCATGAGGGATGATCTCACGCTCATTCCGCTTGCCGTCAGGCTTTCTCGCGCAACCAGAAAAAACATCACCTGGAACCTGTTTTGGGCTTTTGCCTACAACACGCTTGCCATTCCAGTCGCAGCAGGTGCGCTTTACTGGCTCGGAGTGCCGATGAATCCGATGATCGCTTCAGCTGCCATGGCAGCTTCGTCTGTCACAGTCGTGCTCAATGCTGTGAGCCTGCGGAGGTTTAGGGCATAAACAAACGATAAACATCTTCATTTATTAACCCAGTATATGCGATAAAATTACTTAACAAACCATAACATGCCCTGCTTTCGGGCAAATCATCACTAACTAAATTTTAACATCTTTATGTACAATGATTTGTATGGAGGTGCAACATGTTCAACATCTATGACAAGAACGAGAACCAACTGGGTTCAATTGAAGACGATGGCATGCTCTATGATCTTAGCCAAAGCCAGATAGGCAATATCGACGATTCAGGCTCCATCTACAGCGTGTCTGGCGACAGAATGGCCTATTTCGATGGCAGTTCCATCTATTCCAACGATGGTGACAGGCTAGGATATCTTGAAGGCAACTCACTTTACTCAAACGGCGGCGACCAGATCGCAACCTTTGACGGTTCGTGGCTTTGTGACGCAAGCGGTGAAAGAACGCACAGGTTCGACACGGACAATGCCTCGATGGTAGCAAGGTTTGGCTCAGTGCTCGCTCTCGGAGTGCTAAAACTCTGATCAAACTCTTTCGTCACCAACCCCCGGACTTGTGCCGGGGGTTTTATAAAGGCCATCAAATTTTTGACCCCACAATAACAAACAATACGCCGGTGAATTGACATGCAAAGTCCTTTCTGAGCCAACACATTTGTCACATTTTTGCTCATCGGAAAGTCCTTGTTGTTGCCAGTTGTATTTCAAACCAAAACAATGCTATACTTGGAGCCATCCAGGCATATCGGAGGAACAATGAAACACCTTTCAGCACTCATGGTTATTGTTATGCTCATGACCGGACTTACAGCCCCAACAAACGCAGCAATGTGCAACAACACCTGCTTCAGAGGCAATGTAGGGCATACAGGCTATTTCTCTTCCGAATGCGGGCCTTCTTCGGATGATTTCGAAGTTGTGTGGAGTTTCCAGGCGAGGGGAAGGATCAGGGTAACTCCGGTCACTGACGACAACAATCTCTATTTTGGTGCAGGCGACGACAAGTTTTATTGCCTCAACAAACTCACAGGCCAAAAAGTCTGGGATTATACTTTTGGTGAAAAGTGTGAAAATTCAGATGGCAAGGCAATCGCCGGATCACACTCATCGCCAACGCTCGATGGCACAAAGCTTTATCTGGGAACCATCTGCGGAAAGGTGATGTGTCTGGATGCGAAGAGAGGCGGAAGAATCTGGCAATACACACCAAACGCCTACTCATATAACAGCCCGACAGTGCTTTACAAAGACAAGATACTGATCACCAGAGCCGATGAAGTGGTTGAAGTGATCGATACCAATGGCAACTCACTCTACCAGATTCCATGCAAGATGAATTTTCTCAGAGCGCCGGCACTTGACGGAAACAAAGCCTACATCCCCTACGAAGATGGCATTATTTGCTACGACCTGGACAAGAGGTCAGAGCTTTTAAAGGGTAAGATGAAGGCATCAACAATGCTGATTCCGGGCGGAGTTGCTGTCAAGAATGGAAAAGTTTTTTATGGCACAATGCTATCGCCGCTTTATTGCTTCGATGGTTCCAGCGGCAACACCTTGTGGCAAAACCTTTTCTTGATCACCTCCACTCCGTGCGTCACGAACGATTCGGTTTATGTTGGAACAATGAATGGCCTTGATTGCGTTTCGATAACTGATGGCAGCAGCAGATGGACAGGATCTGTAGATGGAATGATTTTCGGGAGCCCAGTTGCTTGCGGACGAAAGGTATACGTTGGCGCAGGCAACTACTTCTACGCCTTCAGCGACACTGGCGATGAGCTGTACAAACTTGACGCAGGCGACACAATTTTTGATTCAATCATGTGCTCCAACGGAATGGTCTATTTCACAACCGATGGCGGAATGGTCTATTGCCTTGGTCCAAAAGGCTCCAAGAACAAACCGGCGAAGGTCATACTGACTCCTGAAGCAAACAAAATCGCCACAGGCACTTCGATCAAAATCAAGGCTTCAGTTTTCAATTCAAACAACGACAGCATTGACGACGCCAAAATTACCTGGACTGTTGCACCAAAGGACATGGGAACAATAACGGAAGACGGCATCTTCACTGCAGGACAGAAAACCGGCAAAGTCACAATCACAGGATGCGTCGGCACAATCTGTGACTCAGCCGATATTGATATCGCCGACATTTCGGAATTCATATCAAGGATCACCATCGATCCAGAAGAAACGACGGCAACCGTTGGAGTCCCCGTCTATTTCGACGCAAAAGCAATCGACAAGAAGGGCAAAGAGACCGACTATTCCGGCTTCAAATGGACTGTTGATCCAAAATCAGCTGGCACAATTGATCAAAACGGTGCCTTCACCCCAAGTGACATCGGTGAATGCACCATCACTGCATCAATTGGCAAAATATCAGGCACCGCAAAAGCACATGTGCTGAAGGTTGCATCGTTAACAATCGACCCGACTTCCGTTCTTGTCAACTTTGGGAAAACCCAGCAATTCACAGTAACCGTTCTTGACAATACCGGAGCGCCCTTTGAAAAGCCTGATCTGAAGTGGACTTGTGATCCATCATCGCTTGGAAAGATTGATAGGAACGGGCTCTTCACCGCTGGCAACTCAGAACTTGACGGAAAAATCATCGTTTCCGGTTACGGTCTGACTGCAGAGGCAACGGTTAGGGTTGAGGAAGTCAGGCAGGCAATCATCTCTGTCGAAAGCACGGACATGGTCTTTGACCAGATTGATCCAGGCAAGACCGCTTCATCAAAAATTGTGATCAAAAATGACGGCAACATTCCCGACGACCTTAAAATCACAACCGATGCCGACTGGATACAGATGAGTCCAAAGCAGGTGACTGTCGATCCCAAGTCGCAGTCGGAGATAACTGTGATGCTAAAATCATCAGCCATGAAAAAAGGAGCCGAACTGGCTGGCAAGATAACAATCCAGGGGACAAAACCCGAACCAATCATGGTTAATGTCAAAGTCACCGTAAACCTTGGTCAATACTGTTTTTCAGTCAATGACTCACTTGAATTTGGCAAAGTCGCTCGTGGCACCTCAAAAACGCTGACCATGACAATCGGATTTACAGGCAACCAAACCGGAAAGGTCGTGCCAAATGTGCCGTGGATAACGGTCACACCGAACACATTCACTGGCATGAGGTCGCTTGAGGTCTCGGTCACAATCGCCGGCTCAACGCTCCTGGCTGGCGAAAACTTTGAAGGACTCATCGAAATCATTGGTGATGACGCCTGCCGTGACACAAGGGTGAAAGTAACGGTTCAAACCGACAAAGACATCAGGATCAGACTCACCCTTGGCTCAATTTCGGCTGAAATCAACGGATTCCAGATCGTTCTCAACGCTCCACCCGTAAAAATCAAAGGCACCACCATGGTTCCAATCAGGTTCATCAGCGAGGCGTTTGGTTGCAAGGTGGACTGGGACGCAAACGAAAAGAAAATAACAATCACAAAGGGTACGAAGATTATTGTTTTGTATCTGGACAAGAAAGATGCCTTAATAAATGGGCAGAAGGTGACAATGACCGCTCCTCCCACAAGCGTTAATGGAAAGACCATGGTTCCTGTCAGGTTCATCGCTGAAACCTTTGGAGCAACCGTTAATTTTGACGCAGGCACCGGAGTGATAACAATCGAGTACACACCGAATTGATAACGGATATTGCTTGACTATTTTATCGAAGTCTTCAGCTTGTTTTTTTAAAAAGACATGTCTTTCTGCTAATTTAATGCCCGCAACTGGCGGGCATTAAATACTTCATTGTCGAAAAATACCAGAAAAAATCTGTTGGACTGTAGATAAAATATCAAATCAACTTGCGCCAGCTCTTTCAAATCCAAGCAGTGGGCAGTATCGTTTATGTGCAAGATTTCAGGATCTCCCTGCTTCCTCGATCGATACATGCTGTATCAAATATTTAATATTTTGTTGACAATCAATTGTATCAATAAAACAAAAGGACATGCTTCAATACAACAAGCTTATGTTGCCAAGAATGACTATTTCGCTTGAAATGCAGATTTGTTCTTGATTATCTCTGCATATTCTATTTTAATTGAATATTAATATTAAATATAATAATAAATTTCGATGAGGCGAGAAAATGAATAATCGAAAAAAACCTATTATCATAACAATGCTTTTATTGGTAATCATTTCATCACAAACGCTGTACACAACCGGCATGTCAAAAGTTCTCGCAGACCAATGCGGCGATGCGATCATGTCGCCTCTGCCTCCGACCAACATAAAAATTACGCTTGAGAAAAACAGACCTGTAATCACCTGGGAAAAACCTTTGTACAACGGAAATTCGGAAAATATTTTCTATTCGATATACAGAAGTGAAGACAACGCTGATTACACAATGATCAGATACAATCTTGACGGTTTTTCGTACTGCGATACAAAAGTTTCACCGGGCAAGATGTACTACTACAAAATGACTGCCGTAAACATTTTGTCTGAAAGCGCACTGTCGGAAGCTGTGTCAAAATATGTCTGCGGTGACAAGACATCCGATCAAAACATCCCGACATACCCCCAGGCTCTCAGAGCCGAAATAACAGACGGAAAACCAATGCTGTACTGGAACAGGCCTGCTGATTTTGCACAGCATGAAAGGCTTGAATACAAGGTGTTCAGAAAAGAATCGGCAACCGAAGAATTCGCACTTATCGGCAACACATTCAACCAGTATTTCAATGACAAGCACGCCCAGGCCGGGATGGACTACACTTATGCCGTGACCGCAAAGAACAGCTTTGGCGAAAGCGAGCTGTCCTTTGAAGCATGGATTTCTGTTCCCGAATTTGACATTGTTCCTCCATCGGCAGTATTATACCCTACAATCGAACTGGCCGACAACAAACCGATCATCAAATGGAAGGCTCCTGAGTTCTCAGGTGGTGCGGAAAACATCACATACAAGATCATAAGAACAAACGATGAAGACCAAACCTTTGTTGTCCTCACTGACGGGTTCAGCCGACAGACTTACCACGATAAGATGGCAAAGGAAGGCGGAACATACACATACAACATCGTTGCGCAAAACAATGCCGGCGATTCAGATCTGTCCGAAAGCCTGAAAATATGCGTTCCCGTAATGGTTGTTTACCCACCGACGCCACCATATTCTTTGACGGCCGAGTTGATAGATGCGGGAGTCGGGCTAAGGTGGGAGCATTCGTGCAAGTCATCATCGACAAGATACCTTATTTACAGAACTGACTCAGAAAACTATCCCAAGGTTATCTGCCTTGGATCAACCACAGAGATGTCTTTCAACGACCACAACAACATGGGGCCCAGAAGATCCGGGGTTTGGCTCAGATATGTTGTTACGGAAGTAAACGTACTTGGTGAGAGCAGCTACAGCAACGTTGTCAACATCCAGCTGAAATGATCTCAAACTGATTTGACTTCTCAACTTCTGGGATAACCAGACCAAAACGGTGATTTACCTTTATCAGCGGATATACTAAAACACAATCTTCACAGTTTTACTGACTGCATACCAGACGTGATAACGACCTAGTATACGCCTAATTGATAATTAGTTGATAACAACTTAACAATCGTATGCTATACTCATCTTGGAGGAAACTAGATGAGGAATAGGTTTTTTGTCAGAAGAGTGATAGGAGTTATTGTACTTTCGTTAATATCTCTTGTTACTTATATCAATCCTTTTATTGGGGGGTCATTAAATGTGCATGCGGTCGAAAAAGTAACTTATGTTATGATTTCACTGCCTTCAGAAAAAATTTTAGCAGGTCACACTATAACGTTGAAGGTAACATGCTACGACCGTTACAATCATCTAGTATCGGATGTTAACGAGAATGATCTAACATGGTCAATTGCTGACGGCTACGATCAGTCGGTTGTCACTCTTTTGAACAAGTCAGGCTCGGTATTAAACGTGAGATGCAATAAAACAGGCAACATCCTTCTTCAAGTCAGGCATACAGATGGCGCTTTTAATGCTGGTTATTTCTCAATTCATTCAGAAACATGCGAAAAGATTGCCAGCTTTACGGCTAGTGACACTGAGATAACCCTGTCTAGTGGCCAGACCAAATCAATAGAAACAATTGCCAGGGATCCACTTGGGAATAGAATTCTAGAATTGGAAATAACAGTCAAACAATACGACTGTAACAATATTGCAAAAATTGACGTCAACGGCATGAACATAGTAATTACTGGCAAATCTAAAGGAACCTGCTCTGTAACCATTGCAATCGCAGATTGTCCGGAATTCCATGCTGAGCTAACAATAAATGTTGTTGATATCTGCGATACCATAACAGGATTGACCGCTGAACCATCTGAAATAATAACAAACAAAGGTCAATCAAAGAAGATTGGTATCGTAGCAAGAGACGAATCTGGCAATAAATTACAGGACATAAAACTAGAAGTTTTAAATATCTGCCCATATATAGCAAGCGTTGAGATTACCGGAACTGATATAAAAGTCACTGGCCAAGCTTTCGGAACTTGTTCAGTCACAATATCAGTTTTAGGCTGTCCAGATGTTTTTACAATGTTGTCAATCAGCGTCATTGAACCCCCATGCTTCAAAATCAAAGAATCAAAAGTATCAGGCATAATAAACATCAACCAGCAATCCACCACGATAGGAGCCATTACGCTTGAAAAATGCTCAAAAGGGAGTTTTGATGTCGATGTTGTGTCAAGTGACCCGTATGCGGAGGTGGTGGTAAAGACAAGCACCGACCAGGCAATCAATTATGGTGTCATCGTCAACAGCGGATTCCTGAGCGCCAACAAATGCTACTCAGCATCAATAACATTCACGGCAGGGTCGATAAAAAAAGTTGTGCCAGTTTATTATTACACATTCGATTCAAGACTCACCCAGACAAGGCCGACCGGTTGCACTGGCTGGACAGGCATGGGCTCAAATGCCTCCAGATCAAATTCTGTACCCCTTGCGGATGCGCCAGGTTCGCTCAATCCGAGCCTTGTTTGGTCATCGCTTGATTATGAAGTTGAAAGCAACAAGCACAGTCCGGTCATCTGGAACAACCGTCTGATCAAAATGTACGAGCTTGCATCAGACAAGGGCGTTGAATGCTATGATCTGGCTTCAAAAAACCTGCTTTGGAGGACAGATGATCTGGCAAGTGGTTCTGAAAACTTCAGAGGTCCATCAATCTACAAAAACTATGTTTTCATAACCATCAACTCCAAGATCATCGCCCTGGATGCAAACGATGGATCGGAAATTTGGAGCTGGTCGGAGTATGGTGAAGTGGTGGCTGGGAATCCTGTCATTTCCAATGACCGTGTGTTTTCTGGTGGCAACAAACTAAGGTGCCACGACCTTTCAACAGGCTATGTGCTGTGGGAGAAGGAGTCAACAAATAAATATTTTTCCGATTTGACTATACAGTCAGGGGTATTATGTGTGATTGCACGAAGCACAAGCTACGGTAATATCTCAATGATGTACACATATGATTGTGTAACAGGGAAAAATCTGTGGTCAAAATATATTGATGAACCAGATTTAGTTTCTGTGTTTGGTCAAGATTCAATATTGCTCAGATACTTTGACGATGACTCAAATAGACTTGAGTGTCATTCCTCCAAGATTAGCAAATTAAAATGGAGTTTTGAAATACCAGGTGAAACAGAATGGTATTCTATACCAGCAATCTATGATATATACATCATTTTATTGAATGGTAAATCGGTGTATTGTATAGACTCTAGAAATGGTAATATTATTTGGGAAAATGAAACACAAGAACAAATTACCAATGTCCCGGTCATTGCTGGGAATCGAGTTTATGTATGTATAGCCGATAAAGGTATTTATACTTATGATCTTAGAAGTGGGAAAATCCTTGCAAATCCATTTAAGACAGAACCGCAAGATTTATATGAATGGATCGAGGTTATTCCAGCCGAGGGCACACTGATTGGAATCTACAGCTCCGGGTACAATTCAATCGAGCTCTGTTGCTACGCAAACAACGGCAGATTCAAGAGAATAAAGGTTTCTGCGCTGGAGATGACTGTGAACTCAAAAACAATCAGCAGAAACAACTACAACACTTACAAAAGCTCAACAATCGCCGTTGCCCCTCAAATATTCAACGGTGTTGTCTGCATCCCTGTGAAAAACGTCCTGGACATCTTCGGCGGAAAACTGACAAAAACCGGCACCAAATCATATAAGATCACCTTTGGCTCAAAAACCCTTGAACTGACTGTGGACAAACCAAAGGCGGTTGTCAACGGTAAAACAGTCCAGATTGATCCCAAAAACGCGAAGATCGTACCTAAGGAAGTCTCAGGGGTGCTTCTTGTGCCTGCCAGTTTCTTTGCCACATCGGTTGGTTTGACCAACTTCTGGGATAACCAGACCAAAACGGTGATTTATCTTTACCAGCAGATATACTAAAACACAATCTTCACAGTTTTACTGACTGCATCCCAGGTGATGTTGTCGTTGGTTGCACCGAGGTTGTTGGCAATAAACCTGAACGGACAGTAGGTCAGGCCATTCTTGATATACGGAGCAACATTCTTGTTGCCTGAGTCGATGGGCGTTTCCTTGCCGTTGACTTTTGCAACGGGGTTCCCAACCTGCATTTTGAACCAGAAGCCGTCTTTCCTCATTATCTCGACGGTTTTGGTTTTTGCATCCCAGGAAAGGCCGGCCTCAACTGACTGGGTGAGGTAGCGAACCACAAGGAACAGCCTCCCGCCTGTGATCTCGGGAGCCGAGACCATGTCAGCCTGCTGGGCACCGTCGATTGTCCACTTTTTTGAACCGGCCGTAAACTCGACAACCGTCTGTTTCTTCAGGGTTTGAGCGCAAATCTCGCCTGTCGAAATCAGGTTCGAGTACTTGTTGAATGCCTTGAGGGCATAGCAGTACTTCGTTTCTGGCTTGAGACCAAAATCGAGGAACTCGGACTGATCCGGCATGAGAAGTTTGAGCAGTGCGCCTTCTTTCCACATTTCAAGCCTGGAGACCCCTTCTGTCTTTGGCCAAAAGAGTTTGATCTGGTCTGGGAATGTTTTGGCTGCAATTGTGGCGTGCTCGATTTTGAGCGTTGTGGCTTTGATTTCGGCAGACCTAGCCATCACTAGCCCCGAATAATCCAGACCCTCGACCATGTAGGTGTAGTCTTTGACAGGCTCAAGCCCCTTGTCGGTGTAGTTCCCTCCCTTGATTTCCTTTGCAACAAGCTCGAAATTTTCGCCACCTTTCCTGAAAACCTGATATTGGAATATGTCAGGCTGGGGCGACCAGAAAAGCCTGACAGACTGGGTGTCCGGTTCAGCTTTTACTTCCATGGAATCCAGATCGGTGGTTGCACAGACAAGTTCCGATGAGCCTATGACCCTACCATTGTCCATCACGCCTTCAATTTTGTAGCAATACTTCACGCCCGGGTTCAGATTTGAATCGATGTATTCCGGCAAAGTGAGCGTGTCGCCATTGAGTGGCTCAAGGTCGTACCCGTGCTGCCTGAAGATGTTGTAGCCTTCGATCCACTTGATCCGATCCCACGCAATTGAAACAAATGTCCTGCCCTTTTCAAGCCTTGGGACGATTTTTTTGTGAGGTGTGATAAATGACAGGTCAGCTCTGGCAATAACTTCATCCCGATTGCCCCTGGCCTCGACCTGATAATCATACCTTGAATCGGGCGACAGCTGGTCGTCTTCAAAGGATGTCTGGCCTCGAAGGGTTTTGAGTCGCATGAAATTTTCAAAGTAGCCCTTCTTCCTGATGTTGTAGTAGGCTGCGCCTGCAACCGGCTCCCATGAAAGCGATGCCTTGTAATTGTCATCAATGGTTGACTTCACCTCAAACGGAGGAGGCGCCACAATTTTAAGATTGTCGATACATTCAAAAAAAATCTGATACTGCCCGTTCGAGTCAGGCATGGAGACAGCTCTAATCCAGAGTTTGACATCTTCGGATTCTGGAACGCCGTCTAGCAGAGCTTCCATCTCGGTCTCATAGGCCTTGGAACTCACATAGTCAAAGCTGTATTCCCTCTGTGGCGTTTTGATGATGAGCGAGTCGGCTCCGAGATAGTCTGAAAAATTTACAAGACTCCAGCGCAGTTTCAGCCTCGTGCCAATCGGGATGGAGTCCCCTGGCTTCAAACTCGTGATGTAAATGGCTTTCCATTCTTTCGGAATTGTCAGTGAAACCTTTTCCGAATCGGTGGATACTGCATCGCCGGTAACTGAAACAGCCGTAACCGTGTAGGTGGCGCCAGCTTTGACGTGGTAGATGAAATGCCTCACAGATACAGGGTTTGTGGTTGCCGAGTAATCGGGGTGGAGCTTGAAGGTTCGGGTTGAGCCGTCCGAAGCCTCAACTGTCGACTCGACCCAGTCAATCAGCGCTGAACCGTCATTTAGGGTTGTGATGTCCACCTGGATTGCGTTTCTGGCCGGGTCGGGCGTGAGTTTCACGTTCGGTTTCGATGGATTCTTGATCTCGTGCTTGTCAATGGCAATAATCACCGGAGATTCAGGATTTGCGGCGTGGAAAGTTGTAAGGTGTTTGAAGATGACGTCAACAGCAACCGATTTGTACGGAAACTGGTCAGGAATCGTCCACTCAGCTGAATTTGTTCCGCCTCTCACGTCCATATCAGTTATGAGGCTGCCATCAAAAGTGTTTCTAATCTCGCATTTGTAGCGACCGCCAACCGGCATGTTCGAAGAATTCCAAGCAATTTTCAGCTTGTCGCCGATGAATACAGTTTGCCCTCTGGCTGGCGAAGTCAGCTGGAATATCGGTTTGTCCTTTGTCGAAGACACCTGGCAGCTTGCAAAGCCAACGCAAACATTGCCCTTCTCTCCAAGAAACGCCTTGCATTCCAGCATTCCGTCAATGTCAGGCGGGATGTAGATCACTTCTCTCTGATCCTCTTCAAGCAACATCGAAAACATGGAGAGGCATGACTCGGATTTGGCCGTGATTTCGGCTCTGACCCTGTCTTTCACATAGCGGTTGTATGTGAACGTGATGACGCAATTCTGGCCTGATTTTAAAACCTTCCCGCCATCAATCCCCTCAATTTTGACGTTGGCTGCGGTTGGGGTGGTTGAAACGCTGACCCCTTTTGACTCTTCCTGCCCAAAGGTTTTGATTGTAAGATCAAGAGGCAGACCAATCCAGCTTCTTTCAAGGCTGTACTCAAAAGAGGTTTTTTCTGTCGGAACCTGTCCTATCAGCTTTCCATTAAGGAAATCTGCATAAATACGGCATCCTTTGACATCGCCAGAATTGGGTGGCAAAACCCACGAAACCGTCAGTTTGTTTGTCTCCCTGACCCATGAAGCCTTCGGGAAACACACCTCGGGCAGTTTTTCAGGAGCAGCCTTTGCGCCAACCGGAACCAGACTGAGCAGGATCGCCAGAATCAAAAATCTCTTCATTTCACCCTCTGGTGTTTATTTTAGGTTCAGAGGTGTTTTTTGGCAATATTTATGTGTTGACATTTAAATCATTCTGATTATTCTGATTTATCAGAAAGGTTGGTAATCATGGACAACATGGATTGCTGTTCGATCGAAGCAATCGTCACCTGCGACGAACGCGGACAGGTGGTTTTGCCAAAGGAAATCAGGCAAAAACTGGACATCAATGCTGGCGACAAGCTGACGCTCACTTTGCTCGGAGGCGACAAACCCTGCTGCATGATGGTCATGAAGGCAAAAAAACTTGAAAACGCAGTAACAGGCATACTCAAAGTCATCGTAAAGAAATCGGAAGGTGAAAAATGAATGACGAAACCACAACAAACGTGAGAAATCACTACGCAGGTGTTGCAAAAAAATCCGGCTGCTGCTGTGGCGGTGGAACTGAAGAGTACGCCAAAAACATCGGCTACTCAAAGGAAGATGTAGCAAACGTGCCGAATGGCGCAAACCTGAACCTTGGCTGTGGCAACCCTCTTGCCTTTGCCCAGATAAAACCGGGCATGACGGTCATGGATCTCGGCTCTGGCGCAGGATTTGATTGTTTTCTCGCCTCAAACAAGGTAGGTGAGTCAGGAAAAGTAATCGGCATTGACATGACACCGGAAATGTTGGACAAGGCAAGGGCAAACGCCAAAAAAGGCAACTATGGCAACGTCGAGTTCAGGCTCGGGCAGATCGAAAACATTCCATCAGGCGATTCAACTGTTGATCTGATCATCTCAAACTGCGTCATCAACCTCTCTGTCGACAAACCCCAGGTTTTCAGGGAAGCAATGAGGGTGCTAAAACCTGGCGGAAAGCTGATGGTCTCTGACATTGTTTTGACCGGTGAACTGCCGGAGAAGGTCATGAAGTCGGTAGATGCCTATGCAAGCTGCATTTCTGGCGCACTCATGAAGGACGACTACATCAAGGCCATCAAAGATGCAGGATTCACCGATGTCAAAATCGAAGCTGAATCTCAGTACAGCTTTGGTGCCGACGCTTCCTGTGGATGTGGTTGCAACGATCCTCTGGTAAAATCAGCGTCCGATGATCTTGGCATGGGCGTGGACGAACTCGTGCAGTTTGCTTCCAAAGTCTGGAGCGTGAAGGTTTCGGCTGTGAAGTCCTGAGCAAGCGTTTTACCAAATCCGACTCTGTTAAGGGTCGGATTTTTTGTTTGCCAAAACCATCGTTTTCAAGTATCATGAATCCGGTATGCATGGAGGGTTTATGAGAGGTAGAATTCTAGCTCAACTGGTTGTCCTGTCGATGGTCATGTCATCTTGTGGTCAAGTCGCTGTCAAGTCGCCGGACAATCTGCCTGATCTTGTCACCGACCACATCATAACCGCATACGACCATTACTATCCTGGCTCAACGGTTGAACTGAGTGTCAAGCTTTCAATGACTCCGAAGGAAATATGGTTTGGCAGTAACTGGAATTTGGTTAAATCTGCAAATCCTCCAAAGGATGGAATCTGGAAAGACAAGCTGAAACTTGAAAAAAAGAAAAATGGCGAAATGGCAATTACCGTAGTACTCAATTTGGAAGATGGCACAAAGAAAAACCTTGTCAAATCAATCACAGTTGTTGATAAACCCGGAATCAACATAGAGCAGGAACGATCATCCAAAACCGGTGACAAGCTCATCGTCTGGGCTGATATCGAGCTTTCAAAAGTTGAATACATCGATCCAAAAGGCAAAACAACACCTTTTATGAAGAAGGACAAAGAGTTTACACTCGATCAAAAGCTACCAGAACCAGGCACACCTGCCGGAACAATAAGAACAACTGATTCATTGGTACTGTTGAGGATAAACAAATCAAGGCTTCAGGTATAGATGAACCAAGAATATATTTCACTAATGAACGTTTGTTTGAAGGCGACTTTCCAGCGACATTCTCTAAGCTGAAAGTAATAGAGACTCCTTTGGACATGTCCTACCAGAAAACAGCTTTTGTAATTAGCTTGAAATCAATAAAAGACAACGATTTGGAATATATAAAGAAGGTGACAACTAATAAAGATTACACTATTGATTCATTTCATCGTTATAGACTAAAAGCATTGTCAAAAGACCATCAATGGGCAATATTTTCTACTAGATCTGTAGGCATGGTTAAAACAAATCCTGCAGTGATAGAGGACGGGAAATTGCTAGTAGAAATCTGTGTTATCTTTACATTCCTCTACAACACGGTCACTCACGAACAGAAACTTATCGGCAAAAGAGTGATTAAAAACTACACAGGCTTTGTTCGAGAGACCGGTAATGTTTTCTTCCCCGTCTTCATAGATGACAAGGAGATACTTCTGGTTGAACAGATAAAAGATGGCAAACTTCACCAGATAACAACCAAGGGGTCTGAAAACAAACTCGAATTTCGCACGCCGGAAGCAACTGCAAGGGCTGTGTCGCTTTCTCTTGAAGACCAGCAGATAAGACCCACTGACAAGGTAAAAGTCCTGTCCCCCTGGATTTCACGGGTCGACATGACAAACGGCATCATTGGTTACGCTGAACTCTTCAAGGATTGTCTCGAGTGTGGGTCTTGGGTTCCTGATGGCAATGAAAACATCGGCAGCGTTGCTTATTTTGCAGACTTTCAGGGCAACATCATTGACAGATGGGACAGTCTTATGAAGCTGTGTGAGCCCTATGCAGACAAACAATATCCGACTCTGGGTTCATTCGACGTAAACAGAATCATTGTTAATGGCGACAGTTATGATATGTATTTTTTCGTTACTTATGAACTGGAAAGAGGTAAATACGGAAGAGTAGACAGCATTGACTCTTTGCCGGAACTTCAGAAGAGCAAGCTCTTCAGATATAACACGAAAAGCAAGATATTAACCGAGATTGATTGCTCTGAAATTGTAAACAAATACAAATCACCGACGTTTGGATCAACGTTTTTCTCATCAACATTCGGAGTCAATGAAGTTTACTTTTCGATAGGTGTCTCAAATAACCATGGTTTGGTAAGTAAATTCCCATGTAGAATTGAGGGGGATAAACTGGTTCAAATATCAAACGAGCCCCATTACATCGAAACAGAATATCAAAGCAATGTCTTCATCCTTCCGGGAGGTGAACAATGAAGACAAGAATTGTGATAATTGTTTTGCTGGCAGCGTCACTGGGCGTGTTTTTATCTATCGCCTAGTCTGGAGCGTGAAGATATCGGCTGTGAAGTCCTGATAACCATAACATTGAAATGGCCGACGAAACGGCTAAAATATCCCCGTGAGAAAAGTTCTGGTTTTGTTCTTGGGTTTGGCCATGCTGTGCGGTGTCGGTCTTGCTTTCGGGCAGGAACCAACCGAATCGCTTGGCGCAACCTGCACCTTTAGGGGTGGAGCCTGGAATGAGCCAGCGTCGTGGGAACCGCCACAAATCCCAGGACTGGCCGATAACGCCATCATCCCGCCAGGCCTCTTGGCAACCGCTCCGACAAACTGCGACCTCTCAACCCTGACAGTGCAAGGCACAGTCATAATTTCCAGCCTTCAGGTTCAATCCTTTGAAGTCTCGATCACAGGCCAAATCCAATCAGCAAACGAGCTGACAATCGATTGCCGAGGCAACGCCAAAAACGCTGGCAAGATCAACTCCTCAGGCAAGTTTGACTTCAAGTCGATGGGATTTGAAAACTCAGGAATAATAAACATTAAGGGTCTCTGCGACATGCGAGTTCTTGGAACTGTCACAAACACAGGCACAATCAATGCCAGAGGCTCACTCCTCCTCCAATCGTCAAAGATAACAAACAAAGGCCAGATCAAAACATCAGGCGTTTCCGGCAACATCGTGCTCTGGTGCCTCGGATCGGTCGAAAACACAGGCTCAATCATTGCAAATTCAGGTCTGACTTCAACAACCGGAAGCGGCGAAAACGGCGGCTCTGTCTACGTTGCCAGCTCAGATTTCACAGGTTCCGGCGTTATCGCACCAGGCAATGGCGGAAATGGCAACCCTCCAGGCAAGAAAGGCGCTGCAATCATCGGCTCTTCCTACGATCCAGCGAGTTTTGCCGCTCAGGCACCACCACAAGGAGCAATCCTCGATGAATCCTCGTGGAAATCCCAAATAGGTAAAGCAAACCCTCTTGACGGCATGCCCGTTGGTGCATCGGTTTCAGGAGGATTGACCCTCTCACCACCAACAAACTCTCGTCCGTTCAGGTACGGTGGCTTCTCATCCATCGTCAACTGCGCTGGCGGCCAGGTGACAGCCAGCCTGAAATGGGAAGGCTCCGGAATCGTCAAAATTCGTGGTGATTGCTCATTTACTGAGGCCAAGTTCTACCCAAACATCACCTATCTGAGAGCCGGCGAAACATGCTCTGTGACTCTATCTTTTGATCAAAGACCCGAGGGTGCCGAGGAAATTCGCATTCATTTTGAAACAGCAGACGGCAAAGCCTACGTTTCTCTGCGTCTTACAGTTTTTTTCATCAAATGCCCAATCATTGAAGGAAAATTCGGAAGTTTACATGTCAAAGTCACCAATGATGCTGGAAATTCAAGAGCTTCCACACTTAAGGCAAAACCTATAATTAAAAATGGCGTATTTTACGTTCCACTGCGTGATTTTATTGAGATAAACCACGGAACAGTTGGCTGGAACAACACTTCAAGACAGGCAACCATCAATATGCCAGGCAGAATCGGCATCATCACACTCGACTCCAGCAAAGCCTCAACAAACGGGACAAGTGAGGATTTAAGCGGAAAAACATGGCTTGATAACGGCAAGATGATGGTTCCGGCTGACTCACTGGCCGACATAATCGGTGCATCGCTTAAAATCAACGGCAATTCCTACATTTTAAAATATCCAGGATAATCAACAATGCCGGACATGTCAGGCAAAGTAGTTGTCATCACAGGATCAACCTCAGGTTTGGGGTTGGAAACTGCCAGAGAGATAGCCACGATGGGTGCAACTGTTGTCATCCACGGCAGAAACCCTGAAAAGATTGAATCAGCCATCGTTTCCATCAAAAACTCATTCCCACAGGCAAAGCTCGACAAATTCTGCTGTGACCTTTCAATTCTTGCTGAAACAAAAGTTTTTGCAGATTATCTGATTGGCAGATACGAACAAATCAACGTCCTGATCAACAACGCAGCCATATCCGTGCAAAACCCCGCAATAAGCTCCGAGCAGCTGGACAAAGCCTTTGTCACAAACCATCTCTCCCATTTTTACCTGACCAACCGTTTGCTAAAAATTCTGGCATCATCAAAAGCCAGAATAATAAACGTTACTTCATGCGACCATTTTAGCGCCACCTTCGACCAAAATGACCTCCAATGCCTGCACTTATACGGATTTAACAGGGCTTACTCAAAGACCAAGCTCTACAACGTGATGTTCACATACGAGCTTGCACAAAGACTGGCAAATACAGGCACAACATGCAACTGCATCCATCCGGGGCGCATCAGGACAGGAATAGGCCGGAATGACACAAATCTTTTCCGCATTGCTAAAGACGTTCTCGACTATTTCGACTCCATTTCGTTAGAAGAAGGCGCATCGGGCATCGTTTCGCTTGCCACTTCACCCGAGCTGGAAGGCATAACCGGAAAATACTATGACAAAACCAAGATTGCTTCGTCATCAAAAGGGTCTTACAATGAAAATGACTGGAAAACACTTTGGCATATGAGCGAAAATCTTTGTAAAATCCACATAAAAGGTGACAAAAATGACTGACATGTCAGCAAAAACCGTCGTTATCACTGGCGCAACATCGGGTCTTGGCAGGGAATCGGCAAAAGAGATAGCAAAAATGGGCGCAACTGTCGCTCTTGTCGGACGAAACAAGGAAAAACTTGAACAAGCCATGGCCAAAATCAAACAAATCGTGCCTGGTGCAAAGCTTGAAGCATTCGTGTGCAACCAGTCGCTGATGTCAGAGACCAGAAAACTCGCCTCAGAGCTGCTTTCCAGATTCCAAAAAATCGATGTCCTGATGAACAACGCCGGAATGACAGCACAGCGGGCAACTATGACAAGCGAAGGTCTGGAGCAGGTTTTTGCCACCAACCACCTCTCGCCGTTCCTGCTGACCAACCTCCTCCTTGAAAGACTGATCGAGTCAAAGGCACGAGTGGTAAATGTTTCTTCGGCCATGCACAAGTTTGTGAAACTCGACTTCGACAACCTCCAATCGATAAAAGGTTTCGACTGGAACAAGTCTTATTCGAGATCGAAGCTGATGAACCTCATGTTCACCTACGAGCTGGCCAAAAGAACCGCCGGAAAAACCATCACCATCAACGCCATCCACCCGGGGCTTGTCAAAACAAACATCGGCAAAAACGACACTCTTTTGCTCAAAGTCGGAAAGAGCCTCGCCGACCTCTTCGCAATCAGCGTCGAAAAAGGTGCGCTGACGCAGATTTATGTGGCCACATCGCCTGAAATCGAAGGCGTCACCGGCAAGTATTTCTCGCGCTGCAAAATCGTGCCTTCCTCACCAGCCTCGATGAACGAAAACGATTGGCTCAGGCTGTGGGAGATGAGCTCCGGATTGTTGTTAAGTTTTTAATATTTTAATATTATCTTATTCTTTGCATATATCATAATATTGTAAATCATTTACGGAGGTATAAATGAGAAGACTAGGGATCGTATTATTAATAACATCATTCTTTTTATTGCCATTCACATTGGGAACGATTAATGGGGCAAAAGTTGTTAAGTTAATTTATAATGGTAATGAAGTTAATTCAGATCCTGCTCCTCAGATCATCAATGGAAAACTTTTGTTCCATTGAAATTCATTGGGGATTTGCTTGGCGTTCAAGTCTCTTGGGATCAAAAAAATATGCTGTATTGATTGGATATAGGTCAAACGAAAATTATGTCGATTTAGTAGATGGAATAAGACCTTTTAAGATGGATCAATATTCAAAAAGAATAAACACCGTTAGGATAAAAGGCGTACCATATACGAAAGGTTACATTTCTCAATATTATACTTGGACTGATATTAATTGGAACTTGAATAAACAATACTCAAAAATTACGTTTTCAACTGGTTGCCCTGACGATTGGAGAGAAACTCAAGCATTTGAAATCTTTGGTGATGGGCAAAAGATTGGTGGGACAGAAAACTTACAAACTCAGGATGGCATTAGGGCGTATTCATTCGACATTACTGGTATTGCAATTCTCTCGATAAAAAATGGAAATGCTTCAATATTAGATTTGAAAGCATATTATTAATTTGTAAAGATTTCACTCCGACGTTCTAGGGGTTTTTCACCTAGAAATTGCAGCTATATTTATATTAAAATTGATTGCAAAGATGTTATACGATTAATTATAAAACACTATACTTCAGTTTTACAGGCTTGACACTTATTATCGCAGTTTTGATTTTTCTTTTTTTCTTCTTCAAAGTTCTTGTAAACAAGAAGTAGCATGTCTTTAATGTTGTATTTCAATGCTGAACAGTGGTTCATTCTTTTTGTGTCCATATAATCTGTCGATGCAGGCACTCGTTTTGCTGGACATCCTGCCCTGCATAACGTGAAATATTTACAATTCTTGCACTCTTCAACATCAAATGGATCGTAATTAATCCATTTATAATAGTTTTTCCCTTCGAAATAAGATTTATCTACAATGCTTGCATACGATTCCTCTTTCTGACCAACCTGATTCCAGCACCTGCATTGGTAGCCATCAGGTTGGATAACCGATCCATTGCAGTTACAAGCACAGCATGTGGCAGGGTTTGCATTAGGGAACCAACTAAAATAGTGACCATTTTCAAGCACTTTTTTATAGAATTCAGTTGCAACAGATGCAAACTTGGGTATATCAAGGCAATTGTTTTCGATGCTTGCACATATTTTTGTAGCATCGCTGTGCAGGTAACCTGGATACATGTTTACATTCTTTAATGATTTCAGTTCCTTAATGCTTTCAAAGAATTCATCAATGTGTCCAGCAGAACGTAAATTGGCAGGCTTGGAATGGACAAGTTTGAGAACTACAAATAAACGAATTCTGTCCTGTTCCACAAGTATGTGAATTACCTACTTGGCAATTGAATGCATAACAAGTGTTTGTAATGCATACATTGGTTCCGCCACAATGAGGAACTAAATCGTTACCTGATTGGTTGACTATTGTTTGATTATGTAAATACTGTAATCTTTTCCTGAATTGTATTCCTTCCACATCACGTACTTATCGAAAACCTTTGCTGTGGTGGCATAATTAGACATGGAGTTTAATATTTCGGGTGAATCCGTCTTGAAGCCTTCCATAGTCAGATTGAAAATGCCAACTTTCCAATCATGAGTTTCTCCGGTATTTGCATCCCAAGAAAGGATCATCTTTCTACCTCTGCATGACTGGGAGTTTGGATATATGGGAAGCAGAGTTTTGTCATTCTTCTCTGAAATGAGTCTGTTCTCACCAGTTTCCAGATCAACAACAACGGCCTTTCCACCAACTTGAACTTTGGATCCGATGAGCAAAACCAGATCTGATTCAGGATTGAAAATTGGCTTGTATTTCTCATCTTGAGGAACATCAAAAATGACACGTTTTGTCTCATTTTTGATGTTGTAGGCTACAATTTTTGATCCTGCATATGGGTACTCAGCTGAGCCGTAATCCACATAAACCACATAACCATTCTGTATTACCGGGAATGTTTGGCAACCTACAGAATCATCAACAACAATCGTCTTGTCATTGGCGATATCATACAATTTAATGTCAGATGTTTCATCAAAGGATGCTGATGTTGGATCCGTTAGCTTGCTTGATACATAAACAAGGTATCCATCCCACGCCTGATTCATCGGCCATTGCATATTATAATTGAATGGGTATATCAACTTGGCTTTTGGTTTTGGTTCTGAAACGTTGACCATGTAAATGCCAGGATTTTTTTTGCTTGGATAGGGAATGAAAATGTATTTGTCCCATACTGAGATGTTGTTCGCTGGGAAGTTAGCAATTAGCCTTGGTGTGTCAAGATCTGGATACCATGAATATAGATTGTTGTCCTGCACCCATGTGAAGTACTTTCCGTTGGCATAGATATTTGATTCTGTCAGCCCTATCAGGTCCAAGCTTTTCGAATTCTCAACAACTGCCTTTTTTACACCAGTCTCAACTTCATATTTATAAAACGATATGGTTTTTGTCACAGGATTTTTAATGGTATAGAAAACATGGGTTTCCGTTCCATAAGTATGAAGGATTTCACCCGAAACAACAAGTGCTTTGTTGATTTCCCCGCTTGAAATGCTTGTGCTGCTGAAAAGCAATATCAAGACCCCAAACACAATCACGATTTTTTTTAAAGCCATATTGCCTCCTTGATATTTTGATTCTAATATTTGTAAATTGAGACATGTTAAGCCTTGATTAAAAAGTGACATTTTTTACTCAGAAGTTCTAGGGGTTTTCACCCAGGCAACGGGAGCTTTGCCAAGCATGGCCAGAACCACCGACCACGTGTAGGGCGCCGGCAGCAGGAACACAACAAACGTAGCCATAACGAGCTTCAAAATGTCGAGAGCGCCAAGAATCGCGTTGATAGGTGCAAACGACCGGTCGAACACCTGATCATACCGCCTGTAGCAGTAAAAAGTGAACGCCAGATAGGGCACGTTGAGGCTGACAAGCGACCAGTAAAGGATCGGATTTTCGGCAAAAAATGGCCCAGGAATTCCGGCGCCAAAAAGGTTTGCAACCAGTATTGCATCCATGACCAAAACAATGATCGTTGAAAACTGGTACACAATCCACTCTATCGGCCCCAGCCAAAGCAGGTTCCACCAAAGGTTCCAAGCCCGCCTTATGAAATCCTTCCTGTCACCAACGGCATCTTTTGTGTACGGGTACGAGCGTATCCGCCTTATGACCTGAAGGTGGCCTGAACCCCAGCGCAGTCTTTGCTTGAAATATTGAGGGATTGTCGGTGGTGTCTGCTCCGTGGACTTGACGGTGAGGAACGTGAGGTTTACGCCATAATACAGGTGCGCTCTGCATCCGAACTCCAAATCCTCAGTAAGTGAGGTTTCATCAAATCCTTTCATCTTCTGGATCAGTTGCCACGAGATGAAAAGATTGGTGCCACCGACAAAAGGAAGTCGGTAAAACATCAACGGCAGATACCAGTCATGGGCGATTGCCTTGTAAAGCCCGCCAATCCTTGAAAGTGCGCCCATCCTGTAATAGTTGCGAACCTGAAACAACGGCCCCTGGAGGATTTGTGGCGGATCAGTCTTCATCAGGTGCCTTGCAGCGTGCAAAAGCACGTCGTGATCAGGGTGCGATTCGGCGTCATAAAAAACCAGCATGTCCGACTGAGGATTTACCATCGAAAAAGCATAGTTGAGTGCCCTGCCCTTTGTTGACCGGACTTCCTTGCCTGTGCACACTCCGCCGAACTGTCCGTCAAAATCAAATGGAACCTCGCAATGAGTAAGCTTTATTCCGGTGTCAGAGTATTTTTCTATGCAGGATTCGACGACTTCCTGTGTTGTCAGGAAAAATGAGTTGAAAAGGTCGGTCAACTCTTCATTTGACGGGATCGTTTCCCTCAAAGCCTTGTCCAGCTCAGCGCTTCTTTTGACCTCGGCTCTCATCGGCGGAAGTTTTCCAGTGAACTCTGCAATCACCTCGACCCGTTTTGGCGCAGAGGGTTTGTCAAACACCTCGGAAACCTTGGCCAATGCAAGCCTGAGCAGCAGCAGAAACTCAGTCACAGCCGGTACAAAATTATCATCGCTTACTCCGGGATTGAGTCTTCTGAAACCATAATAAACGTTACCAAGATCGACAGGTCTTTCTCCCAAAATATCGCTTGCAATTGAGAACATGAGTTTTTGGTACAGAAAAACAGACTTCATCCTGTCTGCCTTGGAAAACTGTGAAATCCTGAACATAAGCTCGCCAAACGGCAGTCGTGTGAGCACGAGTGCGAGGAAGAAGCTTTGCGAGAGGGGATTTATAGGTTTAACTCCGCCGAGGAGCAGATGCATTATTTCCTCGACGACCTTTGGCCTCATCTTTTCGTGCTCAATGCGCTCCTTGTGGTCTGTGATGACGATGATCTGGAGCGATTCCTTGGGATAATCAAGAAGCATGAGGTTGTCGATTGTCTTCTCGATTACAAGGGATTCGTTGCGTGCTGGCACCATGACTGTGAAAAACGGGAGCGGAACGCCCTGAAGCCTTGCCTGTTGCCTGAGTGTTTCAAGCGTAATCTCGATTTTCTTACTCCAGTAACGGGAATAGGCCAGCCTCCGCCAGATAAAAAAGCGCACAAAAAGAATAAAGGAATAGAAGTAGGCAACCAGAGCAAGAATGTATAGAAATTCAAGCATCGGTTGCAATGATAGCAGGTTTCTTTTAAAAAGCCAGAATCAAGCTCAATTTTTAATATAGCTAATTTTCACGCTCTTGCCTACAGCGACTGGCGCAAGTCCGAACAGGCCTGCGGTGAAACGAAGCGGGACAAAGAGCACACCTGATTTCATAATCGGAGCCAGAGGCATCTTGACCAGCTCCCCGTCAACAACCGCCGAACTGTTGCCGTCGGCCATCTGGATGGATTTTTTTGGGTGCGTGAAGGTAGATTTTCCGCCTTCCGAGGTCACGGTGAACTCTGAATATGGCCAGGATTCCAATTTAAAGGCACAATTTTTGACAAGCAGGTCGAACGGAACATACATGCTCCCCTTTTCGATGAACGGCGCCGTTTTGAGGGTTATTTTTTGGCCATTGACAATCACGTCTTTATTGCCGGTTTCAAAGACAAGGCTCGCTTCAAGGTTTGCAATTACGAGAAGGCTCTTCCTCGTGATGTTTCCGGCGCGGTCTCTTGCCTGAACCGAAAAAGTGTTGTATCCGTTTGAAACCCTTAGCCTGGCTTCAAACGAACCGTCGTCTTCCACTTCGATTTTATCCTTTATCGTCAGCTCACATCCTGCCTCGGTTTTTCCGGAAAGAGTGAAGCCAGGATCAGATATTTCCAGTTTTTCAGGAATGTCAAGCGTCGGGGCTGTCCAGTCAAAGGTGACCATAAAGTCAAAAACTGTGGTGTTTCCAGCTTCATCGGTTGCCGTCAGGCTCCCCCTGTAGCTTTTCTCGCTCGTGCTTGAAACGTTTATTGTCGTGATGCTCAAGGTTGAGTCAGTAAAAGTAATTCCGTCTTCTCCTTCGTGGGTAACGGTGATGTTGTTTTCGTCAATTGCCCTGACCATCTTGAAAAATGATTTTGCGTTGGTGAAAAACGTGCTCTGGGACACATCAAACATTGGGTCGATGGTGTCAACCATGAACGTGAGCACCGATTTTTCGGACGAGTTGCCAAAAACATCGGTTGCAACAACCTCAAGCACATGGTAGCCATCAGCAATCTTGATCATTCCTTTGAAATCAAGTTTCTGGTTGTCAAGAATCACTGAAATATTGACATCTTTGTCAAGTTCCGAGAAAGCAAAAATGGTCACAACCGGCTCTTCTGTGTACCAGCCACGATCATTTGGTTTTGGAGCTGAAATTTTAAGCTCTGGCCTGCTGTTAATTGCGAGGTCTTCCGATTCAACCAATTCCGGTTCCGACTCTGTTGAAACTGAAATCTTGTACTGTCCTGGATTTTCAGGGGTGGTCAAGCCTGCGTTAGGGTCGATTTCAATGGTCACGGCCGAGTTTGCTTCTGAATCCTTGGAACAGGTCAGCTCCAAAACCGGCTTTGCCCATCTGGCGCTCCTGCAGGTGGCTCCGTCGACTGCGAAATTCATCATGGCCACCGAGCCCTTAAACTCGAAACCTTCGGGGAAAGTGACAGAAATCTTTGATCCAGCACGAATCGATCCTGCAAGGCCGGTCACAAACTGAACCTTTGCTGAAACCCTCGATGAAACAAGATTTTTTGAGACCTCGAGCTTGACGCCCGACAGTCTTGAAGCCGAAAAAACCGTTACGCCCGAAAAACCTGGCGTGGACTCGCGGGTTGTCCACACTCGCACTTTGTAGCCTGCACCTGCTTTTGTCGGGTTCCTGACTCCACAATCTTCCGGAATCACAACCGTTACCCAGCTGTCGCCATCGATTGGCTTCGGAACTGGAACGGTTATGGTTGTGCCAGTCAAAAACGGGATGGATGTTATCTCGGTGTCGTTGACCGTGATCGACTTGCAAAGGAACGATTTTGGCATCCACATGGTGTCAGGGAAGGAAATTGTGATGGTGTCGATGCCTGGAATCAATCCTCCGCAACCGCCTGTCTTGAAAGTTATTACCTGTTTTGCAGGAAGGGTCACAAACGATGGGCTTGGCTGATATGAAATGTTTGTTATCCTTGAGCGGTCAACCGAGAACATCAGCGATGGAACCCTGACAGGTTCGGCGCTTGTTTCGATATCAATTGTGTGAGGGCCATAAACGCTTGGGAGTCTGATGCCAGCGCCTGCCAGAATCACCACCTGAACGTCCGAGCTGGAGTTTATCGCCTCTGGTATCGGAATGGAAAGGCATGTGCTTGCTCCGATTGTGTCGGGTGAGAAGGAAATTTTCTGCTTGACTTCAGCGTTATTTACTGCAATATTCCCTTGTTCAACAACCTTTGGGACAGAAAAACCTTCAGGGAAGTAGACTTTTATGTATCCACCAGATGCAATTTCCCCATAAGGGCCAGTTGAAAAATTCAGAACAAAACCGGTGTTTGAGCAGGTGTAGGGGTTGTCAAGCTTCACGTTTGCACGCGTCACCGATGATGGCCTGATGTAGAACGGATAGGAAGGGGTGGTAATCCTGTCGACTGAGGTATAGACGTTTATCCTGTACCAGCCGGGAGTTTTCGGGTTTTTGATGCCAGCTTTGGAATCAATCTTTATTACAACCTGCTGTCCGGCCTGAAAGGTCAGCCTTGAGCGGATGACGATCCTGTGTCCTTCAACTTTTGCATAGTCGCAGGGAACACCGTTGACTGTCACATACTTTGGGTCAATGTCCACCGGAAGCTCAAACTCAACTGGGAATTCGAGATAGAAAAGCGTTTCCCTGGAACAATGGCAACCTTTTCCACTCTCGCTGGTGACGTTGAATGTGATTGTGTACTCGGCGCATTCCTTGACGTAATCAGGATTTGGAACCACGAGGGGCGGAGAAACGCCTGTCTCTTTGAATAAAAATGGCTCCGAGCCAAAGGTGCCGTCTTTGGTGATGATGAAAATCTGGTGAGGGCCAAGGTTTGGGGGGTTGACCACATCACAAACCTTTATCTTGTGGTTTCCTGACTTCAGATCGGTTGTCAGCTGGATTTGCATGGAAGTTCCGATGATGTCGAACCTGTCTTGTCTGCCGTCAAAATATATCGCCTGCCCATAAACCTGATCAAGATTTGCAGCCCTTGGGAAGGTGACAGTGATGAATTCACCGGCCTGAATGTCGCACGGGTTGTTGAAAGGGATGTCGTAGCAGGCCGTTGCGCCGGTTGTTGGCGGATTGACCGAGACCTGGTAGACAGTGATCCCACAGGCAGCATGAGCAAACGGGATATGGACAAATGAAGCAACAATCAAAAGGATAAGCAATCTTCTCATTTTTTCAGCTCTTCGGGCAGAACAGGATTGTGATCGTGTTCGAGTCAGAGAGGGTTTCTAGGCCAAGGCCGCGATCCACAAACTCAATCGGAACACACACGGCTCCATCAGAAATTTCTGGACTCATCTCAAGCGTTCGCTTGTAAAGCCCCTGTTTTCCTTCAACCTGAACCACGTTGCTGTCGAGCGTGAAGGTGATCCTGTTCTTTTCCTTGTCCTCAAGTGTGTAGGATTTTTTATCTATCGTTGAAACCTTGTAACCAAGCCAGCCAGCCATTGATGTTATCGGGAAGAAAGGTGTGCCGAACTTTTCGTAGGGGGCGGTTTCAATCTCCTTGTTCTTTCCGGCAATCTGGACTTGCTTTGATCCAAACTTCATGACAATTTTTGTTGACCTGATGTAGATGATCGGGATAACAACCGATTTTATGTTGCCGGCCGTGTCTGTTGCGCTGACGTTGATGTCAAGCGGGCCTTCATCTGTTGGTCTGATGATGCCGATGAAGTCGCCTTTTGAGTTTGGAATGACTGTGTTTTCGTTGATTTTTATTTTTGCGCCTGGCTCTGTCTTTCCGGTAACCGTCACTTCCTTGCCGCAGACAACCGAAGCCTGTGCCGGAGCAGAGATGGTCAACGCCGGAGGGGTTTTGTCCAAAATTATTTCGTGTGGTGATTCGATTCTTCTGCCAACGATGTCTTCGGCCCAGAAAACGAAATTGTTTGATCCTGCGCCTAGCTTTAGTTCAATTTCAAACGTGTTGAAGCCAGTCTGGTTTGCCTCTGTATCGCCAACCCCCGACACACACTGTGATGTGTCTGTGACCCTGTAGGAAAGGGTGAAGGTCTCTTCGTTGGCCGATGTTACTATTGGTTCGAATGCCGGCTCGTCAACGTCAACCCTGAAAGTTTCAGAAAGCTCTGCTTCCCAGCCACCGTTTTCAACCCTGCCGGCATAGGTTAGAACATGGATGCCGGGTTCGGGTTTGATAGGCTCAACGTACTGGGTTTTTGGGGAGTAGTCCCAGCTGTAGTAGATTTCACGCTTTGAAGAGGAAACAAGCTGGATTGTCGGGATTGACGGGAACCAGCCTGATTGCGGTATTGGCGGATCGACAATGACTGAGAGCGTCGGCGAGAGTGGAAGAATCTGGAACACTTCAGACATCGTGTCCTCGAGTTTGCCAGGTATCCCCACAACAAGCGAAAAATTGCCTGGCCAAAGCGGTGACCTTATGCCAAATTGAGGCTCAATGGCAATTGTAAGCGGTTCGCTCTGGGGGATGTCCCTTGCAAAAGAAAGTTTGATTGAATTGTTGTCGGTCAAAACTGTCGGAGGTTTGTCGTTGCAGGCAAAGAGAGCGTCGGCGTCGATTGTTTCCGGGAAGATGAACTCCTGCGGGAAAACAATGCTTAACATGTCATCCTTTTGGACAACAAGTCCTTCTGGGTGTGGAATCTGGATCGTTACGCCGATTCTTCTGCCAACCCTGTCAGGTTTTACCGAAACCTTCGGCGCATCCTGCACTATCTTTTCAACATTGAAGAAACCGTTGGAAGTTTCATCGCCAACGGTCATTGAAATTTGGTAGCTTCCAGCTTTAAAAGGGTTTTTGAAGCCAGCCGAGATCGGAATCCTAACAATCAGCTCGCGCCTCTGCTCCTGTGGCTCAGGAATCTGGAACGAGAGCGTCTCTCCTTCAATCGTTGCGTTTGATACAGGGAGAGCGTTTGCAAGGACAAGTCCGTTTGAAATCTTCTCCGGAACCCTCATTGCATCTGGAAAACCAATTGAAACGCTTGCGTCCTGGGGGAAGTCGGCTTCGAAATTCACCTTGAGCGTGATGGCTGTTGCAAGTGTTGCTGTTGGCGGATCAACGGCGATTTCTGTCGAGTTTGAGGCAAACGCCAGCGCCGGTGCAGCCAATGTTGCTGCCAGCACAAGCATAGCCAGTCTTCTCATC
>CAYYJO010000014.1:0-35605 GCA_964472265.1 uncultured Caldisericales bacterium | reverse complement strand
GGTGATGCCCTTGTCCCAAAGCTTCCTTATTCCAAGATCGTCAAGACCCCAGTTGTTGGTGGCTTCTTCAGGTTCAGACACCTTGACCTGTGGAGCAGAAATCTTGTAATTTTCAGTAATCCTTGACACTCCAGGGAGTTGTTGGAGTGATTCAAATTCTGATTTTGTGACTTTGGCAATGTAACAGCCAAATTTGGGGTGGCTTGTAAACGACTGAGAGAGTGATCCCAACTCGCTGTCAATTGGCCTGTTGGACCAGATTACAACGTCAACCGTCTGGTTTGCGTCAACGTCAGTGAAGCTGTTGATCAGCTTTTCTGAAACATCGGGCTGAAAGAACGTGACTTTGGCTGAGCTTTTCCCCGACATTCCCGGAAGAAGCGTGAAAACCATCAACAGAACCATAAACATCAAGAGTCTTTTTTTCATCGTTATGCGATCTCCTTTTGTGCAATTATACAATAGAAGGCCTGTTTTTTGGTAAACAGGCCTTAAGTCAAAGTTCGTCAAGCTGGTTTGAAACCATCTCAAGCAATACGTCAGTGCCGGATTTTTCTGAAGCGCTTATGAATATGTCCGGTTTAACCATCGATTCAATTTGCTGTCTTTGTTCGCTACCAATCATGTCTGATTTGTTCGCAATCAGCATCTTTGGAATACAATCTGCTCCAAGATCGGCCAAAACACTCTCGGTAATTTCTATATGCCTTTCGTAATCCAGGTCAGAGCTGTCGAAAACATGGACGATGAGCCAGGCGGAGAGAACTTCCTCAAGCGTTGATTTGAACGCTGCAATCAGTTCGTGCGGAAGGTTCCTGATAAAACCGACCGTATCGACGAAAAGAACTTTCCTCTCACCAATCATCCTCTGCCTGACAGTTGTGTCGAGCGTCGAAAACAGCTTGTTTTGGGTGAGCACGTTTGCACCCGTCAGAGCATTCATGAGCGTCGATTTCCCAGCGTTCGTGTAACCAACAAGGGCGACAATCGGGAGGTTCGTTTTAAGCCTCTGCTTCGATCTTGTCTGCCTGTTCTTTGCGAGAATCTTTATCCGGCCTTCGAGCTTCCTGATACGTTCCTTGAGATGCCTTTTTTCAAGTTCGATGGCTCTTTCGCCAGAGCCCCTGGTGACTGCGCCACCGCCAACCTGCTGGTCGTAAGCCAGATTCTTCTGGGTCAGCCTTGGCAGCTGGTATCTTAGCTTTGCAAGCTCGACCTGAAGCTTTCCTTCGTTGGTTGTGGCGTGTTTTCTGAAGACTTCAATGATCAGTCCTGACCGGTCGATGACCGGAACATTCCAGTCCTCCTCGAGGTTTCGGCTTTGAAGCGGTGTAAGGTGATAGTCAATGAAAACAACGTCAGGCTTAAGTTGTGTCACTTCCAGCCCAATCTCGGTCACCTTGCCCTTGCCGATAAAATGGGAATGGTTTGGCTCCCTGATTACCTGGAAATTCTGGCCGACAATTGTGTAGTCAAGCGTCTGGGCAAGCGAAACAAGCTCGCGAAACGATTCCATCGCCTCCTGCTGGTCGTCCTCTTTAAGCCTTAGCCCCACGCAATATATTTTTTGATTCATACAATCTCCTTGCGATTTGAGTGAGTGTTTCAATGGCTTTTTCGTGTGGATAAACCCCAACGATCTTGCCTTCCTCAACCACCATCGCCTTCGACTCACCAAACGCTATTCCACAGTCGGCATCCTTCGCCTCACCCGGTCCGTTGACCTCGCAGCCCATGACTGCAACGGTGATGCCTGTTATGCCTGTGAGCGACTGCTGGACTTCCTGCACTCTCTCCCTTAATTTTCCGTGAGTCCTTCCGCATGTGGGGCAAGAGATGATTATTGGTCTTGCATGACGTCTGCCTGTCACTTCAAGCAGTTCCCACGCTGCGTTTACCTCTTGTTCAGGGTCGTCAGTCAATGAGACCCTTATCGTGTCACCGATGCCTTCTTCCAAGAGCGGCATCAGGGCTTTTGCTGATCGAATCAGTCCCGAAACCAGCGTACCGGCTTCAGTCAGACCAATATGCAAAGGATAATTGCAGGATTGTGCCAGGAGCCTGTTGGCTCTGATGGTTGCCTCTATATCAGAGGTTTTCACCGAGATTAAGATAGATCCACATCCTGCGTCCTCCAAAATCCCTGCCTCTTTGATTGCGGCATCGACGAGCGCCTTGGCGACGTCTCCACCGTGGGGAAGGGAGCCTGCGTTTACACCTATACGGATTGGAACCCCTCTTTGCAAGCACTCCCTGGCGATGACCCTGACCATGTCCTTGTCGTGGATGTTTCCCGGGTTCAGCCTGAGTTTCTGCACTCCTGCATCGAGAGAAGCCAATGCCAGTCTGCCATCAAAATGAATGTCGGCACACACTGGAATTGGACTCGATTTAACGATTTCTTTAAGCGACAGTGCAGCCTCCATGTCTGGAACCGCACACCTCACCAGCTCGCAGCCGAGTCTTGCAAGCCGGTTTATCTGCCCTGATGTTGCCTTTGCGTCCCTCGTGTCGGTTTTTGTCATTGACTGCACGGCAACAGGTGCCCCGCCTCCAATGACCAGTTTTCCGACAGCGACGGATTTTGTCATTTAAACAGTCTCAGGAACAGGTCACGTCCGATGAGCGCCACAAGGAGCACCATCAGGATTATGAAACCCACTCCGTGAATGATGTTCTCAACCGCACGCGGAAGTTTTTTCTTTGTGATGCCCTCGATGAGGCTGAAGAAAATCCTGCTGCCATCAAGTCCTGGGAACGGGATAATGTTGAAGATGGCAAGAGCGACTGAGAGCTGCCCGGCAAGGTTGAACAGCCAGCTGAGGCCAAGATTTGCCGATTGCCCGACCATGTCACCGATTGCTATGACTCCGCCGATGTTTTCAAAGTTGCCTTTGAACAGGTTTCCGATTGCTGCAATAACTCCTACAATTGTGTACCAGAACTTCTGGAGGCCAAACCAGATGGCTTCAAAGAAAGGCAGCCTTACGGTTGATCCGGCAGGTATTGCACCGATCAGACCTATTTCCTTGCCTTCCTCGTCGTGACCGATTCCGGTTGTGAGCTTGACTTCCCTGGTTTCAACCGTTTTTCCAAATGTCAACTCGGTTGGGGCGACAATCGCCTTGAGGGCTTCAACCGTTTCAGACCAGTTGCCAACTGTCTTGTCACCAATCTTTGTGATTGTGTCCAGGTGGTAATACTTGCCGTCGATGACCAGGAACGTGTTGCCCTGAAGGTCTTTTTCTTCAGGCCAGACAATGTGCGATAACGCACCTTCATTTTGACCGAAGATTTTTGATGTTGTTGATTCGTCAACGCTGACTGTCTCCTCACCGGTATCCTTGCCGACAAGAAGGGTTATTTCCTGGTTTGGATGCTTTCTGATCTCAGTAGGAATGTCGATCCACTGTGGCGTTTCGACATTATTGACACGAAGAATCCATTCACCCTGCTTTATTCCAGCGTTTCTTGCCGCTCCAGGCTGGAGCATACCAACCTGATTGTAAGGAATCCCAACGTCTCCCGCCAGCAATGAGCCAGAGACAAAGATAACTACAGCCAGCAAAACATTCATCATAACGCCTGCGCCGGCAAACCAGATGCGCTGCCATGGAGTTTTGGAGTAGAAATTGTTTGGATCGTCACTGACTTCGCTTTCTCCGGCAACCATGACGTATCCACCAAAGGGGACGGCCGAGAGCCTGAATTCAGTGTCGCCGTATCTCGCCCATTTCCAGCGCTTGACAACAGGCCCCATGCCGATCGAGAAGCTCTCAACCGGAACACCGATCGACCTTGCGGCAAAAAAGTGTCCAATTTCGTGGACAAGAACAAGAATGCTCAATATCAAAAGTGTCAGCAGAATGCTCAATACGATAGACATAAGCGTTTTCCAATCTCCATTGCGGTTTGTTTTGCCTGTCTGAATGAATCTACGCAGGCTTTTGGTGTTGATGTGTCAAATGTTTGGTTTGCTGCAAGGGTTTTTGCGATTATTTCTGGGATGAGGTGGAACGGCAGTTTCTTTGCAAGAAAGAGCTCAACGGCAGCCTCATCCGAGGCGCACAGTGAAATCAGTCCCGAAGCGCCGGCTTTCCATGCACGCCTGCCAAGGTCAATCGCCCGAGACATGATTTCAGGCATCCCCTCCATCACCCAGCGAACGGGGAACTTCAATCCGGGGAATGTTGTGAGATTGCGTGCCGGGTAGTTTAAAGCGTATGAGATCGGCAGCCTCATGTCAGGTGGAGAGGCTTGAAGCTTTATTGATCCATCAACAAAGGTCACACCTGAGTGAATCTCCGACTCCCTGTGCAGCATGATCCTAATGATTCCGGGATCAACCCCGAACATATATGAAATTTCGATCATCTCGAGAGCTTTGTTTACGAGCGTTGAAGAATCGATTGTTATCTTTCGTCCCATCTTCCATCTCGGGTGAGCAAGCGCTTCTTCGGGTTTCACGAGGCTGAGTTCAGACCAGTTGAGGCCTTTTGAGAAGAACGGACCACCGGAGGCTGTCAAAAGAATCTCTTTGATTCTGAATTTGTCTTCGCCGATGAGTGACTGGAAAATGGCAGAAGGTTCAGAATCAATTGGAATCACGAGGTTATCATAGGTTTGTCTGTCTATAAGGTGCCCAGCGCAGACCAGAACTTCTTTTGTTGCCAACGCCACTGGAATACCCTTTGAGAGCGCCAGAAATGTTGGTTCGATGCAGGCAGCGCCGTTTCCGGCAACGATGAGAAGATCGAGATCAAGTTCTGCAATGCTTTTTAGGCCTTCATCACCATAAAGAATCGCTCCATCCTTGATTCTGGTGGCAAGTCTGGATGCTCCGTCCCTATCATACATGCAAAGAGTTTTAACGCCAAACCTTGTTGCCTGCTGGGCAAGCAGCTCATCTGACCGGTCAGCCGTGAGCGCAACCACTTTAAAGCTCGAGAAATTCTGTTCGACAACCTCAAGGGTTTGTCTGCCGATTGATCCTGTTGCTCCTATGATTGCAATCTGCTTCAAGGAAGAACAACCTTCTCCAGGAAGAAATAGAATGCAGGGGCAGCGAAGAGGATTGAATCGAGCCTGTCCAGAACGCCGCCGTGACCGATGAGAATCTTGCCGGAGTCTTTCATGTTGGCATCCCTTTTGAGAACCGACTCACTCAGGTCGCCGACCAGTGATGCTCCAATGATGACAATTCCTCCAGCGATCAGCCTCACAAGGTCGAAATTGGGGAAAACATCTCTGTTGACAATGATCAGGAAGAGGCCGACGGTGATTGTCACGGCTAATCCGAGGATAAAGCCAATTATGAGTCCTTCCCAGGTCTTGCCCGGTGAGACCTTTGGAACGAGTTTGTGTTTACCGGTCAACATTCCGCCATAGTAGCTGAAGATGTCAAAACTCCATACACCAGAGAAGAGTGTAAACAAAAGCCTCCAGCCTGGCGCTTTTTCACCAGGGGTGGCTCCTACAAATTCAATGACAGTGAGGAAAGCAAGCAGACTGCCGATTGCCAGAGCCACAAGATTGGCTCCTATCCTGCCGCTTGCGCCTGTGATGTTCCCCTTGATGATTTCGATGATGAACAGGATTGAGATGAATGCAAAAACTACGAAGGGAATCAGTTTCCAATATTGAAAATAGACGGCAATCTGGATAGCAAGGTTTGCCGGAACAAGCAAAAGAATCTCCGGTTTTGAGCCGGTTTTTTTGATGACCTTTGCAGCCTCGAAAACTACCAGTGTTGAAAAAACACAGACCATTACAAGGAAAGGCCAGCCCGAAAGATATGTCAGAGCAAGCACAACCGGGGCAAGAATCAGTGCAACAACCACTCTAGACATGTTATCCTCCAAACCTCCTGTTGCGGTTCTGATATATTTTTATGGCTTTCATAAGGTCAGCTCCAGAAAAATCAGGCCAATATTTCTTAAAGAAAATGAGTTCTGAATATGCAGATTGCCAGATTAGAAAGTTTGAAAGTCTCATCTCGCCTGATGTCCTTATGACAATGTCTGGGTCTGGAAGCCCTTCCGTGTAGAGATGGTCAGAGATTATCTGCCCAGTTATCTCTTCGGGTTTTACGCCTTCGGAGACGATCTGCCTGAACGCCGAGATAAGCTCGTCCCTGCCTCCATAGTTTATGGCAAGTAAAAGCCACATTCCTGTGTTGGTTGTCGATTCCTGTTCGAGATTCTGCGCAGCCTTGACGAGTGCTTCCGAGAGCTTTGATCTGTCGCCAATGAGTCTGAAGCGAATGTTGTTCTTCAGGATTCTCGGCCTTTCCTCAAAAAGAGTTTCAAGGAACGTGTTCATAAGGAACTCGACTTCAGCAGGATCGCGCTTCCAGTTTTCTGTTGAAAAGCAATAGAGTGTCAACGCCTTGATGCCAACTTGTGCAGCCTTCTCAACTGTTGATCTGACCGAGAGAACACCTCGCTTGTGGCCGGCAACCCTCTGCAATCCTCTGCCAACCGCCCATCTCCCATTGCCATCCATGATGATGGCTATGTGTTCCGGCAGCTTCGGATCAACTCTCAAGAATCTCCTTCTCCTTTGTGAGAATGAGTTTGTCTATCTCTTTTGTGAATTTTTCGGCGCATTTTGAGATTTCGTCTTCTCTTTTGAAGCGCTCGTCCTCGGAGATTTCCTTGTTTTTTTCAGATTTTTTTGCGTCCTCGATGAGGTCACGACGGATGTTTCTGATGGCGACTTTGGCTTCTTCGCCATATTTTTTTACCATTTTTGCCAGTTCCTGCCTGCGTTCCTGAGAAAGTGGCGGGAACGGGAGACGAACAAGGTTACCATCTGAAATCGGGTTTGCTCCCAGGTTTGCCTTCTGGAGGGCAGTGACGACTTCCTTGATCAATCCCTTATCCCATGGCTCGATGATTATGGTTCTGCCATCAGGGCAGCCAACGTTGCCAACCTGCGGCAGAGGCATCTGTGATCCGTAGGCGTCGATTGTGACTTTTGCAACGATTGCCGGTGTGACTCTGCCAGCCCGCAGACCTACAAAATTCTGCTGAAGGGACTGGATGGTCTTTTCCATCTTCTGTTCAATTGCCTTTGTGTCCATTCTAACCTCCATACACAGTCGAACCAATATTTTCTCCGTTGACAACCTTTATTATATTCATGGGGTCAACAAGGGAGAAAACAATGATTGGGATGTCATTTTCACGACAGATAGCCACAGCCGCGCCATCCATAACCTGAAGGTTTTTGGCAAGAATGTCAGTGTAGGTGACACGTTCAAGCTTTTTGCTGTCGTGGTTCTTCGCAGGATCGTCGGTGTAGATACCGTCGATCTTTGTGGCTTTGAGCAGGCATTCAGCCTTGACTTCGGCAGCACGCAAAGCTGCTGAGGTGTCGGTTGAGAAGAAAGGATTTCCGGTGCCTGCTGCAAAAATGACAATCCGACCCTTTTCCAGGTGCCGGATTGCCCTTCTTTGAATGTATGGTTCTGCAAGCTGGTGCATGGCGATTGCTGACTGAAGTCGGGTTGGAACACCCATCTTCTCTATGACGGTCTGGAGAGCCAGTCCGTTCATGCATGTTGCCAGCATTCCCATGTAGTCGGCGTTGACCTTGTCCATGCCAAGCGCCACTCCGTCTTTTCCCCTCCAGATGTTGCCACCGCCAACGACAATGGCTATCTGGATGTTCATTTTATGGAGTTCGACAAGCACCTGGGCAACTTTGGTGATGAAATCAACATCAATTCCGAAGCCCTTTTCGCCAAGCAGCGATTCGCCTGAAAGCTTTAACAGTATCCTGTTGTACCGAGGCATTTTTCCTCCGCCTGGCAGGTGCAAGCCTGCCTTTTTATTTACCGATGGAGACTCTCTTGAAGCACACGACTTCAACGTTTGAACCGACTTCTTTTGCTGTGTCGGCGACGACTTCGTGAACTTTCTTTTTCTGTTCCCTGATGTACGGGAGGTCAAGAAGGCAGCATGTTTCGAAGAATGCGCTGAGCTTGCCTTCAACAACCTTGCCCCTTACGCCTTCCGGCTTGGACTGGATGTCAGGAGTAGCCATGAGGTTATCCTTCTCACGCTGCACGATGTCTGCCGGTACCTGATCCCTGCAAACAAATTCTGGGTTGTCCATTGCGATCTGGAGGGCGAGTTCGTGGGCAAGCTTGACAAGGTTTTCCTTCTTCGACTCGTCGCCAAGGATTTCGACCACTACCACGAGCTTTGAACCCTGGTGCTGGTAAACATCGAGAATGCCCTTGTCGGCCTTTACAAACTGTACGTCGTTGATTTTGATGTTTTCGCCGATCTTGGCAATTGCTGCCTTCACGGTGTCATCGACTGTGCCTTCTGCCGTCTTCTCTGCAAGGAGCGGATCAACTGATGTGATGTTCTTTTCCATTGCAACAGCTGCGATCTTGTCAGCAAGGGCAATGAATTCTGAGTTCTTGGCTACGAAGTCTGTTTCGCATCCAAGCTTTGCAAGAACGAGTTTCTTTCTGTCTGAGCTGATTGCGACACCGATTCTGCCTTCAGTTGTGTCCCTGTCGGCTTTCTTTGCTGCCTTGACAACACCCTTCTGCTTAAGGATGTCGATGGCTTTTTCCAGGTCGTTTCCAGCTTCTTCAAGTGCCTTTTTGCATTCAAGAATGCCTGCACCGGTTACTTCTCTGAGCTGCTTAACAAGTTCTGTCGACATGGCTTATGCCTCCTCATCGTATTCGGACCACTTTTCTTCAGCTTCATGAAGAATTGTGTCGGCCGGAATATTTTCAATTTCTTTCATTGCTTCTTCTTTGTCGATGTCTTCGGTTTCCTCGACCTTTTGGGTTTCGGCTGGAACCTGGTCAACACCTTCCCTGCCCTCGATCATCGCGTTTGCGATCAGCTGGGTGAAGAATTTGATTGATCTGATGGCGTCGTCGTTTCCAGGGATTGGAATATTAACTTCTTCAGGATCTGAGTTTGTGTCTGTGATGCCGATGACAGTGATGCCAATCTTCCTTGCTTCGATGACGGCTGCGTGATCTTTGATTGTGTCCGTGACAAAGATTGCTTCCGGGAGAGTGTCCATGTGCTTGAGGCCATCGAGGAACTTTGTGAGCTTGTCGCGAAGGTTCTTGATCCTCATGTATTCCTTGATCGGGAGTCTCTTGAGTTCGCCTGTGACTTCCCTTTCCTCAAGGTCGCGGAGCTTTTCGATTCTTGTGTGGATTGTTGTGAAGTTGGTGAGGGTGCCGCCGAACCATCTCTGGTTGACGTAGTGGGCACCACAGCGCTTTGCCTCTTCCTTGACGATGTCCTGGGCCTGCTTCTTTGTTCCGACGAAGATGATGTTTCCGCCTCTTGAAGCGATGTCCCTGACCCTTGCGTATGCCTCTTCGCACTTTTCAGCTGTGATGCGGAGGTCGATGATGTGGATGCCGTTCCTTGCTGTGAAAATGAACTGTCTCATCCTCGGGTTCCACCTCTTGGTCTGGTGGCCAAAATGTACGCCTGCCTCGAGCAGGTGCTTCATGTTTACTACGCTCATGTTTCTCCTTCCGGTTGTTCCTCCACTGCAGGTTTATTAACTTTCACCGAAAGCTCCCGCAGTGTGCGTAATCCAATAAATTTTATATTCATGACGGTTGAAGTCAATTTATGAAAAGATTAAGCGATCAGCTTGCTCGTTTGAGATAGAAGCTGAAAGTGGTTCCCTGGCCTTCTTCCGACTCGATATCCAGTGTCGATCCGTGACGTTTTAGGATTTCCTTGCAGATGGCGACACCAAGCCCGACATTTGTGTCGAACTGGTGATCCTTTCTTGGAATCTTGATGAACCTTTCGCCCATTCTGTCGACAAAATCTTTTGGGATGCCAACGCCGGTATCGATGACAGATATTTTTACACGTTTAGTCTCAGCCTGGAGCTTGAGGCAGACCGTTCCGCCTTTTTTTGTGAATCGCAGGGCATTGTCGACAAGATTGAGGAGGACCTGAATGATCCTGTCTCTGGAAGCGATGACGTCGTATTCATCATCTGGCACGTCAAGATCCAGGAGAATGCCTTTCTTGTTTGCAAAAGCCAGGAATTTTGAATGGATTTCGAGTATCAGCTCCACCGAACCAAATCTGTTCATCTCATCGGGCGTTGCCTGAATCCTCTGGTAAGTGAGCAGTGAGTTTACAAGCTTTGTCAGTCTGACGATGTCTTCGTTGATGTTGTTGAGGAAATGCACTTGTGCCTTTGGATCATTTTTTGCCGAAGTTTGAAGTGTTTCAACCGATGCTGACAGAGACGCAAGGGGAGTCTTGAGTTCATGGCTTATATATTGGGTGAATTCTTTCTCGTTGGCCTCAAGGAGCCTCATCCTGGTTACATCTTCGCAAATTGCCAGCAGCCCAAGAACCGATTCTTCCTGATTGACAGGCGTTGCCCTGACTCTGACAAACCTTCTTTGCGGCTTGACGAACTTGATTTCAGTCTCGGCGTTTGTTTTTGTAGATTTCAGAAACTCTATCAGATCGGGCGGGAAATCGATTTCGCCTACCAGTTTGCCCTCGATGCTGGTATCGCTGAGACCAAACATCGTCAAGGCAGCCAGATTGGCAAGCTGAACCCTTCCATGTGGATCAACCAGTATCAATCCGTCGACGACGCCTTCAAAAACGCCTTGTAAAGTCGATCTTTCATTGGCTGCAATCGAGAGGGCAGATTTCAGCTTTGCAACCATGATCTGGAGTGCTCTGGCAAGTTGTCCAACCTCATCTGAGCCATGAACCTCAAACTGCTTTTCATACTCGCCGGCAGATATTGCCGATGCGACAAGAATCAAGTCACGAAGCGGCTGAATCTGAAATTGGACGACGTTGTAAATAAAGAGGGCTCCGATGAGCATTGCAATGAGGAATGTAGCAAAAATAAACCTCACCGACTGCTTGGTCTGATCCTCGACGTTTACAAGTGAGTAATTGACATCGATGATTCCAATTATTTTTGCGCTAGAACTGTAAGAAACTATAGGCATTGCGATGAAAAGATTGTTATGCTCCAAGAAAAATCTCGTATCAGAGCCATTTTCACGCCTGTCCCTGACCGCCACGACTTCAGGCTTATTAGACCAGTCCGCCGTATCATTTGTTATCGTGCTCCAGACGAGTTTTCCAGATGGGTCAAGCAAGGTTATGCCCACATATGGACCGTAACCGCTAAGGTCATTTTCCAGCTGGTTTGATAGCGAAAACCTTGGCGGTTCTGTTGTCATATACGATCTTATCTTTGGCTCCAGAACCCTCGCCTGTGTCGTCAGCCATGCAGAAGTCTCCTCAAGCTGGAAATGCCTGAGGTTGATGGTCAGATAGACACCAAGAAAAATCAGGGTGATCAGGAGACAAAGCACAAATGTCAAAAAAAGCCTAGTCCACAGACTCATGTACTCACTGATTTTATTGACTGGCTGTATCTATGTCAAATCAACCGAGTCTCTCAGTGGCAATCGATGTATTCTTCTGCTCCTTCTTCTCGGTGAGCGTGTGAAACAGCGATGCCTCAAAGATTACAACGGTGATTATACCAACCTGTTGGCAGATGGTTCCTAGATATTCTATTGAACGAGTGTAGTAAAAAAGCGCATAAGACAGGAGCGCAACCGGAACCATGATCGCAATGATCACCCAGAAACTGCCAGATGTCAGATGGAATGTAAATCTGACCGAATCAGAGAATCTCTCGGTTGAAACGCATCTGACATAGGGAAGGAGCGAGAGTCTGATGAAAAGTATACAAAGACCGAAAACAGCCACAGAACCGACAATCGTCCAGGCAGCAAGCATGGACATTGCATCACCACTTGGTTGAGTGTTGTAAAAAGCCTGCTCAATAGCGCCTATTCCGCCTGCAAAAATTAGAATGAGGATAATAAACCACATTCCTACCATATATCGTGCAGAAGGCTTCAGTCCCTTGACCATTGACCTGAGGCCGAAATCATTGTCCCTGAGCGCACCAAGGGCATAGAACGTGTAGAAGCCGGCAAAAAGTGACAAAAGCGAGTTATGGATTATGAATTCAAAAGCGCCATAGAGTCCCTGGAAGAAAAAGCTGGCAATACCAACAGTTTTAAAGATAGTTGTGCCTTCTTCAAGCAATCTGTCAAGACTCTGTGACCAAATGAACGACGGGGCCTTAAGCGGATCGAACCCATGACCGACGATGAGTGCTGACAGTCTTGGAATCAGAAGGTTAACGGCCAGGGCCGCAACTGTTATTATTGCCCATAAAATCAGCATCTTCAGCCATGTTTGTTTCAGGAGCCTCAGAACTGTCTTATAAGTCTGCAACATTATCTCAAACATTTGCAGCCATCCTTTCGTAAACTGCCAGAAGTGCGCTGTACTGTGGCAGGAAGAAGGCCAAAGCGATCAGGTCACCGACAACACCGATGTTTCCAAACCAACCATCAAGCATGGAGCCAACGACCGACGGAATGATGAGCACGAGGAAGATTGTCCAACCAAATCTGAGAGAACGGTTAAAAGAAAACGACACAGACTTGACCACCGGCATATCGTCTACAACATAGCCAAATGGGGCAAGGATCAGGACTATAATCAAAAACAGCACCGCTATCATCACGATTATCATGAAGAAAGGCGCAGCTGCACCAGCAAAAAGGGCAATTGTGAGTGCAATTCCGATTGCAGCCAGAACAACAACTGCAAGACCAGAGAAAATCTGAATTCCAAGCACTGCCGGAAATTTTTTCAGGCTAGTCCAGACTGATTTCCCTTTCCCACCTAAAAGCGGAAGGAAAAAGACGATTTGAAATGGAATCAAAATCAGGTATTTCCACAACGATCCGAAAAACACCCACAGACCTGCACTCCCAAGCGGATCAAGTCGTAATGCCTGGATCATGTCTGCGCCTGAGTTAACGTTGGCAGATGCTGCGTCGTAAAAGTTTTTGATGAAAACCGAGCCATCGAGCCAGGTGTGGTTCAGGATCAGAACCGGAAGATTTGCAATGAAGGCAACGGCAAGCGAAGCCAACACAAACGACACAAAAGCTGTTGGTCGGTTTTTGACCGCCAGGGCAAGCTTTTTCCATCCCCTGATTATATCTTCCATAGGGATGAATTATATCCTTTGCCAGGTGCAAATCAAATAAACCGGACTTGTTATGGCGTCGGCGGAGTCACATCCACGGGGGAAACTGGTTGCACAGAGGAAACTGTTAAACCTTCCACAACCTTGCGATAATCGAGAAAAAACGGCTGTGAAAGTCCGACCACAATAATCGGGAAGAAGAGAAGCGCCAGAATGGTGATAAGCACAGGAATGTAGAAGAAATTGTACATGTAAATGCTGGCCACGACAACCACTGCCCACAGCAACAGCTTTGTTGCGGTATAGACGAGGAAAATTGGCGATCTTGCAACCTGTCCGCTCTTGATGGTTTTTTCGATGATGTTAACAACCGTTTCCTTTGTGTTGACAGCGTCAAACAGGCACAGGATAACTGTTACATCAATGAAATAAACCACTGCACAAAAAACAACCAGTATCATTAGCCCAAGAATGATCGAGTATGCAGATATGCCGGTCGCACCGCCAATTGCAAGGAAAGCAAGAGGGATTACAAGGATTATGTAAAAAATGAAGCCAATGGTTGTGGAGCTTGCAAAATATGCAACGAGGCGAAGGACTGTCAGGCCAAGCATTCTGCCATAATTACCGGCACCTTTCGCCCAGGCCTCTTTGGCATTGCCCGAGTTGGCCAGACCGATGTAAAAACCCCACTGGATCGGCTTGATGAAGATGCTGTACATGAAATAGAAGAAGATGCTCAGGCCAAAAAAGCTGAGGACATATCGGGAATCAATGCCTGGGTTTTTCCTAAACAAACCACCAACATATGGATCGTTGCCAAACGACGTGAACAAAACAGGCAGAAAAACCAGAACCAGCAAAGCAAGGTTCGACACAACAAATGTGTAGAACCCGGCAGGGTCTTTCGAAAACAATGCACCGAGTGAGTTGAATGCCTTCTTCATTTTTCCTCCGCAAAAAAGCTTACAAGTTCGGGTTTATATCGTTGTTTTCCGTGGTTTCAGGTTTGGTTTCCTGATCGTCTGAAATCTGAAGCATGATCGGTTTTGGAATGCAATCTTTGGAATATTCCTCATAGTACGGCAGCAGGATGCACCAGGCGATAATCGCTACTGGGATCAAGAGAATATTTGCCAGGAATGGAACTCTCGCCAGGCTTAACAGCAGATTTAGAAAAAACTGGACTGCAGCAATGCACAAAACCAGGATGAAAACCGGCCATCTGACTTTGACTGATTTTGTCAAGGCATTGCCGATGATCTCAGAAACCAGCCTGTCACTCATCAATGCATCAATTGGCCCGATGTAGAACAATGGAAAAATGAAATAGCAGAAAACGATAATCAGAGGAATTATCAGCACTATGCCCAAAATTGCTCCGGAATTGCCTGCCCCAGCGAAAATCAGCGCCAGGATTGAAACAGCAATGACGAACCCAAAAGCCATGGCAACAACCAGAAGGATCGAAAGCGCCATCAACCCCATGAGCCTTCCCCACTTTGAATATGCCAGGGCAATGGTTGAGCCAAATCCTTCGGTCGAATCCTCATTGGCGTGCTTGGCAATCGAGATGCCGACCCCCTGAACAAAGGACTGGACGATAACTGCAATCACCATAACAAGCAAAATTATCCCGAACGCCTGCAGGATTATCGACGGGCTTGCAATCTTTCCGTACAGCCCGGATCCAAGTCCAGAATTGAAGGCATTCTCGCCTAAAAGATTAGATGAATTCATAAGAACCTGGATTCCAAAGTAACCGATCAGCGGCAGCGTAACCGCAACCGTTGAAAGTATGTCAAGAATAATGTACATTCCGACATCAGCCAGACGCTTGCCAAAAACCTTGCCAACCAGATCAAAACCAGCCTGAATTTTATTTCCCATGCGACAAATATATTGCCTTTGCCGGAAATATCAATTCCAAGAAAAAACGCCCCAATTTCTCAGGGCGTTTCGGGGTCGCAATTTTTGTAAAATCAGGCGGTGATGCCTGCGTATTCCTTGTAGAACGGGAAAACAACACAATTCTGGCAGAATGTGATTGCAGCTGCAATTATGCCTGCGAGGAATGGAATTGGAATCCAACCAAAGATTCCACCGATTATCCCACCGATGATACCAAAGACGATCATGACCAGAAGAAGTGGAAGTCTAAGCTTCGTGGCATTGAAAGCATCCATGATGCATGACATGAGTGGCTTTTCAGTCATATAGGCATCAATTGGTGCAAGCAGAGTGACCGGGATAAGGAAGTATGCAAGAGCAACTCCAACAGCGATCAGGACAAGCCACATGATTATAACGCCAAAGATTCCAAGCAGCTTCACAAGCAGTCCAAGAATGAAAAGGACAATCAACATCGCAATGCCGATGACCAGATAGATCACGCAGAAGTAGACAAACAACAGCATCATTCTGACAAACTTTGATGAAACATTTTTGACAGCCTGATTGATATTTTCAGTCAAATCACTGGATGTTGAGGTGATGAATGTCATTCTGACAATTGTCAGAATTGGCTGAACCACCAGAACCATCAGAAGTAGGGTAATCAACCCACCGATAAGCAGCGGGAGAATAAATCCAATCAAACCACCCAGCGCACTCAGATCGAATCCCTGCGAGAACATTTCTGGAGAAAAGAGTCCTCCACCGGTGAAGTTGAAGCCACTTCCAGCACCGATTGAAAGGATGGACATTCCACCAATGATGACCATTGGAAGTGACGCGATTATCGTCAAAACCAGATCAACGCCTGCATAAACACCAACCTCACCAATCCTCTTGGTGAACATTTTAGCAATAAGATCAATACCTTCTTGTATTTTTGTATTTATAGTGACAATTATACTTTCCTTAACCTTTTCGTCAATGCGTAACCAACTCTTAACTGTCTTAATTTTGTTATGACAAGTTGATAATAATTTGTCATTTTGTTTTGCCATTAATTGAAATTTCCAAACAATACAGGAAACTCTTGAACAAGTGCCGGAGTGGCGAAACCGGTAGACGCACGAGACTTAAAATCTCGCGTTGGCGACAACGTGTCGGTTCAAGTCCGACCTCCGGCACCAGATAATTTCAGGAGTTTCACATTGCCATTTGTTTCTGTCGATTGTGGTCAAATCCACTACCTTTGTGAAGGTTCAGGCAAAGATATCGTGATTCTACCAGGGTTCTGGACAAATTCTAGATGGATGGAAAGGTGGCTGGAGCTTCAAGACATTGGCAGGGTCTGGATCATCGACCCACCGTACTCAAACCTTTCAAACTGCAAAACTCGACCAAACATAAAATCTTACGCCAAAGCAATCGTCTCAGCTTTTACAGTCCTTGGCATCACAAAACCAGTTTTAATCGGCGAATCCTTGGGTTCAGCCACCGCTCTGGGTGTTGAGCAAATCTTTGAGCTTTCCGGACTTATCCTTGTCTCTCCTGCGTCACGCCTGATTTTTTCAAGGCTCATCGAAGGAATTTCCGTCATGATGCTTCCCTTCTTGAAAGTTTCGCGCCAAAGAGCCGAAAGAATGCACAGACGCAAACCAGAACTCATTGAACCAGCGTTTCAGATGATGTCGAAATTCAGGAAGTCTGAGCTGATAAAGACACTGTTAACGCTGAGAGGCTTCAATCCATACGAATCCAGGCCAGGATGCAAAACGCTCCTTATAGGCGGGAAATTCGACAAAATTGCCACTCCTGAGATCGTTGAAAAACTTGGAAAACTCTACAATGCCAAGACTCTTATAAATGAAAAAACCGGCCACCACGTCTGTGATCACGCATGGCCGGATGTTTCCAGTGCTGCAAGGGAATTTATAAAGTCCTAGAACTCCATGCTTCCCTGAGGATCCTCGTACCCGTCGGCACGGGTGTAGGTCTCAAGCTGCTGAAGATCCTTCTGGGCAAATGATTTCGAGACGATTGGTTCACGGCGCTCAAGCTCATACTCCTGGAAGCCGATTGCCACAAAAATCTCTTCAAATCCAACCACAATCAGGGCTGCATATGGCCAGATGTCAATTGACGGAAGGTAGATGGTCACATTGAGCAGGTACTTGAAAATGACGGGGAGCATGACAAAGGAAATTAGGATCAGCCTTGTCAGGTTGATCAGCCAGAAGCGTTTCCTTGACGCCACCCAAGACTTTGCGATGGCTGCAAACAATGACTTTCCCTGTATCATAAACATTGGCGTGTATGCAATTTTTGACATGAACATGATGAAGATGCAGGCCAAAAGAAGCAAACACGGTAGAATATAGGCATAACCAAAGCCAAGCATGCCGGCAGTCATGAAGATGACCGAAGCCAGACCAAGCGTTGCAAAGAAAACGACTGCCAGAAAAGTGGTGTAGGCAAGCATTTTTTTGGTATAAAGCCTTATGCCGATTGAGAACGTTCTCTGGGCGATATGCTCGGGATCAACACAACCTATGAGGTATCGGGTTGAGCCAGCAAAAGCGATCGCTCCTAGGAAAATCCAGATCACAAGGAAGATGCCAACGTAAATCAGGGCGTTGAAATCAAGCGTGGTCACAAACGAATAGACCGACTTGTTCAAGGAAGCCATTTGGTTTTTCAAAAGGCCGGAGATGAACTCGGAAACCAGCACTGCAACGTAAACGGCTGAGGCATGCCCGCCTCCGACGCCAAGCAGCCCTTCACCATGACGAGGGATTCTTTTCAGAAGCTGTTTGAGAAAGCTGTCCATTATTAAGCTCCTTTCGAAGCCGGCAAGGGTTCAAGCCTTTCCGACTCAACATACTGATGATATGCCAATCCAGAGTAAATCCAAATCAAGCCCGTAGACGCCAAGCACAATGCTGAGATTGCGTACCTGAATGGCTCGTAAAGCCCGTTCAAAACTACATCTGACGAGAATAAGGCTCCACAGGTTACGCAAGCAAAAGCTGCAATCGAAAACACCATCACCAAAACAAGCAGGAAATCCTTAGAAGTGCTCTGGAGCGACAAAACAATCGATTTCAAAACAGAAAACCCAGACTGGCCAAACAGGAACGAGTTTAAGAAGGCAGACATCAGGGCAAGCGCAACAAAATCAGGCAGGAACTGGGTCAGAATGAGTTTTAGATTTAGTCCGACATTCAAATTCTCAAGTGGAATCTGTATGAACCTTGAAAGGAGCGAAATCGAGAGATAAACAGGAACCAGCGCCAGAACCATTTTGATGTGATTTCTAAACGTTATTTTCCTCTCAGGTGCAAACATTTTTGCCACTTCCCTGACGACAAGCCAGGAAAAAAGAACAAAAATGCCGAACTGAACGATTGCAACCGAGAGCGGGGCTATGATTTCAAGCAAACCTTTGCAGGAAGACATGACTACGGCTGAAAGGGAGGTGAGGAAATGTGGCACCGGTGAGAGCCTGTCTATTGCAGCCCAGGTTTCGGAACCTGAATGGGTGAAGATTCCAACAATCCTCAGAACTAGAACCGAGGCAATCGTTTGTGCAATCCACCAAAGCACGCACAGCAAAGCGATTTTTACCAGGCCGCTTGTTCTGGATTTGTCAAAAACCGAGCCAATAAATCGTTTCATGGAACAAACACTGAATCCTTCATTTGTTGTGGTTTGGGAACCTCGAGCAGGTAAAGCAGGAGTCCGGTAACATCGGCAAGCGTACCAAGTTCTGGCATCTTCCACACTGGTTTTCCCGAGGCCGGCACATAGATTAGCGGAACATTGTTAGTTGTGTGTGCGGTGTGTGGGTCGCCCGTGTCGCTTAGGAGCTGTTCAATGTTGCCGTGGTCGGAAATGATTACGAGATCGTAACCGGCTTCATTGCAGGCATCGACAATCTGTTTTGCAGCCTTGTCGATAAACCTCACAGCCTTAATGGCCGCTGCAATGTTTCCGGTGTGACCAACCATGTCGGGGTTTGCCAAGTTGCAGGCAATGAAGTTGTATTTGCCTAACTTCATGGCATCTATCAGCTTTGAAACCACTTCAGGACCAGACATCTCCGGCTGGAGATCATAGGTGGCAACTTTTGGCGATGGCACAAGGATTCTGTCCTCGCCCCTGTATGGCTCTTCCCGTCCACCGTTAAAGAAGTAAGTGACGTGGGCGTATTTCTCAGTCTCTGCGATTCTAAGCTGTGTCAGACCGGCATCTGAAATTGCCTGTCCAAGCGTCATCGACAAATCCTGCTCAAGCATTTTGTCCGTGAAAACAATCGGCAGATTCAGCGATTCGTCGTAGAGGGCGAAACAGGTGTACTTTATCTTCGGGAGCTTTGACCTGTCAAAACCTGTAAAATCCTTCGCTGTCAGCGCTTTTGAAAGCTGTCTTGCCCTGTCTGGTCTGAAATTGAAGTGGATGAATGAGTCACCATCGTCGATTGTTGCAAGCGGTTTCCCATCTTTTACCACAACCATCGGCTCAACAAATTCATCGCTTGTTCCGGCTTCGTATGATGCCTCAACGGCTTTGACAGGATCAGCTATCTGGTTGCCAACTCCTGAGACAAGGCAGTCGTAGGCGCGCTTTGTTCTGTCCCATCGGTTGTCCCTGTCCATGGCGTAGAACCGGCCAGTAACTGTGGCAATTTTTCCTGCTCCAAGCATGGTAAATTCAGCCTCAATCTGTCTGAGATACTCTGCCGCTGATTTCGGAGGCGTATCCCTTCCGTCAAGGAAAGCGTGGAGGAATATATTTTTTACACCCCTGTCACGGGCGATTCTTACAATCTCGTAAAGGTGGGTCAGTTCAGAATGAACGCCACCGTCTGAACACAATCCGCCCAAGTGGAGCTTTGATTCCTTTGCTGCGTCGATTGCCTCGATGAGTGTCTGGTTTTTGGCAAGCGACCCGTTTTCAACAGCCTGATCAATGAGCGTCAGTTTCTGGTAAACCACCCTGCCGGCTCCAAGGTTGAGATGGCCAACTTCAGAATTGCCCATCTGCCCTTTTGGCAAGCCAACACTCGGTCCTGAAGCGTCAATCTGTGAGTGTGGGTTTGAATCCCTCAGGGAATCAATGTTTGGTGTGCAGGCAAGGGTGCAGACGTTTCCCGGACTTGGCGGGGCAATACCGAAGCCATCAAGAATGAGCAGCAAAACCTTGTTTTTGTTCATTGAAAGGAGAGTATATGCAAAAACACGTCATTGACAACAACGATGCGGTTTTTTAAACTTTTATCGATGGGTAAAGCAATTGTTGTCACGTCAGGCAAGGGTGGCGTCGGGAAGACCACGGTTACGGCAAACCTTGGCTACGGACTTGCCATGGCAGGAAAAAACGTCGTGCTCGTTGACACAGACATCGGACTGAGAAATCTCGATGTGATGATCGGGCTTGAAGGAAAGATCGTTTTCAACCTGGTTGATGTTGCAGACGGAATATGTGAACTCTCACAGGCTCTGATCAAAGACAGCCGTATGAGTTCAGGACTGTATCTTCTGCCCGCGTCCCAGTCAAAATACAAGGAAGATGTGAGTTTTGAGCAGATGAGGGAAATAATCGGGATGCTCAAGAATAATTTTGATTATGTCCTCATCGATTGTCCCGCCGGAATCGAACACGGTTTTTCAAACGCCGTTCAGGCTGCCGATGCTGCAATTGTTGTGGTAACGCCTGAAGTCACATCGGTTCGAGACGCCGACAGGGTCATCGGTCTGCTTGAAACCTTTGAAATCAAGGAGGTCAGCCTGATTGTAAACCGTGTCAGACCGGAGATGGTCAACTCGGGAACGATGATGGCTGTTGACGAAATAACCGGACTGCTGGACATAACCCTCATCGGAGTGATTCCCGAGGACAAGAGCATAATAGCCTGCACAAACAAGGGGATGCCTGCCGTCATGAATCCGAAATCACCTTCTGCAAAATCATTCATGTCCGTGTGTGCAAGGCTTGAAGGCAAGGACGATCCTGTCGGAAATCTGGGCAAAAGGAATTTCTGGGGGAAGCTGGGAGACAGCTTCAGGAGGTAGAATGCTTTTTGGGCTTTTCAAAAAGAAAAGGCCGGAGGAAAGGGCAAGTGAGAGGCTTCAAATGGTGCTCATCCAGGACAGGCAATCGATTGCGCCTGAACTGATGGAAAACCTCAAACGTGACATCCTAGAGGTCATCGGAAGATACGTCGTCATCCAAAGGGAAGCCATCGATATCAACCTCACCAGAAGCGACAAAATCACCACCCTCATCGCCACCGTCCCCGTCAAGAACGTCAGGAGAGCTGTCAAGAAGCGAGAGCTTTGACTTAAGCTCCTCAAACTGGGAGAGGCCGGCCATTTCCCTGAATTTGTCCGTGACCCTGAAAAGGATTATCTTCCTTTTGAATTTTGTCGGCTTTTCAAACCTTTCAAGCAGACCCTTGCGCATCAAACCCCTGATCGTGCTGTCCGAGGATGATCCGCGATATTTGTTCACCTGGGTCAGCGTGGCTTCGCCTTTGCTTGAAATGATGGCCAAAACTTCGATGTGAGCTGACGAAAGCCTGCGTTTTGCCGGTCTCCTGATTAATGGTTTCACAATCTCGGCATATTCAGGATTTGAGAGCAGCTGTGCCTTGCCATTGGCTATATGAAGGGTGATTCCGCTGTCCTGGTAACGGTTGGCAAGCTGGGCAAGCGAAACGGCAACCATCGATTCTGACGAGTTGACTATCTTGCCGATTTTTTTGTAAGAGAGGGGTCTGCCGGCACAAAAAAGCACGGCTTCGATTGCATTTATCAGGTTCACTGCTTCTCAATCATGATCGGGCCGAACGGCTCCGACTGCCACACGGTTATTTTGCTCATTTTTGCCAGCTGGAGAATGGCAAGAAGTCTTGTGATTATGTCGAGTCTTGAGGGTGTTTTGCCCAGGAATGTAGAAAACAGCACTTGAATGTCTTTTTTCAGCCTCTCAAGGATTTCCGACATGGCCTGTTTGAGGTTGATGGTAACCCTTCTGACCACAAGCTGTTTGTCGCCCTGCTCTTTCTTGATTCCGGCAAGCCTTGATATAATCGACACAAGCCTGCGTTCGGACGGCATGACGATGGATTCCGGCTCAGGCGATGTCAGTTGTGGGTGTGTGTAGCCGTATGAATGGATCGTAACATTCTTCTGGATCAGATCCTTGAGCTGGATCAGGGCTTCGTAGTTTCTGTCGATTGCCTGCGCCGTTTCACCCTGTTTGAAGACCGATTCTTTTACGGTTGTCACGAACTTGCCGCCATTGGCAACAAACTCTGCTTTCATCTGCATCAGATGGGCTGCTTTTTCAAGTGATTCCAGGTGTTCGGCCTGTATCGTTTCTGATTCAATTATGTTTTGAAGCAGGGCACCTGTGATTTGCGACAACCTTATTTTGTATGGCGACACTGCTCCGGAGCGCGCTCCGTGTATCACCAGACCAAGGCTGTCAGGATTGACCATACTTCATTCCCATCCTTGAAAGGACCTCGTCCCAAACAGGAGTTGTGAATTTATTTGCCTTTTTTGCGCCTTCGTGAAGGATTTCCCAGACCATATCTGGCCTACTTGCAAACTGTTCCCTTTTTTCCCTGATTGGAGCAATGATTCCATCCAGACACGATGATAAATCCTTTTTGCACAAAACGCAACCCAGCTCGCCGGCACGACAGGATGCTGCCCTTGCCTCGATTTCTGGTGTCTTAAGAATCTTGTGGAAGCTGTAAACCGAGCAAACTTCAGGTCTTCCAGGGTCGTTCTTTCGGATTTTCTGCGCATCCGTAACCATCAGAGCCACTTTTTTCCCAATTGTTTCGGCCGGATCACACAGGAAAATGCCGTTATCGTAGGACTTGCTCATTTTTCTGCCGTCTGTGCCTGGGATCACCGTGAATTCACGAAGGTATTCCTTTGGCTCAGGGAATGTTTCACCGTAGAGATTGTTGAAGCGTCTGGCAACTTCCCTTGCAATTTCCAGATGTGGTCGCTGATCTTCACCGATTGGGACAAGCTCGCCCTTGTAGGCAAGAATGTCTGCAGCCTGCAAAACCGGATAGCCAAGAAGACCGTGTCCAACGCTGTCATTAAGGTTCAAATCCCTGACCATGTCTTTCACAGTCGGGTTTCGTTCGAGCCAGCCGGTTGGGGTGATCATCGAGAGCATCAGGTAGAGGTTGAAATGGATCGGCACATGGGACTGGACAAAGATTGTGGCCTTATCGGGGCTCATGCCTGCAGCAAGCCAGTCAGCCACCATCTGGAGGATGTTTTCCTTTATTTCAGCAGTCTTTTCGTAACCAGTGGTCAGAACGTGAAGATCGGCAACAAGGAAGTAGCAATCGTGCTTTTCCTGAAGCTCAACGTCTGAGAGCAGAACCGAGAGATAATGGCCGATATGCATGCGACCGGTTGGCCTCATGCCTGTGAGGATGCGCGACATGTCTAGTAACCTCCGAACAATGCGAGTGAGAAGTAGGAGAAATATGATGTTCCGCTCGACTGGAGCAGACCGGTGATTGCCTGAGTGGCGACAACAAGAATGTTGAGAAGCGGAGTCCAGATGAACAGAATCATGAGTATTGCAGCGCCAACAAGGTTTATTATCCAGCTGTCAAGAACTCCCTGTGGTTTGTGGTAGAAAAGGGCAACGAGGATTCTGAATCCCGAAAGCGGTGGAATCGGCAGAAGGTGGAAAACAGCGTAGAAAACGTTGAACGTGCCAAAAAGCTCGAACAGCTTTTTGAAGGTTCGAAGGTCAAGATTGAGAACCGGTTCAAGCTTTAAAAGCAGCCAGTATATTATCAGCGAGGCAAGACCAATCGCCAGATTTGCAGCAACACCCGAAAGCTCAATCAATGCCACCTTGTTGCGTTTCTGGCCAAGGTTTGTCAGATTGACCGGCACAGGTTTTGCCCAGCCTGGATAGAAGAGGAGCAGGAAGAGCGTGCCAACCCAGTCGAAGTGAATTGGAATCAATGTCAGTCTGCCTGCAACCTTAGCCGTTGGATCACCGAAATGGTTAGCAACCCAGGCTTTCACAAAGCTGCTCACGGTTGTGGCGGCAGTAAAACAGATCAAAAGAGGAATGATGTTGAGCAGGAATGATTTCACCTGATCAAAAAAGCTGAAGTCAGCCAATCAGAAGCCTCCTTGCCATTTCCAGCTCCTGTTTCCTGTCCCAGATTCTGCCTGAAACCTTCTCAAGCAACACCGCTTCAAGAACGGAGCCTAGCGCTTTCCCGGGTTTGACCCCTTCTCTTATCAGGTCATCGCCGGAAATGCCGAGTTTGATGGCCCTTATTCTAGCCATTTCATCAAACGCTTTCAAGGAATCATGGTTTTTCAGCAAGGCAACAGCAAAGATTACCGCTGAATCAGACAGGTTTCTTATGGTCTTGAACAGTTTGACCCTGTCTTTCTCCAGATAGGCGTCATGAAGTTTAGCCGAGGTTTCTTTGGCCTGCATTATCGATTCTGCCATCTTTGTTCCGATTTTCAGATGAAGCATGATTTCACGAAGCGAATTAATATCTTGCTCTTCAGTGAGCTGGAGAATCCTGAGAATCATCGAGTCCCCGGTAAAGCCAAATTCGGCACCTGAAGAAATGATCTTGTCCAAACGCTTGAGTCTTGCCGAAAGATGAGTTGGAGCCCTTCCGAACATCGTTGACAAGCCCTTGAATTTTTCAAGCGAAATGAGCATCTCTGAGCCTTCAGCACTCTCAAGGATTTTTTCAAGTTCCTGGGCTGTGCGTTCGTTTTTGGCTGTGGCTAGCAGTCCTGTTTTTATTGCATCCTTGGCCAGTCGTTGCGTCTCGGTGTCAAGCTCAAAACCGAGAAGCTGAGAATAGTAAATAGCCCTGAGGATTCGTGTGGGGTCTTCAACAAACGAAAGGTTGTGTAAAACTCTTACCCTCTTTGCTGCGATATCCTCAAGCCCTCCAGTGAAATCGATTATGTGGTCAGAATCCTCACCTGTAAGAGCAAGAGCAAGCGCATTCACTGTGAAGTCCCGCCTCAAAAGGTCTTCCCGAATCGAACTCTGCTGGACTTTCGGCAGCGACCCTGGTTCGGTGTAATATTCAGCCCTGGCCGTCGCCAAATCGATGTTGATCGTGTCGTTGACAAGCCTGGCAGTCCCGAAACGTTCGTAACGGATCAACTTGCCACCAAGCTTTTCGTGGACTTGTGAAGCCAGATGGATCGCATCGCCTTCAACAAGAAAATCAAGGTCTGAAAACGATCTGTTCATCACCATATCCCTGACGGCACCACCGACCAGATAAAGATTAACATCCTGCTCTACGGCACTGGTTTTTACAATTTCAATGATTTCCTTGATCTTGCCGGGGATTTTCAAGAATAACTCACGGGTTTGGGCTGTATCGAGTCTCGTAGGCGGCGGGAATGGCCCGATATCTTGCCCGCGATGCCAGAAAACAGCCTTCAAAACATCCGATCTGGTGACAATTCCAACGAGTTTTCCTTCGTGGATAACTGGAAGTCTGCCAACCTGACCCTTCATCATCAGCCTTCGAGCCTCGACAATCGACGCACTGGCCTGAACCTTTAATACTTCAGTGGTCATGAAGCGCTTGATCGGGGCATCGGAAAAAGCCGACTGGGCTTTGTCCAGATCACGTCGTGTGATGATTCCGATGAGCTTGTCGTTGTTGACCACAGGCAAACCGCCGTGGCCGTAACGTTCAAGGATTCGCTTTGCCTGGCTGACCGGCATGTGTGGATCAATGGTTTTTACAGGTCTGCTCATGATTGAGGCAACCGTTGGGGGAGGGACAATCTCTTCTTGACAAACCTTCAAAAGCCTCATGTAGGCGATGTTTGGTTCGAGTTCACCCTTGATTTTTGCAGCAGCTGCAGTCTTGTGTCCGCCTCCACCAAAATGGCTTAGGATTTTTGCAGCATCGACAAGCTTTTCGTCCAGTGACCTGCCTACAAAATATGTCACGCCCTCAAACGATGAAGCCGTGAAAATGGCATCGGCTTCGACGACATCGAACAGCTTGTGGGTTATGAACGCAAGGTTTTCGACATAATTCCGATAAGAAACACAGGAGATTGCAACAAGAATGCCACCCATCGGCACAACCTCGATGTTGTCGAGAAAGAGCTTGAGCATCTCCTTGCCACGGTCATCCAGTGCAGTCTGGAGGAACCTTCTGACCACCTGCAGGTTTGCTCCGAGCGAGAGAAGATACGCGGCCATTTCGAGGTCTTTCGGGGTTGTGGTCGGAGAGATCAGGTTTGCAGTATCCTCATAGATGGCAGTGAGCATAACCGTTGCTTCCTGCGGTGAGATGTATATTTTCCTGAGCCTGAGAAGTGGAACCAGCATCGTTGTGGTCGACCCAACCTCTTGCTGAACCAGTCTTGTTTTGTCCTTGCTAACGCCTCCGCTGTGATGGTCAAAGATAACACATAGTTTCAGGTTTGGGAAAGTTTTTATGAAATCGTCAAGCTTTTTCGATGGCCTGGTGTCAACGATGTAGAGTTCCTCAACATAATTTTTGTCGATTGCGTGAAGATCGTAGAGCGAAATGAAATCCCTGTAGATAGAAATGAATTGCTTCACCTGCAACTCAAGCCCAGACTGACTCACAGGGAAAGCTCCAGGATATAGTTTTGTGATCGCCAGCATTGCCCCCAGTGCATCAAAATCGACGGCTGAGAGGCACATGACGAGTTTCTTCACCGATTTCATCAAGTCAAATGTAGCTTCTTTTGCACTGCTGTCAAATCCTTGAAAGAATCCAACCGATGCAATATCATCTTGGCCTGAAAGGAATGAACAAAAGGGAAATGAGAATACTTGCCAAAGACGCAGTAAACCACATAGGCGAAGAGATCAGCCTTGAAGGCTGGATCCACAACGTAAGGCTGATGGCCGACTTTTCGTTCGTCGTTTTGCGCGACAGAACCGGTCAGGTGCAGGGAATAATAGAGAAACCTGATTTTGTAGTTCCTGAACTCAAAAACGAAATGCCAATCAGGCTTAAAGGCATCTGTGCCAAATCCGACATTGCAAAAGCCGGCTTCGAAATCAAAGTCACCGGTATCGAAGTGCTCGGACAGGTCATCGATGAGCTTCCAACGCAGGTCAACAAGAAAGACGTGAAGGAGAGCCTCGAAAGATTGCTTGACTACAGGTACTTCTCGCTCCGCCACCCAAAACTCAACTCGGTTTTCAAAATCCAGGCCTGCATTTCACAGGCTTTCGCCGAATACCTCAGATCACAGGGATTCACAGAAATCCACACCCCAAAGATCGTTGCCTCAGGCACTGAAGGCGGAGCAAACCTTTTCAAGGTGCAGTACTTTGACAGGTCCGCATACCTTGCCCAGTCGCCACAGTTTTACAAACAGATGATGGTTGGCGTTTTCGAGCGTGTCTATGAGGTTGCTCCGGTATTTCGTGCAGAACCGCACAACACAAGCCGTCACCTCAACGAATACACCTCACTGGATCTGGAAATGGGCTTCATCAAGGACGAAAACGACGTAATGGACATTGAGGAAGGGTTCCTCAAATATCTCGATGGACTCATCCACGAAAAATGCCAGGCCGAACTTGACCTTCTCGGTGCAACCTTCACGGTTCCTGACAAGATTCCAAGGCTTCGCATGACCGAAGTTCACGAAATCCTTGAAAAGAACTACAAGATCAAGTACGAACCGGGATTTGACATTGACCCGGAAGGTGAAAGGTCAATCGGCGACTGGATCAAGAAAGAAACCGGATCAGACTTCATCTTCATCACAGGCTATCCGATCGAGGCACGTCCAATGTACACCTACCCCGACCCTGACCACCCGGGTGACACAAGAGGATTCGACCTTCTGTTCAAGGGACTCGAGATCACAACAGGCGGACAGCGTATCCACGACCACAAGATGCTCATCGACAACATGATCAAGTTCAACTGCAACCCAGATGATTTCACGTTCTACACCGACATGTTCAAGTTCGGCATGCCACCGCACGGCGGACTTGCCATCGGTCTGGAGCGCATCACCTGCCAGATTCTCGGTCTCAAAAACGTCCGTGAAGGCACGCTCTTCCCGAGGGATATCGAGAGACTCACCCCATAAATCATGCCAGGATATCACTTCATCACCATCGGCTGTCAGATGAACGTCTCGGATTCGGCGTTCTATGCCAAGGTGCTGGAATCTGCCGGCTGGAACGAGTCAACACTTGAAGAAGCCGATCTGGTGATGGTCAACACATGTGCAGTCCGTGAAGCGTCGGTACACAAGATGGAGTCCTGGATTGGCCAGCTCAACTCACAAAGGCGCAGAACCGGCAAGCCTTCAGGCATTGGCGTGATCGGCTGTGTGCCACAAATAGACCTTGCGGTCTTCAAACGTAGGCATCCACAGGTTGATTTCACAATCGGAACGTTCTCAAGCAGGCAGGAGATGGAGCTTGCACTGGTTCAGGCTGTTGATCTTCAGACGTCAGGCCAGAAACCGGCTGAAGGCAAAGTAACATCCTATGTGCCAATAACCTACGGTTGCGACTCGTTTTGCACCTACTGCATTGTTCCATATACTCGCGGAAGGTTGATTTCCAGACCGATTCATGAGATCAAATCTGAGATCATTGCGCTCATCGAGAATGGAGCCTCCGAGGTAATCCTTTTAGGCCAGAACGTCAACGCCTACGGTCAGGACAGGAATGAACCAAACGGTTTCATTGACCTCCTCGAAGACGTTGCAGAAATTGACGACCTAAAGCGCATCCGTTTTCTAACCAGCCATCCAAAAGACATGAAGCCTGAAACAATCAGGCAGATCAAACAGATTCCAAAGATAGCGCCGTACTTTCACCTGCCTGTCCAGTCCGGAAACGATGAGATTTTGCGTCGGATGAACCGGGGTTACACGGTGGAAAAATATCGCGAGCTTATAAACGCAATCAATGAGCAGTACCCGCTTCGTGGACTGACAACCGATCTGATCGTAGGCTTCCCGGGTGAAACTGATGAAATGTTCGAGGACTCGGTGAAACTGCTTCAGGAAGTCAGATTCGATCAGGTATACTCGGCACAGTACTCAAAACGCCCAAAAACTCCAGCAGCAAATTTCGTTGAGCAGACCAACGAAGAGGTTCTCAACGAGCGAATCAACAGGATTGTTGAAATGCAGCGCATCATCACGGCCGAAAACGCAAGACTTTTCCATGGCCAAGTCCTTCAGGTGCTCATAGAAGACACCATTGATGGAATGTCAGTTGGAATGAGCGGAGTTGGTAAGATGGTCAGAATCGATGAAGAAATTGCGCCTGGAACGCTTGTCGATGTAAGAATCATCGATGCAACCGCAGGCCCGATGCTTGGAGAGCCGATTGAACCCCTTTGATGTCGTTTCAGCCTGCCAAAAATCGCTCCAAGGCGATTTTGACAGGATTGATCAAATTACCGATGCCAATCTCGACAAGGTTTTATCGGCATTCTCAAAAGTCGGGCTCTCCTCAGGCGACCTCGCAGGTTCAACCGGCTACGGATTGGGCGACATCTCAAGGGACAAACTCGAAAAAGTTTATTCAATCATCTTTGGCACCCAAGCAGCGCTGGTAAGGCCACAAATTGCATCTGGCACTCACGCTTTGGCCTGTGTTCTTTTCGGCATCCTTCGTCCTGGCGACACGGTCGTTTCAATCACAGGAACTCCTTACGAAACCTTGCAGGAAGTGATCGGAATCAGACCGGCAAAAGGTTCGCTGGCAGAGTTCGGCATCCATTACGACCAGACCGATTGGCGCGATGGCGTGAAAGACATTGGTAAAATCAAGGTTGCAAAACTAATCATGATCCAGCGTTCAACCGGCTATAAACCAGGAAAACCGGTCACAATCAAGCAGATTGAAGAGTGGTCAAAAGCAATCAAACAGGCAAATCCTGACTCGATCATCATGGTCGACAACTGTTACTGCGAGTTCGTAGGAAACACCGAACCAGCAACCGTTGGCGCCAATATCACGGTTGGCTCGCTGATAAAAAACCCAGGCGGAGGACTGGCTCTCACAGGCGGGTACATCGCGGGAAGACAGGATTTGATTGATCTGATCGCCACGAGGGTGACCGCCCCCGGAATCGGCGCAGAAGTTGGCGCAACCTGGGGTTTCATGCTTGATGCTTTCAGGGGATTGTTTCTGGCTCCTTCATCGGTCGCCTCCAGCCACAAAGGGGCTTTGCTCTGGGCAAAGGTTTTCTCGGAGCTGGGCTATGAAGTCTCGCCATCTGCCGATTCTGAACGAGTTGATACGGTTGTGGCAATAAAGCTTGGTTCAAGAAAGAAATTCCTCGACTTCGGAAAGGCGATCCAGTCGGTATCGCCAATCGATTCAACCGCAATCCCTGAACCGTTTGCACAACAGGGGTATCCTGCGCCGGTGATGTTGGCTGGTGGAGGATTTGTTTCAGGTGGAACCAGTGATCTCTCCGCTGACGGCATGGACTCTGACCCATGGCGGATTTATGTGCAAGGCGGTGTGAATCTGAACCACATCAGGCTTGGCATCACAAAAACCGTTTCAAAGCTTGGAAAAGTCTGACAAACGATTAAATTAAAGACCAATTAAATATAAAAACCTTAAATTTAACGGATTCATGCGTCAAAATATCAATAACACCAATTCAAAGGACGGAAGAGATGGGCAAAGTTCACAAGACGCTGAGCCTTGGAGTTCTTTCAGTAACAAGCCCTGAATATGTCTTTATTTCTTCCAACGGCTCAATAATAGCAAAGAAAGAAATTACACGTAAAAGCGACGATGCCAACAGAATAGTAACCTCATGCACAGACCTGGTGGATGAAGCCGGCATCACCTTCAACCAGATCGAGCAATTCATCGTTCTCTCTGGGCCTGGTTCGCTGACCGGCATAAGGGTTGGCCTTTCTCCGATTCGGGCATGGAGCTACGCGACCGGCAAACCGGTCATTGCCCTCTCGACCCTTGAAGTAATGGCGTTTGGACTCGAAAAACCACTGCTTGCAATGATCCCGGCCAGAAAAGACCATTGGTGGATTCAGGCTTTCTCTGATCAATTCAGCGAAACCCCACAAATTATTGAGAAAACCTACCTTTCCGACTACGACAAACCAGACTGGAAATGGATCAGCCCAAAGGAAGCCACACCGATCAACGCAAAGTTCGAGCTTGTCTCACCGAACCCGGAGCAGGCAGTTGAACTTGCAGCAACAAAAAAACCACTGCCATGGATGAGGGCTGTTCCCAACTACCTTTTTGAAATGGACAATGGCAACAGTTAGGCCGGCAAAGTCAACCGACTTTGAGCACGTTTACGAGATTGAGTGTACCTGCTTTGGCAGCCCTTGGCTCAAGGAACCGTTCAGAGAGGACTTCAACGATAACCCTGATTCCTTCTGGTGGGTTGCCGTCGATGACAAAAAAATCGTTGGTTTTAGCGGACTTTGGAGACAGTACGACGAGTTCCACATCATAAATGTCTGCGTTCTCCCGCAACACCGAAGAAAGCGCATTGGAACAGAGCTTGTCTCGGCAATGCTTACAAAGGCAGATGAAGAAAACATTAAATTCATCCTGCTTGAAGTAAGAGCTGGTAACACTGCTGCACAGAAGCTTTATGAGTCTTTTGGCTTCAGAAATATGTACGTACGGAAGAAGTACTATCAAGACAACGGAGAAGACGCTATAGTGATGGTTAGAGAAAGATGATATCACTTGGAATCGAGACATCCTGCGATGACACGGCTGTCGGTTTGGTCGACAGTACCGGTAGAATTCTGGCTCAAATCAAGGCTTCACAGGATCGGGTCCATCAGATTTGGGGCGGAGTGGTTCCGGAACTTGCTTCAAGAGCTCATCTGGAAAACATTCTCCCAGTGCTCGACACTGCCCTCAAGGAAGCTCAGATCACACACGAAGATATCGAGTTTATCTCGTGCACATACGGTCCAGGACTGGTTGGCAGTTTGCTTGTCGGAATAGAAACTGCAAAAGCCCTTTCATACGCCTGGAGCAAGCCACTCATCGGAGTCAACCACCTGAGAGGCCACATCGCAGCTGTGATGCTTGCCCAGCCTGAAATTGAAATGCCTTCTCTCGGACTGCTCATTTCGGGCGGCCACTCAGAAATTGTTTATGTCAATCCAGACTTTTCCCTTCAAATGCTTGCAGAAACAAGAGATGACGCTGCAGGGGAAACCCTCGACAAATTTGGCAGGGTGCTCGGACTAACCTATCCTGCCGGCCCTGAAATTGACAGGATGTGTTTCATCGGTGATCTGAATGCTGTAAGCTACCCGAATACGCGCCTCAAGGATAACTCTCTCGACTTCAGCTTTTCTGGCCTTAAAACCGCTGGTGTCAGGGCGATTGAACGATGCCCCAACATGCCAAAAGAAGATCTTGCGGCATCGTTCATGAAAGCGGTCGTTGACCAACTTCTTGACAGGTTGATGCTTGCAATTGAGAAAACAGATGCCAAGTCACTCTTCGCTGTCGGTGGCGTGGCTTCAAGCTCATATTTCAGGGAAAGACTCAACAAACTGGGTGTCAGCATCGGTTTGCCGGTGAGGGTTCCTCCTCCATCGCTTTGCACTGACAACGGCGCAATGATAGCCTACTGCGGGTTTTTGTACCATCAATTCGGAATAAGATCCAATCTCAATCTCCAGCCGCAATCCAGACTTCCTTTGGAATCTTACTAGTTCCTTGACAGGTTAAATGAAAAAGTTAAAATAAGGTTTATTAAGGAGGTCAAATGAACAACCAGGTCTCTCCAAACAAAAAGAAAGTGCTAATCGTAGAGGATGAGCACAAGATCCAGGAAACGCTCTCATACAACCTCAGAAGTGAAGGATACACCGTCTTCACGGCTCTTACGGCAGAGGAAGGCCTTGAGCAGGCCAGACGAAGACAGCCCGACCTCATCGTGCTCGACCTCATGCTCCCGGGCAAGACCGGCATTGAATTTTGCAGGGAACTTCGCCAGGAATACGACACCCCGATCCTCATCCTGTCGGCAAAAACAACTGAAATTGACAAGGTTGTCGGACTTGAAATGGGCGCTGACGACTACATGACAAAACCGTTCTCTGTCCGTGAGTTCATAACCAGAGTCAGGGTGCTTCTGAGAAGAACCTCAAAGGCGACCAAGGTTGTGGTTGAAAATCCACCAGAAGAAATCAGGGTTGGCGACCTCATCATGAACTACTCGCAGAGAACATGCCTTGTTGCTGGAAAACCGGTCAACCTGGGCTACAAGGAGTTTGAAATCCTCTGGTTCCTCGCCAGTTCACCAGACAGAGTTTTCACCCGTGAAAACATCATGGAACACGTCTGGGGCGTCGAAGCTCCTCTTGATACCAAAACAGTTGATGTGCACATCAGGTGGATCAGAAAAAAAATCGAGGTTCATCCAGAGAATCCAAAGTATATCGAAACGGTCAGGGGTGTCGGCTACAAGTTCAGCACCCACAAATCCGAAGAATAATCTCAACTCATGCCACACCAAAGCCAGGCTTTTAAAAAAGTCTGGCTTTTTTGTTTTGAGGTGAATGATGAAATCTCTTAAAAGTCAGTTTCCGGCAGCAAAGGGTGTCCATAATCTCGACGCAGCTGCAACCGGTTTGCTTCCAATTGCTGTAATCGAAGCCGTAAACAAATACTGGACTGAATCGGGCGCAACGGCAGGCCGGTCACCTTATCGGAAATCGACTGTAGCCACAAAGCTGGTCGAGGAATCAAGGCAAACAATTGCTGACTGGTTCAACGTTTCATTTGAAGAAACCGTTTTCACGCCAGGCGCCACTCACTCAATCAACTGGGTTGCAAAAGGTCTGGATTTCAAAGCTCGTGACAGGGTTCTTATGACTCGCGCCGACCACCACGCAAACATCCTCCCTTGGATGGACTTGAGAGCAAAGGGCGTAGAACTGATATGGGTTGGGTGCAATCGAAACGGTATCATCGATGTTGAGGATTTCAGAAAAAAGTGTGATGGTTGCAAAGTTGCTGCGTTTTCAGGCGCATCAAACGTCACTGGAGCAATCCAGCCAATCAAGGAGCTGTCAGGGATTGCCCGTGATAACGGCGCAATCTCGGTCATCGATGCAGCACAGCTTGCCCCTCACGAGCGTATCGATTTCAAGTCGGTTGGATGCGACTTTATGGCTATCGCCGGGCACAAGATGATGGCCCCGAAAGGTTTGGGGTTGCTGCTTGGCAGGAAAGAGGCATTCGAGCAGCTTAAACCCACGATTGTAGGTGGTGGTGTGGTTGCCGATATGACCGAGGAAGGGTACAAGCTCTTGCCAAAGCCTCTTAAATACGAATCCGGCACGCAGTCACTCGAAGGGATCATTGGTCTGGCCGAAGCAATTAGGTGGACAAAGGCCAACAATCCAGATGAAATCGAGAAGAGACTGAAGTACTACGACAAAGAACTGTGCAATTTCCTGAAGAAAATGGATGTTGAAATCCTGAATCCTGAAAACTCAACACCTACGATTTCAATCGTTCTGAGAGACAGAGACCCTATCGAAATCGCCAGGAAACTTGATGAAACCGCCAATATTCAGGTACGAGCCGGCTTCCTCTGCGCCATGCCGTTTCTCAAATGGGTTGGAGCAAGCAAAGGTGTGATGAGGATTTCATTTGGGCCGTGGAATGACGATGCCGACCTGGCTACGTTTTGTGAGTGGTTTGAAAAGATTATTATTTAACAAATAAACCCACCGGCACTGCGTGCGACTTCCTTTCAAAAAAAGGGAGGCGCTAATATATCTTATTTTTGATACCCACTCTGAATGCAAGAAATCATCTGGCTTTGCCAGTGATTTCAGGATTACATAGATCAAAGGTTTCAGTGTTTTATCGACGGAGTCGTGGTAAACTCCCTCATCCGGCTTTCAGCCACCTTCGCCTGGACGCAGTCTGGGAGAGGGATTAAGGGTGAGGGAGTGTTTTCTATCTCGACTTTCGTCGAGGATTAACCCACCGGCACTGCGTGCCACCTCCCTTCACAAGTGAGGCAAATATTATTGATTATTCTTATCTTTATTCTTAATTGTTACTCAGATTCAACGAAATCATCTGGCTTTGCCAGTGATTTCAGGATTACATCGATCAAAGGTTTCAGTGTTTTACCGGCGGAGCCGAGTTAATACTCCTCATCGTTGAAATAATCATGGTCGACCTTGAGAATGTCGATTCGTTTTTGGAGGGAAACCCCAAGACCGAACTCAATCATCAGGCTCACAAGCTTTTCTCCGTTTATCAGCGAGATGTTTGAGCCGGAGTCTTTCACAAAATCCCTTGCCTCTTTTGAAAAATCTGATGTTGTGATGAAGACTCCCTTGTGTGCATGTTTTCCGACCAGCGTTCCAGCAAACTGCTGGAGTTCAGGTCTTCCAACCGTGTTTGACCAGCGTTTGGCCTGGATGTAGATTTTATCAAGCCCAAGTCTGTCTTCTTCAACAATACCATCAACACCGCCATCGCTTCCCATGCAGAAAGCCCTGGAGCTGCCTTCATGCCCTGAACTGTAGCCCATTTTCTCAATGAGATCGACCACGACCTTTTCAAAGAA
>CAYYJO010000013.1:0-35707 GCA_964472265.1 uncultured Caldisericales bacterium | reverse complement strand
CATTGCCCTTGCAAGCGACTGGGCTTGTGGGTAATAGGAGCTCATGCAGCCAACGAAGTAAACAACATCAGCTTTTTCAACCTTTGTTGGGTCGAAGCTGAGTTTTGCCCTCTTGAGCCAGTTGGCTCGCTCATCGTTTGGCTGGTCGGCAACGTTCTTTTTTGTGGTGAGAATTCCATTGACCGTTTCAACGATGTCCAGCTTCACACCTGCGTCGTTGACCAGTCCGCGCAATTCTATCCAGACATCGGGGAAATCAATGTCTGTGATGCACTCAACCTTGCAGCGTCCGCAGAGGGTGCACTGGTAGAGTCTCTGTGCAAATTCCTTGTTCATCTTGACCTTTGACGGCCATCTGCCATAGATGTAGTCTCTGGCGTAAAGAACTTTTGCCCTTGGGGAGCATGAGAGCCAGCCGACTTCGTTTGCTGTTGGACAATTGACCCTGCATGAACCGCATTGGATGCATTTTCTGATTTGTTCCCTTACGAGTGGATATTTGTTTTTCATCTACCACCTCCTCCTGATGCCGCCGACAATTGCACACACTGGCTCCAGGCACTTCATTCCCGTGAAATAGATGTACGGTCTCAGATAGAAAGGAGGATCAGGCCACTTGCCAGGATTCATGATCCATGCCGGGTCGATGGCTTCCTTCTTTTCGGTGAATCCGATTCTTTCCCTGTAAGTCCTCAATCCGTAGATGTATGGGGTGTTGAGCATGCCGATTCCACCGTTTGGTCCACCGCCAAGCTTCATTGCGTTGAAGATTATCTCCATCTGGTACGGAGCTGTTGACATGAACCTGACGATTGAAAGCTCGTTGCCAAGCACCATGAAGAACATGATGCCGCTGTTGTCTGGTGAGAGGAGTTCGCCCTTGTAGGCGAGTTTGAATGGGAATTTTGAGCATTTATCGAGCATCTTGCCAAGTCCGGCCGTTGGAACCTGGATGTCTGCAGGCGTGACTGACGGGAAGGCGCACTTGATCCTGAAATAGTCGAGTCTTTCTGCGTATTCCTCTTCAGCCTCGTGAGTGTCGAGCACTTTAATTGACGAGTCTGAAGCTAAGAGATTCTTGAGCGCTTCAACTCCAGCCTTCACATCTTTGTCGTCGCCTTCAAACCTGATGACGGCTGAAACGTTTTCTTCGGTGTGTGGCGGAGCGTGGAATTTTCCAAGTCTGAGCAGGTCGAGGTAGGCGCCGTTTACAAATTCAACAAAATAGATTGCCGGAAGGGTCGAGATTGCTTTAGCGTGGGTTGCAAAATGTGCGTTGTCCTTGAACATGAGAAGCTGGGTCGATGTTGAAGCTGGCAGTTTTCTAACTGAGATGTCAACTTTTGTTATCAAGCCCATCATGCCTTCAGATTTGAAGAAATCATCGAAACTGATTGAGCCTCTGCCAGTCTTTATGCCGTCGCCTTTTTTAAGGGTGACAATCTCGCCGTTTGGCATGACCGCTTCAATCCTCGAAATGAGTTTTTTGATGTTTCCAAACATGAGCGAGCCGACTCCAGCACCCTCGGTTTGCATCCAGCCAGCGATTGTCGATGATCTGAACGATGTCGGGTATGTTTTGAGGCAGTAGCCGTTCTTCTTCAGCTCCCACTCAAGCTCTGACCAGATAACGCCTGAACCGACCGTGACCGTCAACATGTCAGGGTTGACTGTTCCGATTTCGTCTAGGGCGAGAGTTTCAATCAGGATTCCGCGTTTTCTAGGAACGCTCTGGAAATAGCCTGAAGTTCCGCCACCACGCGGTGTGACCGGAATTCCCTCAGCTGTTGCAGTTGAGAGAATTAACGAGACTTCCTCGGCATTTTTTGGTCTTGTAATGATTTGTGGCGTGTGACCGTTGAAGATGTAATAGGCTTCCTTTGGGAGAGGAGTTACGTCATAGCCATAAAACTGGCACTCAAAAGGGCTGTTTTCGGCTCGAATACCTGCAGCCTTGATCTTTTCATAAATCTCTCGGATTTTCATCGTTCTCCTTTCATGATCCAGCGAGTTTTATCAATAGCTTGTGCAATGATTCTATCTTTGTTTCATCAAGTTTTCCCTCGATGAGGCACTCGGAGAGTTTTTTCTCTAAAATCATGAACCCAACTCGATTTATTGCTGATCTGACAGCCTGCACCTGATTTGCGATCTCTTCACAGGACTCTTCTCCACCGATCATCCTGGACAAACCCCTTATCTGGCCTTCAATCCTTGCCAGCCTTCGCAGTATATGGTCTTTCGTTTCGTCTGTCACGAACCCGAATTTACCGTAAAATATGGATAAAATCAACAACCTGCCAATTTAATCGAAAGTAAAACCGAATTGACTGACCAGACAAGTAAAAATCGTTATCATCAAAATGTGAGATTATGGTCGCTCCATCCGATGTATCTTGACTGCAAAGGTCTGCTGGCAGTCTGGAGGGAAGGCTTGCTTGCAAGAAAAGTGCTTGAGGGTGTGACTGTCGGATATAGGAAACATCCTCAACTCTCAAGGTTCACAAAAGCTGAAAATCCGATAACGGCCATCGACACCTACTTGTCTCATGTCCTGATTGAATCACAAAGAAGGTGTTACCGGTTTGATGGTACCAAGATAAATTTCAATCCGGTACTGGAGACCATGTCAGTCACAGACGAACAGCTGGCTTACGAAATTCAACACCTCAAATCAAAACTTGAGAAAAGGGATCGGTTGAAATTTGAAGAAGTTTTAAAAACCCAAACAATCCTTCCAAATCCAATGTTCAAAGTAATCTCCGGCGGGATTGAATATTGGGAAAAATCGCGCCTATAAAAAAAGCCCCGGTTGCCCGGGGCTTGATATTTCTGGATTAGAGGGATTATGAGTGTGAATTTGCCTTGTTTACGACTTCGTAGGTGAACTCACCGTTAACTTTCGGCAGTCCTCTGTTCACCTTCACAATGTCGGTAGCAGTCGCTCCGAACGCCCTAGCACAATACTGCAGTGCGGCTTCAGGGTCTGTGTGATCTCCACAAGTGTAGATATCCACAGCAGCATAACCATATTCCGGCCATGAGTGGATGGAGAGGTGGCTCTCCGAAATCACCACAACGCCGGAAACTCCTTGCGGGAAGAAACGATGGAAGGAAACTTCCATGATCTCTGCCTTGGCTTCGGTGGCTGCTTTAAACAGGATGTCGCGGACGGCGTCAACATCGCCTATTATCCGGGCATCACACCCCGAAAATTCGCACATAAGGTGGGTACCGTTTGTGTACAACTCATAATCCTCCTTTTGTGGAATCTGTAAAACGCATTGCATTATAGACCCCCCTGCAGGTTTGTCAATACCTCTTTACTCCAAACCTTTACCAACTTTGCAGCATGAGGAAATATGGCAAATGCTGCATTTCGGCCCTATCGGTCTGCAGATGGTCTGACCAAGCCTGACCAGAAGCTCGTTTGATACAATCCAAAGTTCTTCTGGAAGGAGACGTTCGAGTTCCTTTTCGGTCTCCTCGGGAATTTTCGTCTCAACCCAACCGGTCCTGTTGCTGATTCGATGAACATGGGTATCAACAACTATCGCCGGAATGTGGTATCCGAAGGTGAGGATGAGATTGGCCGTCTTTCTACCAACACCTTTTATGGTCAGGAGTTGTTCCATATTGTCTGGAACCACCCCTTTGAATCTTTCGATTATGTCGTTTGCAATTTCCACAAGCCTTCCAGCTTTGGTCTGATAAAATCCAGCAGGGTAGATTGTTTTTGCCACATCGTCAGGATCGGCTTCAGACATAGTCCTTATATCTGGCCACCTGTCAAAAAGCCTCTGTGTGGCTGGATAAGTAACGTTGTCGTTTGTCCGGTGTGAGATGATTCCCGAAACCAGAATTCTCCACGGGTTGTGTTTGTTGAAAACGGCGAACTCATCGCCACTCCAGTGTTTCATGAGGATTCGTATCGCTTTTTCGGCGTCAGTTTTCATAGGCGTTTTTGATGGCCTGAGCGACGATTTCGTCCTCACCAGGGAGGATGCACCTTGCATCTATCACGACTGAATCATCCTCGATTCTGGCAATGACAGGCGTTGAATGAGATCTCAGCTTTGAGAGCAAGTCCTGGGCTGCACCTTTCCATGTAAGTCTGATTCCGAAAGAGTTGAAATCGACATCGGGAAGGGTTCCGCCACCCATCTGACCAACAAGGCTTGTCACTTCGGGTTTTGATTCAGGTATGGCTTTTTTGACCATTTCCAAAAGTTTTTCGGCGTGGAGTTTCAGTTCCTCATCAGACCTTGAAATCATCCTGAGCACAGGATTTCTCTTGATCACCTCGGCGTCAGACATGAGCCAGACCCTGAGCGTTTCTTCAAGCATGCACATGTGCGCCTTTGCCAGCCTCAAACTCCTCATCATCGGCAGCTTTCCACATGCGCCGGCAACTTTTTCTGTGCCAACAATAAATCCTGCCTGGGTTCCATCCAATAGTTTGTCGCCGGAGAAAAGCACTGCGTCTGCCCCATCTGCCAGAGCCTCTGAAAGGCAGGGTTCATCCTTGAACTTCGGGTGGTCAATCCTTCTTATGAGTCCCGATCCAATGTCGTTGCAGTAGATTATTCCCTTCTCTTTTGCCAGCTGGGAAAGCTCTGCATTGGTCGGACAAGTTGTGAAACCCCTGATTGCATAGTTAGATGGGTGAACCTTGAGGATCATTGCCGTTTTTTCGTTGATTGCTGCCGCGTAATCCTTGAGATGTGTTCGATTGGTCGTGCCGACTTCGCGTAGGATTGCGCCCGAAGCCTGCATTACTTCAGGCAACCTGAACGATCCGCCAAGTTCAATCAGCTCTCCCCTCGAAACGATTACTTCTTTGCCATCGGCGTGGGTTTTCAGGAGCAAGAGCAAGGCGGCGGCATTGTTGTTTACGACCACAACCGACTGCGCCCCTGTCATAACCTGCAGGACAGACCTGACGTGAATGCCACGTTTGCCTCTCACGCCTTCCTTGAGATCGTATTCAAGGTTGCAATAGCCTTCGAGGATGTTGGGCAGTTTTGGGTTTGGCATCATCGGAGCCCTGCCAAGATTTGTGTGAAGAACGATTCCGGTGGCATTGACAACACGGATGAGCGAAGGGTTGAGGAGGATTGAAAGTTTGGCATCGACCATTTTTGAAACAGCCTTTTCAACACCTTTGACATCGGTGATTTTTCCGTCCTTGATGCTGGATCGAACTGACTCAAGCCCGTCGCGGAGAAGATTTGTCACAAAGTCTTGCCTGATGTGCCCATACTTTTTTGAAAACGATGGATCGTCGATTATCGCCGAGACCTGGGGGATTGCCTTGAAAAGCTCCTGCATCACGGTTCCTCCTTAAGCGGGTTCTTTCCGTACAATCATATACCTGGCCGTTCCTTTTGCAATGAGAACGCCGTTTTCATCGTAAATCTCACCTCTCGTGGTGATGATCCTGCCGTTCACACCGTCAACAAAACCGACGAGTCTTGCCTTTGTTCCGACTTTTAGTGGCTTCATGAATCTGACCGTCATCTCCGCCGTCAAGGCATCAGGTTTGTCAACCATCGCGTGATACATCACTTCATCAAGCAGCGTCGACACTATTCCGCCATGTATGATGCCGTCCCAGCCCTGAAATTTTATTGGACAGTCGAAAAAGGCTTCAACATAACCATCGAAATGACCGAACTTCAGCTGCAGACCATCTGGATTTCGTCGGCCACAGGCAAAACAATTCGTGTCTGTTCCCTTGTATTCGGTCATCCGAGCACCTGCATCACGCATCTGTTTGAAACGACATTTATACCTGCATCCTTAAGCTTAATCTCTGATTCAGGCGAGAAAATACCGAGCTGGAACCAAACTGTTCCTGGTTTAACTGCAATCATCTCATCAACAAGCTCAGGAATGGCTTCTGATCTTCTGAAAACGTCGATTATATCGATGTGAACCGGCACTTGGGATAGCGACGAAACAACCGTTCTACCAAAACTCTCCGTGCCTTCATAAACTGGATTGACCAGATAGGCTTCATAGCCTTTGTCGATGAGGAAACTGGCTGCATGGCAGCTTGTTCTTGATGGATCTGGCGAAAAACCCAGAACCGCGATCACCTTCGCCGACTTGAGAATTTCATATTCGTTCATGGCTTCATGGTATACCCATCCGGTTTCCGGTCAACAAACCTTGAAAAACGGGGTTTATTGTACATCATTGCAGTAAAATGAGTTTGCTTGACGATATCAATGAAGGGATCGACCTCAAGAAAATTGAGGTCAAACGCTTACCGGAGCTTGCAAAAGAGATCAGGGAGCGGATCATTTCAGTCATGTCAAAAAACGGCGGTCACCTGGCGTCAAACCTTGGTGTAGTCGATCTTACAATCGCAATCCATTACGTTTTCAACCCCCCAAACGATTCAATCATTTTCGACGTTGGTCACCAATGCTACACTCACAAGATTTTATCCGGCAGAAACAGCAACTTTGACACAATCAGGCTTGAAAACGGACTCTCCGGCTACCCGAATCCTGAGGAATCGCCATACGACCGATACAACACAGGTCACGCCTCGACTTCAATCGGGCTGGCTGCAGGCGAGGCACTCGCCCGTGACCTAAAAGGCGAGAGGCGGAAAATAATCGCTGTGGTTGGCGATGGTGGTTTGACTGGCGGAGAATCTTACGAAGCCCTCAACTTCCTTGGCCAGAAAGACACAGACGTTGTGGTCATTCTCAACGACAACGAGATGAGCATCAGCCACTCTGTCGGGGCAATGTCGCTTCTAACCTCCAAATTCAGGGCATCGCTTGCCTATCGCTCATTTTCAAGAAAAATTGGCCTTGCATTCATGAGGTGGGGTAAATTCGGTGAATTCATGCTCTTCCAGGGTATGAAGCTAAAATCTGTTTTTAAAAAAGCCTTGATGGCAGATCAGATTTTTGAACAACTGGGTTTCAAATACCTTGGTCCAGTCGACGGGCACGACATTTCAACGATTGTTACCTTCCTTGGTCACATCAAGAAATTCAATATGCCAGTCCTTCTGCACGTCAAAACAAAGAAAGGCAAAGGCTGTGATTTTGCCGAATGCAAGCCGACGCAGTTCCACGGAACCGCCCCCTTTTCGCTTGAAAACGGTGACACAAAACCGGCAGACAAGTCCTACTCGGCCCTTTTTGGCGAAACCATGTCCAGACTTGCAGCAAAGGATGAAAGAATTGTCGGTATAACGGCGGCAATGTCTGAAGGCACCGGGCTTTCAATCCTGAGCGAGAAGTTCCCTGACAGAGTCATTGACGTTGGCATAGCTGAACCTCTGGCGGTCACGATTGGTGCATCGCTTGCAAAAAACGGTATGAAGCCTGTTGTTGCCATCTACAGCACTTTTTTGCAGAGAGCTTATGACCAGATCATTCACGATGTTGCCCTGAACAACCTTCCGGTGGTTTTCGCAATCGACAGAGCTGGACTGGTGCCAGACGATGGGCCTACACACCAGGGGATATTTGATTTGGCCTATCTTTCAACCGTTCCCAACATGACAGTAATGGCGCCCTCAACTGCCCGTGAATTTGAAGAAATGCTTAGACTGGCGGTATCCTTGCCATCACCATCAGCCTTGAGATACCCAAAAGACAAGGTTAACGATGATTTGTCATCGCCGGTCATGTATGGCAAGGCATCACTTGAAATTAAGGGAAATGATGTTCTGATCTGCTATCTTGGATCAATGAGAAAGCCTGCCCATGAAGCTGCCAAAATTCTTGAAACCAAAGGAGTATCGGCATCTGTGCTCAATCTCAGGTTTGTAAAACCATTGGATGAAACAGCATTGATTGAGCATTCCAAAGGTAAAAAGCTGATTGTTACAATCGAAGAGGGTATTATCGAGGGTGGCGTCGGTCAAAAAATCGCTCTGCTAACTGGGATAAAAACAATAAACCTTGGTCTGCCTGTTGTATTTCCTGAGATCGGTAAAAGACAGGTTCTGCTTGCCAAATATGGGCTTGATGCACAATCCATTGTAAACGTAATCACACAAAACCTGTAGCATATTCTGCCATAATTTATGAAAGTATCGATATTACAATATTTAATGATTAATTTAATAATATACTTGACAATACTCTTTATAAGGTTACTATCAACCCAGATGGAATCAGATAGACCAGCATTACCAATTTCAGTAGTTGCAGACATGATTGGTGTCTGTGAGCAAACCCTCAGGCTTTGGGAAAAGTCGGGATTACTTACACCCACCAGAGCTGACAAAGGCTCGCGAAGACTGTATTCTTTGGAGGACGTCGACCGTCTCGAACTCATCAAACGCCTGACGTCGGAAGCTGGAATAAACCTGCAGGGAGTCAAAAAAATCCTTGAGATTCTAGACACCTGCACAAGCAGGCACTGCGATCGCATCAAATCGTGTCTGAAGCTCAATGTGGAGGCAAAATGAAGTCAGTATACCTGGATCACTCAGCCACCACTCCGGTTGACCCCGAAGTTCTGGAAGCAATGATCCCCTATTTTACCGAGGAATTTGGAAACGCCTCATCCCAGCATTCGGTTGGACAAAAAGCGTTTGAGGCAGTTGAAAACGCTAGAAAACAGATTGCTGGCCTGATTAATGCAGATCCTGCCGAAATCTATTTCACATCAGGCGGAACCGAAGCCGACAACATGGCACTCAGAGGCGCCTATTACAGGCTTACGCCAGACAAGAACCACATCATAACAACACAAATTGAACACCATGCCGTACTGCACACAGTTCAGGATTTAGTTAAAAACTACGGCGCAACCGCAACCTACCTACCTGTCGACAAAGACGGGACAGTCAACCCGGCCGATCTTGAGCAGGCAATAACAGACAAAACAGCAATCGTTTCGATCATGATGGCCAACAACGAGGTGGGAACAATCCAGCCGATTGCAGAACTTGCCAAAATCTGCAAGGAAAAGGGCGTTTACTTCCACACTGACGCTGTCCAGGCTGTAGGCAAAATTCCAGTTGATGTGAAGGCGCTTGGCGTAGACCTGCTTTCGATCTCGGCTCACAAATTTTACGGACCAAAAGGGATTGGTGTGATCTTTATCCGTAAAGGAGTGAAGATAAGGCCGGTGATGGTTGGCGGTGGTCAGGAAAAGTCGTTAAGGCCTGGAACCTACAACACTCCTGGTATTGTGGGGATGGGCAAGGCTGCCCAACTGGCCGGGGAAAGATTGGTCTGGCACATGGAACATACCGGCAAACTTCGTGATGAACTTCAAAAAAGAATTGCCGAAAACATAAGCGATATCAAAATAAACTGTTCATGCGGGAACCGGTTGCCGCAAATCCTCAACGTGAGCATCAGATATTGCGAAGGTGAAGCAATGCTTATGCTGCTTGACATGGATGGCAACATTCAGGCGTCGTCGGGTTCGGCTTGCACTTCACAATCGCTGGCTGCTTCACACGTTCTTCTGGCAATGTGCGTTCCGCATGACATAATCAACGGTTCGATAAGGTTTTCGTTTGGCAAGGACAACACAATGAAAGATGTTGACAAGGTAATGGAAGTGCTTCCAGCTGTTGTTGCGAGGCTTCGAGCTATGTCGGCAATCGGTCCGGACAAGGAGATAAATAAAGATGTATTCACAAAAGGTCATTGAGCATTTCAAAAACCCGCGAAATGTTGGCGAGATTCCTGATGCTGACGGAATCGGCGAGGTTGGAAACCCAATCTGCGGCGACATGATGACGTTTTACATCAAGGTCAAAGATGGTCGCATCACAGACATCAAGTTCAAAACCTTCGGTTGTGGCGCTGCAATCGCCGTTTCATCCATGATGTCGGAAATGGCCATTGGCCTGACCGTCGACGAAGCCCTGAAGGTTTCAAACAACGCAATCGCAGAGGCGCTTGGTGGACTCCCGCCAAACAAGATGCACTGCTCGATGCTTGGCCAAACCGCACTTGCAAGGGCAATCAACAACTACAAGAAGCGCAACGGCCTGCCCTACGAAGACATTCCGGAACCGGAAGACGTTGAGGAAGGCTAGGAGTTTATCAATTCCAGACTATACTTTCGAGCCATGAGGACAATCCCTGTTTTCATGGCTTTTGCTTTGCTTTTTATGCCGTTTTCGTTCGTGGGATCGGCACAAACAACCATTGATTTTGGCAAGGTTTTGAGAGGCAACCAGAAAACTGTTTCCTATCAAATAAAATCAAGTGGTGATGTCATAATTTCTGCTGACAAATTGTGGATTCAGGTGGATAAAACAGCCATCAAATCACCAGGAACGATAAAGATAACCATAAGGGCATCGCTGTTGCCAAAAGGTGCAGCTCATTCTGGAACAATATCGGTCAAATCAAAAACAAAGACCGTAGAGACTGTAAACATCAAGGTTGCCACAGAAAACACGCTAGAGTTGAAGCTTAAAATCGGCTCAAAAACGGCCACCCTCAACGGCCGATCCATTCAAGTCAAAGCTCCGATGAGGATGAAAGGCTGTACACCGCTTGTCCCTCTAAGGTTTGTCTGTGATGTGCTCGGTGCCACAACGCTTTACAACCCTAAAGACACAAGCATAAAAATTTTCAGGCTAGACCGAGTGATTGAGATACTTCCTGATGTCGAGGAGTTCGAGGTCAACGGCAAAACCCACGTTTCAAACCCCGCACCGGCATTTTACGATGGCACTATGTTTGTGCCACTGGGTCTGATCAGCACGGCGTTTGATGTCTGTATTGAGTGGGACAGAACCGGTCAGAATGGCACAATCAGGTTCTGCGACTAAAACGGCAGCATCGGAATAATCTGTGTTTTATCGTGCCAAAGCTTTGGAAGTTCCGGATTTTTTAAAATAGTCAGAAGTTTTTCAGCCGTTTCCAGCGATTTTGATTTCTGATCCATGTATTTGTCAGGTAATTTCATGTATTCGCTGGCCTCGGTGATAAATCCGGCAAGTGATAGATTCCTTCCCCTGATCCTTGAAAGTGTACGGGTAAAGCAGCCCATATCGTCGTTTCCGCATGGTACACAGAAATGATCGTTGATCAGATGGGCTTTTGTAGCCTTTTCAATGGCATCGGCAAACATGATCCCATTGGTGTCGAACTCGGTTCCCATCAATCTTTCGCCAAATTCCAACGCCTGAGATATCGCTTCCCTTTTGGGTATCGGTTCCCCACCTTTGCCAAAAACGTGGAAAACGCCGTTTGGGTTGCCAAACATTGGGAATCCGTCGAAAACAACCCTTTCAGCATGGTTTTCTTCATCATTCCAGCCATCGATCACCGACCACAATGGCCATGTGTTTTCGAGAATAATGTAGTCTTTGTCGAGTTTTTCCCTGATGATCTTCCAAAACTCACGATCCCTGCAAAGGTCGACGTTGCTGGAATGTTCAGATTTTATCTTTATTTCTTCGTGAACCAGACCAAGAGCGCTTGAAACAAACTCAGCCCTTATGTCGTTTCCGCCTTCCATCCACCATGCCATGCAATCCTCTTCGGTCAGAAGCGGCAGAGAGAAAGCCATGCCAGAAAGTCCGTCAACCCAGGCCTGGCTGGAACCAAGCCCGAATCTGGAGAGAACGTATCTTAATCCTGCGCCAAAGGAATCATCCCGATTGCCATTGCCAAAAATCCAGAGTCCTTCAACCATTTTCAGACCTTTGCCAGAACCATCTCACAGATGGCCTTCCTTCGTTTGTCGTAGATTGGATCCTCGGCTGATTTTTTCAATGAACGTTCGATTGCAGGAGTAGCATGCCTCATCTCCTCAACGGCTTCCTTCGAGTCAATTTCAACAAGAGCGGAGAGCGTCCAGAAAAATGGAAACAAACGCCACTTGCCTGTTTCCAGCCTGGATTTCTTTAATTCCTGCATGCCAGCTCTCAAACGTGCCTCCTGATGGGTGAGTCCGCCCGTGACAAGGTTTCTCCACATCGCAACCGAGCATGTCCCGCAGCAGAATTTGCCGTTTATTGTTTCGCCAAGCCGATCACCCATGTCCAGGTTCGCCTGGTTGTAGGCTGTTTCTATCTGATTACCCTTCACATCCAGTTTTGACAGGCACCTTAGCGCTTCTTCACCGAGGATGTGTGCCGTTGCAGCTCTGGAAGCGATTTTCTCGCCAGTGAAGGTTCTTGAAAGTCCAAAATCTGTGGCAGTCGGTGCAAACATGTTGCCATAGGAACCTTTCAGACCTTGTCTGGAAGCGATCCACTTGGCTGCCTCAGCCTTGTCAGGTTTCGGAATCGACCTTCCAAAAAAGAAGTCCTCGTTGATGCTGTCAAGTGTTTTCCAAAGACTTTCGGTATCGATGTTCATCTTTCGCCTCCAAACTGGATTATTGCTGAAATTTCCAGTTTGTCAAAGTACAAAATGTCATCAGATCAGCTTCAGATAGCTCTGGTGGCGCCTTTCAAGGATTTCACCTGACTCAACAGCGTCTTTTATTGCGCAACCAGGCTCAACCGAATGGGTGCAATTGTTGAACTTGCACTTGCCCAGGAATGGCCTGAAGTCTCGATAACACCAGTCAAGCGACAGGTTGTCTGCATTCCAGAAGGATATCGTTCTCCAGCCCGGTGTGTCGATGATTTTTCCGCCAAAGTCCAGATCAAACATCTCCAAATGGGTGGTCGTATGGCGACCCTCTTGAATATGCCTGCTGATTTCTGCAACTTTCAGACCAAGCCCGGGTTGCAGGGCGTTTAAAAGTGAGCTTTTCCCGACACCAGATTTGCCAATGAAGACGGAAGTTTTGTTCTTTAGTGCTGCCTGAGCTTCATCGATACCGGTTTTTCTAACCGTACTTGTTGGAATGACCGTGTACCCTATTGACCTGTAATACTCCACATCGGCAGTTATCAAATCGTCACCGACGAGGTCTGTCTTTGTCATCATCACAAGAGCCGGCAGCCTGGTCATCTCAACTTCAGTCAACAGCCAGTCCAGCATAGCCCAATTCTTTGTTTCTTTGCTCTGGGCAAAGAAGATCACAACCTGATCAATGTTTGCCGCAACAACCTGTTCAACCGGTCTTGGGCCAGGATCTTTCCTGCTGAGTTTGGATTTTCTGGGCAAAACCTTCACTATCTGACCGGTGCCATTGCCAAAATCCTCGAACTCCACAAGATCGGCTATTGCAACCGGGTCTGAGACCTTGATTTTGCCGACACTGACAACCCTTTTTGCCACAGAAGATGCGTCAGCTTCCGAAAAAACCAGGTCTTTCTTCATGTTGCCGGTGACAGAGCACAGGCAGTCGCCTGACTCATTCCTTACCAGATATCTGCCAAGATTCTTCCGGTAGACCTGACCTTGATGGGCGCTTGAATTCATCCCTGATCCTTTCCTGTTTGTGGTTTCTTTTTCTTGCTCCTGCAATGATCGACAGAATCCTTCCCTTGTCAATCTTTCTTTTTGGTGATTTGAGTTTTTCCTTGTGTTTCAATTCTTTCTCCTTTGTAAAATAAAAACCGCCCGATCAAAAAAGTCCGGGCGGTTCCTGTTTCACATTGGAAAAACCTAGAAAAACCACCCGGAGGCATGGGAAAACACGACTGTATCTTTCATCAATGTGCCTCCTTTCAGAAATGGTTTGGAATCTTTTTAACAGGAATGGTCATCGCTGTCAATAGCTCCCTGTGAACGAATTTGGTTAAGCGGTCAGACTTGAATGCATGATTGGTATGAGTAATTTATTTTTTCATATAAATCGTACAAGTATGAAAGGTATGCTATGAAGGGAATGAAATTTTACGGAAGCACGACCCTTGGCGAACGTGGCCAGATCGTCATTCCTGTCGAAGCTCGCGAAGCATTGAAGCTTGAAAAGGGCGAGAAGTTGCTGGTTCTCGGCATGAACGAAGAAGCGCTTGTCTTGCAAAAGGTTTCAGCTCTAAAACAGATTTCGGACATGCTTGAGAAAAGAAGCAAGGAAATCAAAGACATAATGGAGCAACTATGAACGAAAGCATCATCAAAACCGACAAACTGACAAAGATGTTCAGGAGATTCACCGCTGTAGATTCAATCTCGCTGGATGTGAAAAAAGGCGAAATCTTTGGATTTCTTGGCCCAAACGGAGCCGGAAAATCAACGACAATCCGTATGTTGACCACACTTCTGACTCCAACCTCAGGAACAGCAACTGTATCAGGATTTGACATCAGAACTCAGCAGGACAAGGTAAGAACGAAAATCGGTCTTGTTGCCGAAAAAATAATTCTTTATGACTACCTGACGGCCATGGAAAACGTTCTTTTTTTTGGAAGACTCAACCACATGTCAACAGAGCTTATCAAAGAAAGGGCAGACAGGTGGATTGAAAGACTTGGCATGTCGGAGTGGAAAAATGCCCAGGTTGGAACGTATTCAACCGGCATGAAGCAAAGGATAAACATCGTCCGCGCCCTTCTGACTGAACCGGAAATCATGTTCCTCGACGAACCGACCCTTGGACTTGACCCCCAGACAACGCACATGATCAGGACTTTCATCCAGGAACTCAACGCCAAAGGAACAACGATCATCCTTACGACGCATGATATGGTCGAAGCCGAGGCGCTCAGCTCAAGAGTTGCAATCATTGACCACGGAAAGATTGTTGCCATGGACACGGTTCCTGAACTGAAGAAAATGGTTACCGATGTTGCAAATCCGTCACTTGGCGATGTCTTCCTTCAGGTCACAGGCAAGGAAATCAGGGACACTGCAGGCAAAATGGCTTCAGCTGGCGGAGGAAGACATGGGCCAGGCGGCCCCCGTCCAGTCAAGAGGGTGAGGTGATATGATGAGAACACTTAATGAAATCTGGCAGATATGCAAAAAAGACCTGACCGAGTTTCCTCGCGACAGGATGAGGCTCGTTGTTTTCCTGATTATGCCAATATTCATGATGATCCTCACCGGTTTCATCTTCCCGAACCAGTCAAGCATAAAAGACATTCCAATCGGCGTTGTCAATTCAGACCAGCAGTTTGGCAAGCAGATGGTTGAAATGCTTTCAGGCATGGAGATGACCAAGGGCAGCAAGTCCTTTATCGTCAAAGAGTATCCGAGTATTGATGCAGTCAAGGAAGGAATCAAGAAGCAGGAGGTCAACGGTGCGCTGGTAATCCCAGAGGATTTCTCAAAGGTTCTCATGGGATCGCAGCAAACAAAGGTCACAATCATTGAAGACCAGTCCAGCCCTCAGATTTCAAAGACAACTTCGGCCGTTCTTTCAAAAATGGTTGAGATGTTTGGCGAACAGGTCGGAAAACAAAAAGTCCAGCGTTTGCTGGAAATGCCAAAATCAATGCAGACTCCGCCGATCACTACAGACCCAGGTATGAAACCACCGACAGAACAGACAAAACCAACCGGTAATCAGGATGCAACGGCTTTTGTGGCTCCAATTCAAGTTGAAGTCGTTGGATTGTTCTCTGGTGAAACAAACTATTTTGACTTCGTGGCACCGGGAATCATTGCAATGATCGTACTTACCGCCGTTCTGACCGGTCTGGCAGCTTCGGTCTCAGTTGAGCGCGAACATGGAACACTTGATGGAATACTCATTGCACCGATCAGCAGACTCTCGATCATCATGGGCAAGGCGCTTTCCCAGTCAATCAGGGGGCTTATCCAGGGGGCGCTTGTCTTGCTTCTGGCGCTGATACTGTTTGGCATCCACATCAATGGTAGTCTCCTGCTTGTCGGATTGATCCTGATTCTTGGCATCTTCTCGTTTGTCGGTCTCGGAATTCTCGTTTCAGCCTCGGCAGCCCAGCAGGAATCAGCCATGCAGGTACTCTCGATGGTTCAGTTCCCAATGCTGTTCCTGTCAGGCGTTTTCTTTCCGATCCAGCAGATGCCAGGATTCATGCAGTTCATTTCAAAGTGTGTGCCATTGACTTACGCTGTCGAAGCGCTCAGAAAAGTCATGATTCTTGGTGCAGGCATAGCCGATGTCGGTAGGGAGCTGGTCATTCTTGTTCTGTTCGGAGTTGTCACTTTGACCATAGCTGTGCCTGTGTTCAAAAAAATTATCACCAGATAAACGCTTTTCATGATGGAACCGGATGGCTTGATGTCATCCGGTTTTTCATTTTAAAAGACAATCCAAACAAATAGAATCCATTGGTGTCAAAAACAGCGAGGTGACAAATGAAAGTACTTGTGCTTGATGGCAGACGTGATGATTCCGAGATGGCATCAAAGATTGAAAAATCTTTAAACAAACAGCTTTCTGGCCATGAGATCAAGTGGGCCTCACTAAGAGAAAAACGGATTGATCCTTGTCTCGGTTGTTTCGGCTGTTGGATCAAGACGCCTGGTTTGTGCGTGATCAATGACGATGCAAACGAGATAATCAAACAGATGGCGCAATCCGATCTTTTGATTGAGCTAACCCCTGTGACCTTTGGCGGATACTCGTCAGAACTGAAGAAGATACTTGACAGGTCGATCCCAAATCTCCTCCCTTTTTTCAAAAGGTATAAAGGTGAAACCCACCATTTCCAAAGATATGAAAACGTACCCTCCAATTTTACGATTGGATACCAGGATGAACCTGAACCCGGCTCAAGGGCAGTTTTTGAAAATTTGGCCAAAAGAAACGTCTTGAACATGACTCCTCAGAGGAGTTCATGCCTTGTTCTGGACAGGCAGTCAAACGTCGACGAAATGATTGCAAAATCTCTCAAGGAGGTGCTCGAATGAACGCCTTGATGATCGTGGGCAGTCCGAAATCCGGGAACAGCGTTTCTGAAAAGATTGGCAACTACGTCTTTGATAGGCTTAAGGGAAAAGGCTTTGCATGTCAAACTTTGACGGCATCGAAAACAAACCGGCAGGAACTGGTTGAAAAGGCAAAAAATGCCGATATGATCTTGATTGCTTTCCCGCTTTACATAGACTCGCTTCCCGCCCCTCTCATTAAAGCCCTTGAAATCATTTCAAATTCAGCAACAGGCATGAAAAAGATTGCCGTTATCTGCAATTCAGGCTTCCCTGAACCAAAACAGTGCCTTACAGCCTTGGACATCGTGAAAACCTTTGCCAAAGAATCGGGTTCAAGCTGGATTGGTGGCATTGCTGTCGGTGGCGGGGCTTCGCTTGCCTCAAGGAAACCAAAGAAGCTTGAAGACCACGGTGGAATGGCAAGAAAACTCATAAAATCACTTGATTTGCTTACCAAGGCCATCGTTGAGGACAAGCCGTTTGAAACACACCTGTTAACCGCGGCACAACCACTCCCTGCCTGGGTTTATGGTTTGCTTGGCAATGCCGGCTGGAAAGGTGCTGCAAAACGTCGAGGTTTGCAAAAAAGGGACTTATACGCAAAACCTTTTGATGTATCCGACTATATCTGAAACCATCAGTCAATGGCCGGCTAAACCTTTATTTTAAGCAGTTCGCTCCAGCGGGAGGTGTAGCGTGGGGAGCGTGATGCTTGTCTTGCCTTCCAGGGCTTGCCGCTCAATCCGACCGAACCGAATTTTATTGTTCCAGGTCCCATCAGCTGGTTGATCTTGTCGACTGTGTTCATAAGAGTTCGTTCACGGCTGCGCTGATAGGGTGTGACAAAAAGATATTCCGGTGCATTGTTTTCGGAAACCAGATCGGTAAAAACGATGCCGACCCTTATGTAACGATATCCTGGTCTGTAGATTTTCCTGGTCAGGTTCCTTGCAATCCTGATCAGTTCTGAAGTGTCGGCTGTGGGCATGGTCAGTCTGTGAGATGCAAAATTGGAATAATGAGGGTTTCTGCCGTGTGGACTGGTATTGATGAAGACGCTGACGCATGAACACAAAGATTGCTGTTTCCTTAATTTTTCGCACGCCCTGGTCGTGTAGGCTGCAACGGCTTCGCTCAGATCATACAATGTTTCAACCAGCCTGCCAAAAGATCGTGAAGTCAAAATGGATTTCTGGGGCGACGGAGTGTCGTCAAGCGAGAAGCAGCGGACGCCTTTAAGCTCCTTTTGACACCGTAGACCGGTAACCGACATGTGATCCTTCACCCATTTTTCAGGGGCATTTTTAAAATCTTTGGCCGTCAAAACACCTTTGGAGTGGAGGAATTCTGCACTTCTGTAACCAACACCCCAGATGTCTTGAACATCCATTTTTTCGAGGAATGCGTCGGCATCCTTGTCCAAAAGACTGAAAACGCCGTCATGTTCAGGGTTTTTCTTGGCAACCTTTGTGGCAACCTTTGCAAGTGTTTTTGTCGTGGCGATTCCGATTGAAACAGGAACTCCGACATGTTTCCAGATCGTCTGCCTTATCGCTCTTGCCACGCCTGCAGGGTTGGATTCATCAAGATCGATAAACGCTTCATCAATTGAGTAAACTTCGACTTTTGGTGCAAATGTTTCAAGGATGGACATCACCCTTGCCGAGATGTCGCCGTAAAGCTCAAAATTGGCCGAGAAAACCGTAACATTGAACTTTTTCAGCTTGTCCTCGACCTTGAAGTATGGTTCAAGAAGGTCAAACCCAAGCTTTTTTGCCTCTTTGGATTTGGCGATTATGAAGCCGTCGTTGTTGCTCAAAACCACGACCGGTTTGTCTTTGAGGTCAGGCCGGAATATTTTCTCACACGAAGCGTAGAATGAATCACAGTCGATGAGGAGCGTGCACTTCATAGCATGTGGATAACGCTGGTGACCACACCCCAGATCATCAGCTCCATGTTGCCTTTCATCTCAATTACTGGGTAATCAGGGTTTTCTGGCACAAGGCACGGAACACCGCGAATCAGCTTCATCCTTTTAACTGTGAAATCCCCATCGATTATAGCTATCACTATCTTTCCGTCAGCTGGCTCGCAGGCCTTGTCGACTACCAGAATGTCACCGGAGTGGATGCCTGCGTTTATCATTGAATTGCCCGAAACTGTGACCAGGAAAGTTGCCAAGGGGTGCTTGATGAGGAGTTCGTTCAAATCCAGCCTGTAACCGACAAAATCATCAGCAGGAGAAGGAAAGCCTGCTGAAACGCCCTCGGTGAACATCGGGAGTTTCAGTTTCTCTTTTGGTTCGAATTTAAAAATGCCATCGATCTTGATTTCACTCATTTGCCAGCATTATAGCCTTTGAAGTGTGTTTTTCAAATATGTGCATATTTTTCATGATTTGTGGTATGATAACGACAAAGGAACCAGTATGGGAAACGACATTCACGAAAATAACCGTCAGGCATGGAACCAGGGAGCGGTCTGGTATGAAAAAAAGATTGAAAAGACCATCGAGTTTTTGAGGTCGGGAAAATCCAGCGTCCACCCGGTGGAAAAGCTCAACATCGGTGATTTCCACAGATTCGGACGAGCCATCCACATTCAGTGCGCAAGTGGTCAGGACACCCTGTCTCTGCTTAATGAAGGAGTCAGAGAGGTTATTGGCGTCGACATCAGTGACAAGCAGATTGAAAACGCCACCATCACGGCCAAAGCCCTGAACGCAAGGGCGCGTTTCATAAGAAGTGACATTCTGGACACCCCGCACGAGCTCGATGGGACGGCTGATCTCGTTTACACAGGGCAAGGAGCCATCTGCTGGCTTTTTGATCTAAAATCCTGGGCAAAGGTGATTGCAAGACTTCTCAAGCCAGGTGGCGTGTTCCACATCCTTGAACAACATCCGGCGCTGGGTTTGATTGATATTGATGCCGATGACTTCAAATGTTCAGGTCTCTCATACTTCGATTATCATCTTGAAGAGAAGGATTGGGGCGAAAACTACATCGGCAACCTGTCGCTGAAGGAAGACCAGAAAAAGTCGAGGTTTGAAAGGGCATGGACGATGGCCGACGTGTTCACGGTGCTCACCGATGCCGGTCTTCGGGTGGTGAAGTTTGGCGAACACATCGAAGACTTTTACAACGGACTCCCAAACATGAAGCAGGAACTGAAGGATCTGCTCCCGAAAACGTTCTCGATGATGGCCATCAAACCAGAAGAGACAAAATGAACGGGCCAAAACCAACAGAAAAACACCCAATGAAAGGCTTTGATCAGGTCTGCTACTTCAAAAACACGGTCACAAACCCAAACATCATTGTTGGTGATTACACCTATTACGACGACCCCGAAGATTCCGAAGGTTTTGAAAGAAATGTTTTGTACCATTATCCTTTCTACGGCGACAGGCTGATTATTGGGAAATTCTGCGCCATCGCCAAAGGTGTGAAGTTCATTATGAACGGTGCAAACCATTTCATGAACTGTTTTTCAACCTACCCGTTCCAGATTTTTGGAAACGGCTGGGAGAAGGTAATGCCTGACATGGGCAGTTTGCCAACCAAAGGCGATACGATCGTAGGAAATGATGTCTGGATCGGCTACGATTCGCTGATTATGCCCGGCGTGAAAATCGGCAACGGCGCAATAATCGCTTCCAGATCGGTTGTGGTGAAGGACGTAGAACCGTACACAATTGCAGGTGGAAATCCGGCCAAACCGGTCAGGAAAAGGTTTGAAGACGATATGATCGATTTGCTGCAAAAGATAGGCTGGTGGGATTGGCCAGCCGAAAAAATCACTGAGAATCTGGAAATTCTTGTCTCTCTTGATCTTGAGAAACTAAGAAAGTTACTATAACGGTTCCTTCAATACTTGATGGCTTTTGATACAACAAATTCAACAAATGCTGGAGAAGTATTCAGATTTGCAATGAAATTAGGATGCGAGTCACTGCCTTCGGGGCTATATTCAGGCTTAAGCATGCTGTAATCGGGAGATTTTGGGTCTGATACGGCCAAGAGATTGAACCAATCGAACGTCGACACGTTTGGCGCACCCTTGAGAAACTCGTCAGACTTGAGGAAGTTGGCAAGTTTCCTCGCTTTCAACGCCCTGTCCGGCGTTGTCGCCTTTCTGTTCAAAGGCGGCTGGGTGACAATGATGAAAACTTTGTCTGGATATTTCTTCATTCCTGCCTTTACGGTTTCGTAGAAGCCAAAATATTTTTCAAGCATGTCATCTGAGCTTATGTCACTGACAGGAAAGCACGACTTTATGATGATCACATCGTGCGCAAGAAGGCTTGATAATGTGTTTGTCGGTGGTTTTGTGAGTTTCTGGCTGAAAATGTTGGCGAAACCATCAGGGTTTGTGTTGTCACCGGGCACACTGTAGTTCTTGCCTGTCCTTTTGCCGGTTGCATCGGTCAATCCGTCGCCATTGTAGCCGTGATCCCAGAACTCGAAGCCAGCTTTTGTCAGTTTCTGTCTGATCTCTCCGTCTGCAATCCAGTTTTGGCCGCACGAGTGGTGAAGGAATATTACGTCTTTCAGGACAGTTTTCGAGAATTCCAGTGTTTTGCCGACAACCTTGCCACCAAGCAGCTCTGTCATCTTCCTCGCCGGAATCATCAATCTGCCCCAGTTGAGGAATGGCACCTGAGTAAACGTGAAAGAGCCGTTCTTCCCGTCGATTGTGTAGCTGGTTGACCCCAGTTGGATCGTAAGATTGTGGTTCCTGCATGCTATCTTGTATGTGCCGGTTCCTTCAAGCCTGGTAAATGACCCACTGAGCGGTTTCAACAATGTTTCGGCGTTGATGAGTGTGACGCCGTTTTTGAGAATCGTATCTGATGGCCTGAGCTCAATTTTTGTGGTGATAGTGGTTGGTTTTGCCTGAACAGGCACAGCCAGCAGCAAAACTGCCAAAAATAACGAAAAATGCTTCATTTATCAACCTCCTGAACTGAGGATGAATTTCTCGCTTTCTATCGTTGACGCAAGCCTGATATTGCCTGATTCTATCGCCAGCAAACGCGCTTTCTCGAATTCCGCCTCAGTCTGGTCGACCAGCTCGTTTGCCTTTGCGCTGTCAATCCTCGACATTGCAAAGAGGAAGCGTCCTCTTGCAACAGAGCTGTTTATTACCGGCATTCTGAATCCCGACTGCATGGCAGTGATAAAACCTTCGTCAAGCACAGCCGTTGAAAATTCCTCGATCTTTATTGGCAGGAAACCGAGTTTGGCACCATCATTGATTGCCTTGGTCACCACGTCTGCCATCTGGTTGAGGCAGTTGATTGAAGGCAGGAGCATCCCACATTCGTTTGCGATTTCAAGGCTTCTCAATGCAATCTTATAGGCTGATCCGTAATTTTTTCTGGCCACTTCATATTTTGAACTGGCTATTCCAAACCTTATTTCACCTTCAACCTCGGGATTGCTTCGAAGTGATTTGGCGGAGTAGTCTTTCGTGGCTTGAACTGCTCTCATGAGGTCTGAGGAGGCAAGCGAAATGTCAATTTCGAGGGCCAGGATGGATTTCAGCATTGTCCAGCCGGTTCTGTTCTGAATCTCCTTTGCCTCGATCAATTTTTTGTTGGCAATTGCAATATCACCCATCGAGAGCGCTGATCTTGAAAGATAGTAAAGGATCAACGACAGGAATGGCAGTGATCCATTTTCCCTTACCGTTTTTTCGCAGATTGAAAATCTTCTGATCGATTCCTCGAACTGACCGTCATAAAAATACATCTGACCTTTTGCGATCTCACACATGGTGATTATGCCTGGATTTTCACATCTTCTTGCTGATTCTTCGGCATTTCTCAGGTTTGCAATTCCATTGCGCTTGAGGCACTGCTGGAAAAGCTGGATTTTTGCAAGCTCCAGCTGGGCAAGGGACGGCATTTTTGCATCTACTTCCAATCCTTTTTCAATGGCTTCCTCAAGGGTTTTTGCAGCTTCTGTAAGCTCGCCCTTGCGCTCCTGAATCTGGGAGAGCACAGTCATTGCGTGGACATATTCGGAAGTGAATCCTTCAGAGTATGCGATTGCTTTTCTTGCTCGTTTTTCGGCTGCGTTTGTGTCGATCTGTGAGGCGTTTGAAGCGATGATGGCTTCAAGCCTTGAAGCAATCCTGTTGCTGGTGTCGTGAACCTGATCCAGCGTTTTGTCAGCAACCTTTATGGCTTCATTGAAGCTGCCCAGCAAGCTGAGCGATTCAGCAAGAGCCGTGTTTGCTCTGGCCTTGTTTGCGATGGTTGTCAATGGAAGAGTGTCGGCAAGTTCAACAGCTTTCAGGGCGTGTTCATGGGCAAGGGTGGCCTGAAGTTGCTGGATATGAACCTGAGCCAGACAGATGTGCGCTTCAAAGGCGTTGTCAGTTTCAGGCTCTGCCAGTTCCAAAGCTTTTGCTGCCTGTTCAAAGGATTTGCCTGGATTGAAGCGTTCAAGATGGAGTCTTGAAGACTGTAGAAGATAAGGAACGGCAGATGAGGGTTTCGATCCGCTGAGCAAGTGGAGAGCGATTTCATCTACAAATTCGGTGATGTTCGACTCATGAATCTTTATGATCGCCCGTGCAACCTGATCTTGAATCGAAGCCAGAATCCTTTGGTTTATGGATGCGAGAAGGTTTTTCCTGAGTCTGTCATTTTTGAAGCTGTAGATTTCAATCCCGTTTTCAGTTGATGCTTCCAAAACGATGTTGTTGATTGCATCCTCAATGCCTCTCTCAATTTCAGGAAGTGGTCGCATGGCCGTTTCAGCCAGCAAGGTTGCTGAGAAACCATTTCCCATAACTGCGGCGATGCGCATCAATTCGCCGGTTGATTCGTTGAGGGCAGAGAGTGAGATTCCCTGAAGCCTTAAAAGTGATTCTGGTGACTCAAGGTTTCCAGGCTTCAGAACCAGCTCATTCCTGCAAGCCTCAATCATTCCATCGGAAACAAGCTTTCGCAGGAGTTCTTCTAGGTAGAGCGGGTTGCCTGATGATTCGCTGAAGAGGAATTCGATAAGCCTGTCAGGGATCGCTTCGGTTCCGAAGGTCGATGAAACGATGTCTTTGATCTGATGTTTTTCAAGAGGGAACAATTTTATCAACTTGCCGAGACTTCGAGCTTTTTCGCATAATCTGGCAATGTTGCTTTTTGGACTTATGTATTCCGTGTTTGCTGTGAAGATGAACATGACTTTCATTGGTGACTCAGCCTGAATGAGGCTTTCCATCATCTCCAGCGATTGAATGTCTGCAAAATGGATGTCGTCAACGAGAATGAGCAGTGGCTTGAGCACTTGCGTAGAGTTGAGCATGTCACAGAAGATTCGCCAGATTTCCACCTGTGGTTCAACATCGTAAGGATTGTCAAGAGTAGACGGTATAATCGGGAGTTCGTCTTCAGGATTTGATTTGACCCTTTTTCTGAGGATGGATTCAAGTTTGGAGGTTATTTCGGCAATAACAGAGAATGAATTGTGGATGTTCTCCTTGTCGCAAACAAAATTGACACACTTGAAACCCCAGGCTTTGGCAACCGATGAAAGCTCGCTTAGAAGCCTTGTTTTGCCCATGCCGACAGGGCTTGCTATGATCCTGCATGAAAGCGATCCCTCCAGCGACTGGGCGAGGTCGGTTTTCATGATGTCCATTTCGGTTTCGCGACCAATTGAGGGGGCAAGATTTGAGAATTTCAGCAGCATTCTTGTTGGTAAAGGGCCTTCAAAATCACTTGACATCAGACCTTCAAGGTCTGAAACCAGTTCGGATGCACTCTGGTAGCGATCTTCAGGGTTTTTTCTGAGGAGCCTGAGAATGATTTTGTCCAGAAACGCCGGTATGGTTGGGTCAATTATTGATGGTTTGGTTGGTTCGTCGATGAGGATTGACCCGAAAACCTGTGAAGGCGATTCACCATCAAAAGCTTTTCTGCCGGTCATGAGTTCGTAGCTGACCAGACCGAGACCATATAAGTCGGTAGTTGGCCCCGTGTCCCGACCGTCGATCATTTCAGGACTCATGTAGTGGCAGGAACCGGACATGTCTTTGGCAGCATTTTCATTTGTGATGTTGATGATGTCCATAGCTATTCCGAAGTCGGAAACTTTCACCCTTGGATTGTCAAAAGTTCTGGTGATCAGGACGTTGGTCGGCTTTATGTCGCGGTGGATGATTCCCTTGGAATGTGCATATTCAAGTGCCTTTGAGGCTTGGAGCATCACCGATACTACCGATTTCCATCCCAGCGTTGGTTCGCGAAGCCTTTCAATGAATTCCAGAACAATGTATGGCGTGTCGTTTTCGATGCCGTGACCCATGATGTGTATGATTGAAGGGTGGGCAAGCTCGGTTAGGAGCGTTACTTCCTGCTTCCAGTGCCTGAGAATGTTTTGCTCTGATTCGGCAGTGAGGCTTCTGGTGATGTCAAAATGCTTGATTGCGACTATGTTTCCGGAGATTGTATCAACACATTTGTAGACAGATGATGCTCCGCCTTTGCCAATCAGTTCTATTACCTTGAATCCTGCAATTTCTTCTATCATAAATCCACCGGAGCCTGACCGGATTTGAGCGCCGCTTCAAGGCTCTGTGCCTTCATTGCGAGTGTAGGCATGCACAGGTCGTTTGCAAGAGCGGTTGTCATTTCGATCAGCCTTATGCACTCATCCCTGTGGAGTTGGGCATTTTGTTTTTCGATGGATGCCATTAGACAGTGGAGCTTGGCGAGGGCAAAAGAAGCTTTTGGCTGCTGAGTCCTGATGCCTGAGTAGAGCGTATTGACATAAGCCAGATCAAGGGACTGTTTGAGCATCGCCGGCAGATCCTGACCAAGCAGGCCACTCTTTGAAAGGGCGAGCGTTTTTTGGGCAAGCGCCATCTCTGACGTTCGGGCAAGCAGATCAAACAGGATTTCAGCCTTCACCATCCCGAGAGCGTAGGAAACGGTTGGCAGCAAAAGGAATTGCCTGTTAAGAAGCATTTCATCTGAAAGCATAGCCAAAGCCCTGCGATAGTCACCTCTTTTTGCCACAAGCCTCACAGAAAGAGCTCTAAACAGTATCTTATCAAATGGGGGGAGGTTTTTGGATTGGATGGTGTGAACCAACTCACCGGATTTTTCAAACTCCCCTTCCTGGTACTTGAGTATTGATTCAAGCAAGATGATGGAGTTTAAAACTGAGGGATTGTCGCTGTCGGCAACAAGGTTTTGTGCCTGGAAAAGGCTGTATTTTGCACCATCGGTTTCTCCGGCGTCAATGAATGCCCGGCAGAGTTTGAGCAGAGTTTTTATTGCGCTAATTTTAGCGTTCACCTGGAGGTTGAGCGAAACTACGTTCTGGTAGATGGTAACAGATTCCTGGTGCGCTCCTTTGGCTAATGCAATTGATGCCCTGACAGAATCCGTACCGATTTTTACTGCCGGTGATTTCTTGCAAATGCCCTCACGTTCGATGTTTTCAACAATTTCTTGTGCTTCACCGATGTTGCCCTCGAGCAGTGCGATCTCGGCCTCGATGATGTATGTCTGGAAAAATTGAACCAGATTTGATTTCTTCTTTGGAGATTCCTTCGCTTTCACTATGGCTTGTTTGGCAAGCTCGATATTGCCGTTGTTGAGATAAGCCTGGGAGAGACTGTTGAAAGCTCCTCTCACCCAGGTGTTGTCGGGGAATTTTTCAACCAGCGATGTGGATTTTAGGGTTTGCCTCAAAGACAGGTCAGCGTCATAGTCGCCGGTGTTCATCGATTCGAGCAAATGAAGCTGGATTAGTCTCTCATCGTCACCAATCCTTGAAATGATCTTGAACGATTCCTGCGCCAGCTCCTGGCTCTTCTGGGTATTGCCCTCGATTGAGTGGATGAGTGCAAGGTTGAACTGTAAATCTGACTCGGAAAGCTGATCAATACCTATTCTTTTGGCAGTTTTGAGGATCGCTTCGAGCAACTCGAGCGATTTGTCAAGTTCACCGATATGGGACATCTTCTTTGCCAAGTTGATCACAGCTTTTGTTTCCAGCTGCGTGTCAGCCGATTGGATTGAGAGCTGGTAAGCCTCTTTGGCGATTTCAATTGAATTTTCTAGCTCGTGTGAGCTTGAGAGGATGTCGGAGGCTCTTATCAGTTTGTCGATTAGGAGTTTGACATTACCGGTTTCCCTCAAGTGCCCGATCAGATTCCAGATGTCGTCGTCCTGGTGTGATTCCTGTTTGGCAAGGATTTGTCTGATGATCTGCTCATGAACAAGCACCCTTTGTTTTGGCTGAAATCGACTGACCATCAAATCTGTCAGCTGCGAGGTGACGAACCTGTACCTGTAGCCCGAAGGGGATTTATAATGGACTATAAGATTGGCCAGCATCCCCATGTCCAGCGAATCGGCTATTTCTATCCTGGATTTGCCGGATACCCTTGCAAGCATTTGCTCATCGAAACTGTTCCCGATTATTGCTGCCGTCGAGAGGATATCTTGAACCGACTGGTTGAGTTTTGGCAACTGCCATTCAAGCAAACTCTCCAGTGTTGCCGGGATTTTTTCAGGCGTGAGCGTAAGCCTACCCGACTCGTCCAAGCCCTTGTTTGCTGCAAGCCCTGACAGGAGCAGCTCAATCATCAGAGGGTTGCCTTTTGAGATGTTTGACGAGATCTCTGGTAGATCGTCGGCAGAAGCCGTTGTGCCAAGATTTTCGTGGAGCATTATGAGGATGTCTTTCTTTGAAAGTGGCTCCAGTTCAATCTTTATTGAGTATGGAATCGAAGATTCCTTTCTGGACGCTGCGATGAAGGTTACCGGTAGATCAGATATCGAACTCATTAGCTTTTGAAGCAATCTGTGGCTTTGATCGTCCATAAACTCGGCATCGTCGAGGATGAGCAGTACCCGGTTCTTCATCGACATCGCCTCAAAGAGCCACTTTAGTGCAGGCATGGCCTGCCTTTCAAGCTCATAAATGTCAATTTCTGAAGTATTTGCTGTTATTATTCTGTCGCTAAGCTCAGGACACAGCTTGACAAGTATATTTTTGAACACCGATTTGCCGATCATGCCGGTTCCAAGCATGTTTGCGCCTTCAGCGACAATTTGGCTGATTGTGCTCAGGTTTTTTGTTTTGTGGTACAGATCGCAGCCGATGATTATCGATGGAATATCGGTCATTCTTGCCTGGCTTGCAATTTCCTGGATCAGGCGGGTTTTGCCTATGCCCATGTCTCCCCTGATCTGAAAAACCTCTGCCCTGGATTGTTCTTTCAGCGAAACCGACAACCTGTTAAGCTCTTTCGAGCGTCCGATGATTCTTCCTCTCCCAAGCAAAAGTCCTGTTCTGATTGAGAAAGTTGACGAGATATTCTCCTGTTTTGCAAGCTCTTTGAGGATTTCGATCACATCATCAATTTTTTCAAACCTTGACTCAGGGTCTTTGCGCAGGAGTCTTTTGAGCATGTTTTCCAGAGCGACAGGCACTCTAGGATTGATCGCCGAGACGGGCAACGGATTCATGTGCTGTATCTGCCAGATCAGGCTGGACGGCGTGTCTTCCTTGTATGGAATGTTGCCGGTCAGAAGCAGGTAGCCGATGAGTCCGAGTTGGTAAAGGTTTGAAGACAGCGTTATCGGTTCATTTCTCAACGCCTCAGGTGAAATCCAGGCGAGGGTTTTTATGATTTCATTGGGTTTTATCTGCCTCAGTCTCGTTTCCTCTGACGCCGATGAACCGAAGTCGATCAGTTTTATCAGAAGGTTCGTCTGGTCATACAAAACGATGTTTTCAGGGCGGAGGTCGCGGTGGATCAGCTCGACGCTGTGCATTGATTTGACAGCCTCGGCAACCCTCAGCAGAACCCTGATGCTTGAAGTGACCGAAAGTCTGGCTTCTGAAAGCCTAACGCCATCAATATGCTCGAAGGCTATGTATTTTCCGCCATCGCAATCGCCCCACTCCATTATCTTGATTATGCCTGGATGGTTTAGCTGGCCTATGACGCGCAGTTCGTTTTCGTACTTCGTCCATCGCTTCATTTCCTTTGGAAGGAGCGGAACGATTTTGACCAGGACTTTGTTCCCGGTTTCATTGTCTTTAGCTTCAAAAATACTGTTGCTTTCGTAGAAGCTGTCTGTAACGCTGAATCTTTCTCCGAGAGTCCTTGCCGCCATGTTACAGAAGTTTACATTCAGGAGGTAAAATTTGCAATAATCAAACTTGCTTTTTCAATAGCGTTTGTTGTATCATTCTTACAAATGATCACTGTCAAGGCGTGGGGTCTTTCTGATGTCGGATGCGTCAAGAGTGCCAATGAAGATCATTTTTCCATCATTCCTCCAGATTATGAAGGTTTGCCGTATTTGCTCGCCGTTTCTGATGGCGTTGGTGGAAGAAAAGGTGGACAGTTCGCGTCCGTTAGGATACTTCAGGTTATTGGCAATATAATTTCAAACCAGTCCCCAAATGTCGATAACGCTTCAAAGATTTTGATTGAATCATTTCAGGCTGCAAACACGGAACTTCGAAAGCTGTCAGACAAATACGAAACCCTCAAAGGGATGGGAACAACTGCTGTTGTGACGCTTGTTTACGACTCCTGGATTTTTGTCTGCTCAATCGGGGATTCACGGGCATACGCGATAAAAAACGGCAATATTTTCAGGATAACGAAAGACCACTCCATGACCCAGGAGTTGCTTGACCGCGGACACATCAAGGAAAGCCAACTGAAATCACACCCATACAGACATCATCTTGTGAAGGCGCTTGGAATCGATGATCAAGCAAATCCTGACGTGTTCAGGCGCGTCACGGCTGATTGCCAGTGGCTGGTAATGTGCTCGGACGGTTTGACGGAACATGTTGAAGATAAGGAAATTCTAAGCGTCATCCTTCGAGAGAACGATCCAAAGAATGCGTGCCAAAAACTGCTACAGATGACGCTCTCAAGGGGCGGGAGTGACAATATTACAGTTGTGGTTGCTAAAATAAGTCAGGATTGATCAGTCTTCGGGCTGAAGGATTACGTCCCCGCCACAATTTGGGCATTTTGTAACCGGATCAGAAACAGGATATTTCCTGCCACAAAAATTGCATTTTCTGACCATTTTTTTGCTCTTCACCTGATCGAAAACCCATACTTGTCCTGATTCTCTCAGTTCGATCCTGCATGAACCCCTGCCCTGAAGCCTGTCAAGCGATGTCAGAGCCTGCGCTCTTGTGTAACCGAGTTCAGCAACGATCAGGTCAGGCGTCATGACTCCATTTTTCTGAGAGGCGAGTTTTACGACAGAATTGTCAATGGTTATTGGTGCATTTTCGTCAGCGTTGCGGTTCATGTTGAATCCCAGGATGAGGCAAACGATTCCCACAAGGAGGAATGGAAGGCCAACAGGCCCAAGATAGCTTGAGCCGGCCATCAAGAAGAGCAGGAAAAATGCAGAAGCAATACCGCCAACAATGAACATTATGATTGCAATGATTTTCTTCATTTTCCAGACCTAGCCTTTCCAGTTTTTTGTTGCAGCTTCGATGGAGTTTCCAAGGCCAGTGAACATGACCTCGATGTTTTTATCTGCGAGGTTATTCTCAACGAGTTTTTTTGTATTGGCTGCAAAAGCCTTGGGATCCTCTGCCATTTTTTTCTCGTCCTTGATGGCAGGCACAACCTCCGTGAAACCCTGGTTGTAGGTGATTGCGGAATCGGGGATTTCAAGCTGAAGCTTTGGCAGGCTGGAATAGGTGTCCTGCTGGCTCTTGAGGTTTGCAATTGATTTTGCGAATGCGGCAAAACCATCGTTTATTCCCTTGAGGGTGGCGAGCATGCCTGAGACCTGAACCAGACCATCGACAAGCTCATCTTTTGCAGTCCGAAGGGCTTTGATGGTCTTCAGCGACTTCTCACATTCCGGGCTGAAGCCGTTTGGGATTTCGTTTCTTGAGAGGGCAGTGATGGCGTTCTGGAACGAGAGGGCTTCGTAGTTCTTTTCGATGTTTGCAAGTTCCATCGAGCTCGTGGCTATATCCTTCTGGAGGGTCATCCACTCGGTTCTTTCGGTGGATTCAGTTTTTGATTCCTCTGTCAGTCTGTCTGACCAGGTTTTTCTGACAAAATTGATCTGGGAGTTGAGGCTTTCGAGCTTCTTCATCTTGTCGTTGAAAGTCTTGCGCAATGATGCAACCGAAGAACCGGCGAACCAGCCCCTGATTCCGTCGTATTTGGCCAGCTGACGCTCCAAAATCCTGCATTCGTCTGCGAGATTTTGAATGTCGACTTTTAAAGCCTCTTCCTTGTCGTTGAGTTCAGGGTTTTGCTTTTGAAGGTCGTCATGGGCAACCACGTTTTTCTTTTCAAGCGTTCCAGCCTTGTCCTGAGCCTTCTTGATTGCCGCCTTGAGTTCGGCGATGAGCTTGTCCAGATCAACCTTTGATTTTGATACCTCGTCATCAAAACATTTTTTTGCAGATGGCGAGATCGAATCATACGTGGATTTCATTGTTTTCGTCGCCAGCTCAAGCTCTTTTTTCAGCTGTGTGTCCAGATCGACAAGTCTGTGATTGAATGCAGTCTGAACCTCGTTTATCTCCTTGTAGAGCGAAACAACGCTGTCTGACCACCCGACCACGAGCTTCAAAAAACCGTTAATATCTGTTCTCATATCAACCTTCTTTCATTAAAAAAGGCTATCATTTCGCTACTCCGGAAACCGGCTTGCACTTTCCAACCAGATTCCGTCTCATTTTCCACATGTAATCGCCAATTTTTGAATCTGTTCCGGGGATTTCAGTGAAATCACCCATGTTGTCCCAATAAAGTGGGCATGCACCCAGGCAGATTTTGGCCTGTTCACAAGTTTTGCACTTTGGTGGAAGGAACTCTTTTCGCCTGAAGTAGAGAGCTGGCCTTGAAAACCAGACATCTTCGAACTCCTGGGTGAGCAGGTTCCCAAAACCGTTTGAAAATGATGAGCATGGAAGCACGGAGCCATCGGGGGCAACCGACAGAAGCCCGTCGGCTGCTGCACAGGTTGTCGAACCGATCCCCTCTGCCACGGTGTTGATGATACAGTATGGCATTGGCGAGTACCAGACCAGCCTTATTCCATGCTTTTTTGCCTCGGAGTGGATTATCGGCAACACCTTTGAAACGTCTGTATATCCGATTTCGTCTGGATGGTCGCAGGCGTGGCCGGTTCTGATAACCATGTTCATTGACTGGTACTCAAGTCCAAGGTCTTCCTTTGCGAATTTCGGGAGCGTGTGGACTGTGTCGATGTTGTCCTTGCAGATGGTTGTGTTTGTGTGGGTGTGGATTCCAAGAGCCTTCAAACGTCTGAAGCCTTCGACGGTTTTGGCAAAAGCCCCCTTGTGCCCGACGATTTTGTCGTGGATTTCAGGAACAGCCGACTCAAGCGAAACTTGAGCCGAGGAAAGTCCAGCATCTTTGAGTCTTTGGGCAAGGTCTGTCGTTCCACAGATGATTCCGTTTGTGATGAGGTTGACACGAAGCCCGATTTTGACGGCGTAGGAAACCAGCTCCACGAGGTCCTTTCTCATGGTTGGTTCACCACCTGTGAAAGAGACGGTCGGAACCTGAGCTTTATTCCAGATCACGTCAAGCACTTTCATGACTTGCTCAGTTGTCATCTGTGGTTTTTCGTCAACTCGTTCAGGCGAGGAGGCGTAGCAGAACACGCAATTGTTGTTGCAGCCGTAGGTGAGGGCGATTTCGCTGAGCACCGGAAGATCGCGCCTGTGTGAGCCAAAACTCGTCTGCTTCACGGTTGGAACCACCATGTAAGGCGATTTCAGCAGCTCAACGATGGTTTTAAGCAGCTTACAGGCATCTTCCTCCACCTGCTCGAATGGAACGCTGTATTTTTCAGCTACCTTGGCAATCGACCCATGAACCTCAGCCTCAACTGCACCGTAAAGCATTGAAAGCAAATCAGTTGCAGTGTCATTGAGATTCATGACCCTGTTTGGTTTGATGATCAGAAGGTTGTCGACGCTCCTGACGAAGATGTAGTCTCTCGTGCTTTTGACCACATCCTCGATGTAGCTCTTCTTGTCCATTTTCTAGAACCCTGAAACGCAGGCTGAGTGGCAGGCGGAGTGACAGGCAGAGTGACAAACGCAGGCTGAGTGACAAGCAGAGTGGCAGGCATCGTGAACGCAGGCTGAGTGGCAGGCAGAGTGAACACATGCCGAGTGGCAGGCTGAATGGCATCCGGTGTGGCAGGCGTCGTAGTTCTTGTTCTCGATGTTTGGAACTCCGATGCCGAGGAACTGCTCAACAGCCTCTCCTGCTTTCTTTACGCCCGATTCAACTCCTGAAACTACGTTTGAAGCGAAGTCCTGGATTGACGATCCGACTTTGTCTGCAAAGTCCTTCATTGGAGAGTTGTACTGTGCCGGCATCGATCTGAAGTTGTCGTAGTAATGGTCGTGGATGATCAGCCACGGGAGATGGTTGTGGAAATAGATTCGGTCGACAGGAGCAACGCCACGTCTGTAGGAATCCCAGTATCCATCGATGTCTTTTGTGTATTTGTCTCTGGTTGCCTTTGGGTCTGCATCCCAAACCTTTTTGCTTAAGGAGTCAGAAACGGAATCGATGATTTTTGGTACGGCTTCCCTTGAGATTGTGCCTTCGGGGGAAATCGATTCTATGAGCATTTTTTCATAAGGTTCGGTGGCTTTTGCAGGATTGGTCTTCTCAAGTTGGAGCGGTGACTGGCCAACGATTGTCAGGGCGCCTTTTGCTTCGAGTTGAAGGACGATTGCCGAGATGACCCGGTCGTGCTTACCGAGGTACATTGCAGCCTCGATGGCGTTCAGGTCTGGAACCTTGCCTTCGGTTGCAAACGATTCCAGTTCAATCTCAGGCGTTGTGTAGGTTGTGAGTCTCTTGATGCGGTTTCTTCTGGCTCTTCTGATGCCTGAAACGATCCACCAGTACAGGAGGAGAATGATGAGAATGATGATGCCGATCCAGAGAATCGTTCCCTGGTTGTCGCGCCAGAAACGCTGGAACAGGAAGGCTTTTTTGAAAGTGTTTGACGAAAAGGAAACGTCGAGCTGGTCTGTCATCACATCTTTGCCGACCCAGATATACTTTTCACCGTCTTTGATGAATTTGCCGTTGCCCGATGACATGGTTGGTTCTGCCATGCCTTCAAAGCCTTCGATCTCAATGGTTGCCTTTAGTGCGTTTCTTGGTGAGTCGGTTATGAATTTTGAAACTGGAACTGTCTGGTTTCCATTCTCGTCAAAGAAAGCTCCCTTGACGTTGTATGAGAAAGTGAAGGTTTTTTCGGTGTTTGGAGATGCTCCCCAGAACCAGAGATATTCGTTGCCATAGCTGCCTGAGACAGGGTAATAGGTGCCAACAGTTTGTGACTTGGACTTTATGAACTCCTGATCACCCTCTTTGAATGAGGCTGAATCAATCCACTGTACATCGGTTGTATAGATAGTGGTTTTGTCGTCCCAGATTGGCTTTTGGCCTTCGAAGAATGATTTCTTGGTGACCGTAACTGTTCCAGAGCCGTTTTTGTCGAATTTGATGTGAACGTTCAGATCTCTAATCTTCTCCATCGCTCCGCCGATTGTGACGGTTACATCTGGAGCTGAGAGGATTTTTTTGCCTTTTCCATCAGCAAAATACGCCTGATAGAGGATTTTATCGCCGGCTTTTCCCTGAACCTCATCGGTGACGTAAACGCCTGTCTCTTTTACCAATGTTGAGGTGTTTTCAGGAGTTACAGTGTAGGGGTCGAAGATGGCGTTTGGATCGCCAGCATTTTTGCGCTGGAAATAGAGGGTGTACTTGTCAAAAAGTTTTGGGTCGAAGTTACGGAAAACCAGCTTGTAGTTGTTCGGTGAAATTTCGTCGACAGTGAATGTGAATCCAGTGTCTTTTTCGGGCGGGTTTTCCTGGCTGGTGAAATATTTGTCCGGCACAAACATGTTGACCTGTGGATGGAAGTTGGCTGGGGCGTCGTTTTGCTGAGCCCAAACCGAGAGATACTTCTTGCCTGTGCGGTCATCTGGCGTGACAAAATAAAGGAATCTGCTGAATTCGGATTTGATGTTCTGATCGGCGAGAACGCCTGTGTCATCAACAATTTTCTGGGTCACATCCTCAGCTTTGTTGATGTTTTTGGGTATCTCGACTGGAAGAACCATCTGGACAACGATTTTTCCGATTGGCAGTTCCCATTGGAACGGTGACCATCCGACGTCTCTGAACCCCTGTTTTGATCGGCCTGTGATGTCGTGGGCGACCGTGTATTCAAAGTGGAGGGTGTAGGTTTTGCCAGGATCGGTGGACTCACCAAAGGAAATCTGGTAAAAGTTAGAATCCGTTTCGTTAAAAGTAGTCTTGATCAGATTTGTGCCGTCAGTCAGGCTGTGTGTGACAAGGGAATGGCCTGAGTCGAAGGGCCCCATTTTTCTGATCTGCGAACGGCTTTCGGTTTCAAGGAAGACCAGGTCCATTTTGACGTAGAGGGAACCGTCTGACTGGACAATACAGTATGAGTTGAATTCCTTTATGACCGGTGCTCCGGCTGCATAAGTTTTTGCCGGGGCGACAAGGGAGGCAACCAACAAAAAAAGGAGAGCCAGTTTCCCGGCTCTCCTTTTTAAAGAATCACTTCTTTCCACGGGTGGCGACTTCGCTTTCAAGCCATGGGGCGATGTCTGCGCCTGTCTTGAGTGCGCCAAGGTCTCCCTTGTTGCTCATTTTCACTTTAAACATCCAGTTTGCATACGGATCCTTGTTGATGATGACAGGATCGTCAACGGCCGCTTCGTTGACCTCGGTGACTGTTCCGCCCACCGGGCTGTAGATTTTTCCGAGCCATTTGCCGGTTTCGAGTGAACCGCACTGTCCGCCTGCATCCACTTCGTCATCTTCCATTGGAAGCTCTATGAAGCTGATTTCACCGGCGAGTTTTGTGCCGAATTCGTCCATACCGATTGTTGCAACATCACCGTCAA
>CAYYJO010000012.1:0-36222 GCA_964472265.1 uncultured Caldisericales bacterium | reverse complement strand
CTTTGAATCTAAGTGGGCATCAACATAATAATCCCCCTATATCCCCCTTAATAAGGGGGATAAAACAAAGAAGGGTAAATCAATATTTTTCTCCATTAGAAAAAAAGAGTGGTACGAAATGCTGATGGGTTGAATCCTCGGCGAAGTCGAGGTGGATGGAAATGGTGCCGAAGAAGGGACTTGAACCCCCGACACGCGGATTTTCAATCCACTGCTCTACCAACTGAGCTACCTCGGCACCTGGTTTTCAAAGCATAATCGGAGTGCGTCTGTTGTCAACAAAACCATGATAAGTTCGCCACCAGAAGGTGTGATCTTTGAAGACTGGCTGTCTGTGCTATAATCGTACCGGAAACGGAGATGGATCATGGGCACCGAGATTGTAATGCTTATAATCGTTATAGCTGCGATCTTTTTAATCCAGCTGTTCAGGAGTCTGGGGAAGAAACGCAGATCTGACCAAATGGCTGACGGCGACTTAAAGTTGGTCAGGTTTGACAGTCAGGAAGAAACCATTTTCCAAGATGCCGATCCCAACGAAGCGCTCATTGAACTGAGAATGAATACGGTTCACGCAAAGACTCTCGGTGAAATCTATCAGGACGGTGAGTCCCAGGTTGCTGTCTTTGAAAAAAGTCTTGTGGCAATGTCGTTTGATCGGAATGAGACCTATTGCAGTAAAGAGCTAAAGGGAAGAGTCGTTGATTACGCCGTCATTTTAAACCATGACACCTACTCGGAGCTTGCCTGCACAGTCATTTTGATCTGCCAGTCCAGTCCACACGAATATCTCTACGAAAAATACAGTGTTTTGAAAACCCCTGAATTCAAGGGTCTGAAACTCGAAAGGCAGCTTTCCCTGCCAACCGAGATGGCAAGGATTGCCCATGTTTTCTGTGATGACAAGGGCTTATTCGACACTGCAGCGCTCATTGGCAAAGAGGGACTTGATATGGAGTTTGTCAGCTTCAATGGCAGAAGCTCCCAGTCATTCGGATTTGACACGAGGGTTATTGCCGATGGCTGCATGTCTGACGACGACACTTTCTACACCTTCGACGGGTCTGTTGTAACAAGGTGGCTATTTGGAAATGACGGAACGCTTGAAGTGCAGTATGAACTTGAATCACAGGGCAATATCGATAAAGCCTTTTTCAAACACACCAGAGAAACGGCCGGAATGCCGGCAAAGCCTCTTTTGTACGACGGTTCAAACATTGTGTTTCTCGACACAAGCTCAAAGGTTGCCCTCGATGGTGTGCAAACAAACACCGGCAACATCTTCTTTACAACCAGTGATGCACTCTGGTTGGTGAAACCCGATACACAACCTTTGAAGATTATGGACAGACCAATGATTCCGGTGCTATTCCTCAATCATTTTCAGGACAAATCGTCGTTTACCGGCATTTTCAAAACTGAACAGGAAAACCAGGCCTTCGCTTTCGACATGACGGAAGGCAGTCTTTCAAAAGTCGGAATATGCAAAACCAGCACACGCATTTTGGATGCAACGTACGACAACAACGATGGAACACTCTACATCTTCACCGTTTCAGAGACTTATGTAGTGCGCAATTTTCTTGACCTTGATTTTGAGGTTGTGCTGTCGGCCAATCCACCGCCCGAGATGCCTGAAACACAAATCGGTTTGTGAGATAATAAACGAACATAACTTTTCATTTTCGGCTCTCGTAAAAATATGCAAATAACTCAAGGAGGCCAAAATGAAAGGCAAGACGTTCTTAGCGCTGGTTAGTCTCGCAATAGCCCTGAGCTTCTTCGGCTTCCAACCTGAAAAGCTCAGTGCGGCTGAATCTTTCTCGGTCAAGTGGCAAGCAAACCCTGACGGAGACAAGATCGATGAGGGTAAGTCAAAGACCTACGACCTGTCAATTGAAAACAAGGCGTCAGAAAAAATCACCATCAAAATCTCGTCTTCCTCAAGCGGTCTGGAAATCTACCCAAAGTCGCAGGATGTAAAGATTGGTGGCGGTTTTGTCGCCAAAATCAAAATCACGATGCCAAAGCGTGGAAGTGCAGACAAAGCCTACTTCTCGCTGACCGTCACCTCAAGCAGGGGCGACTCAAAGACCCTCAAGTTCTACATCATCTACCGCGAAAACTGCAACTGGGACTATGATTGGTCAAAGTATCCCAACAGCCAGACGGTCAAGAGGAACACCGTCAACACCTTCAAGATAACCATCAATAACAAGAATTCCAAAGGAGACATCGAGTTTAGACTGGGCGTGGAGTCGACATGCCTGAAAATCTCAGACAGCCACTTCACCCTTGGCGCCGGAAAGAGCAAGACCATAGAGATCACAACCTATACCCCGACCAATACCAGCGAAAAGTCCCACCTTTACAGGCTTAACATCACAGACAGCTGCAACAACATGAAGCCGGTTGACTGGACAATGTACTTCAGAGATTGAATATTTTTGACTCCTCCCCAGCCTATGACCGGAACTTGCGTTCCGGTCATTTTAATTTCCAGAAGATGGTTTTATAATCTCATTTAAAAGGATGGTGGAACATGAGGACACTGGCGACATACCTGAACTTCAACGGCACAACTGAAGAGGCCTTCAATTTCTACAAGGACGTTTTCGGCGGTGAGTACATCAATTTCCAAAGGTTTGGCGATCTTCCGGGCGGACAGGTTGCCGATGCAGACAAGAACAAAATTCTGCACGTTGGGCTGAAGCTCCCTAATGGCCAGCTCATGCTCGGTTCAGACGTTCCATCCTCACATCCCCAGGCTGTTTTTGGCGACAACTTCTCGCTTTGCGCCATGACCGAAACAAAGGAAGAGACGGACAGGATTTTTGCCAGATTCAGCGAAGGCGGGACAGTGCTTATGAAACTCGACAACATGTTTTGGGGCGCCTACTATGGAATCGTCAAGGATCGCTTCGGAATCACATGGATGCTGGAATATTTCACGAAATAAAACAACAAGAAAAAAGAGCCAAAGATTGAGCCATGAAAGACAAACTCAAAAAAGCGGTTGATTTCCTCGGACTGAACAGGAGCATTGCAGGCCTGCTGTCGATGGTCATCCTCCTTGGGATGGGTGAGCACATGGCGGAGCAGTTTCTGCCTGAATATCTTGTGGTTCTTGGTGCAGGATTCATTTCAGTGGGCGCACTCAACGCAATGGACAATTTCCTTGGCGCAATCTATTCCTATTTCGGGGGCTACGTCACAAGTGGGATTGGAGCCAAGCGTTCACTGCTGATTTTCAACCTGATCGCGATGGCCGGTTTCCTTTTGGTGGTCGCCTTTCCAAGCTGGATCGTTGTTCTGTTTGCTGCAGCCCTTTTCCTCTCCTGGACTGCCATATCGCTGCCGGCAACCATGGAGCTTGTTTCAAAGGTTTTGCCAAAAAACAAGCGCACGATGGGTGTTTCAATGCACTCGCTCATCAGGCGCATCCCGATGGCTCTCGGGCCTGTTGTTGGCGCAATTTTCATAAGCAGGTTCGGGGTTGTGACAGGCATAAGGATAGCTTTCCTGATTTCAACAGGTTTTGCCATCATCGCAACCGTCCTCCAGCAGGTTCTGATCGTTGAGGACAAGGATTCTGACAAATCCAGAAACGGCAAGCTGGGTTTTGTGGACATGGTCAGGCAGGCTTTCAGCTTGTTCCGTGAAATGTCGCCAAACCTGAAGAATCTTCTCCTTTCCGACATCCTCATCCGTTTCTGCGAGCAAATCCCTTACGCCTTTGTGGTCATCTGGGCGATTGGAACAAAAACAACGCCGGGCTTTGTCAACGAACTCCAGTTCTCGGCGCTTCGTGTAATCGAGATGGCAACTGCAATAGTCATCTATATTCCTGTTGCCTACTTTGCCGACAGGCTTGGCAAGAAGCCGTTTGTCATCGCGACTTTCATATTTTTCTCGTTCTTCCCGCTTCTTCTGATGTTTTCAAAGTCGTTTTTCATACTCTGTCTGGCATTCCTGCTGAGGGGTTTCAAGGAGTTTGGCGAGCCATCGAGAAAAGCCATGATCATGGATCTGGCTCCTGAAGGCAAGAAGGCTGCGATGTTTGGCCTGTACTACCTCATCCGCGACATTATTGTTTCACTGGCTGCCTTTGGCGGTGGGTTCCTCTGGCTTGTAAGCCCCCAACTCAACCTCATCACCGCTTTCTGTTTTGGAATCGCCGGAACAGTCTTTTTCACAATTTTCGGGAAAGATGCAGTTAATGAAAGCACAACTTCAAAATCATAATTTTCACGATTTCACTAGACAAATGTCGTTTTTTGTTTTGTGATCGACCATAACCAAACAACAAGTCAAAGTTTGCTGACAATATTATTAATATATTGTAAACAATTATTAAAAAAATGGTGCGTTTCCGTATTTACTCTCTCTCTTGTTATCATGTTTGCAAAATGATTTGGAGGCAGCATGGAAACAAGCAATAATAAATCGTCTGTTGTAAATTGGTGGAGCAGCCTGAGCAAAAAATCGAAGGGCTGGATTATTGGTGTAGCGATATGCCTTATGCTTGCTTGTATCGGCTATCTTTCTAATCCACAGTCGTTTAAAAGTAAAACCACTACAAACTCGCAACCTTCAAATATTGTCATAAACTCCCATTCAACGAGTCAGATCGAGGATTCTTCAAGTGAGGTAAAGAACTCTACAAATGAAGTCAAGGACACTACGAATGCCAAGACCGATTCTGCAGCTAAACCAACAAGTTCCGCTCCAGCGAATGCCAAATACAAAAAAGGGGATATAGTCAAATTTTCGTGGCCTTACGATGGAGGGGAATACTATGGAGTCGTGTATGATGGATTGCCTAAATATGTAGATTACAAAGAATATCTTGCAGATGTGCAATGCTATGTTACAGAAGAAAACAGGAAATTCAAGATAATTAACAATGGTACTGCCTTTTTGCGGGCGGAAAATGCACTACCCGATTCTTTCAAGCCGATATGGTACATGGTTGAAGACATGGATGGAGATTGCGGAGTTGGTTATGTATATGAGAACGCACTGGAATCAGCGAAATGACATTTGAATTCAGGCAAAAATTTGACACAAACATTGTGGAATCGATCGAAATACAGTAAAATCACGGCATGAAAAAAATTCTGGTCTGTCTCTTTGCAATTGTTGTCTTTGCCTCGTGTGGCTCGGGGTCAAGCGGTTCAGCGCCAGTTTCAAAATCCCAGTCCGTGGCGTCCCAGGACTATCTGACCAAAAAGCCTTTGCAGGCCGACATCGACAAGATGGTGAAGCTCCAGACGGAAAGCGCCTTGCCGGTTCAGGTGGCCAAAAGCGATGATTCAGCAAAGGCCAAGACGGCAACCCCAAAGGGTGACAGCCAGAAACCCACCGAAACTGCAACCAAACCGGTGAGCGCTGCCCCGAAGACAACGCAGGAAAAACCAGCCCAGACCACAAACAAAAACACAGACGGATTCAAGACTTACGAGAAGAACCTAAAGCAGGAAGTTGAGTTTGTCGGCAATTCGAAAACGAAGAAATTCCACTACAAAGACTGCGACTCGGTGGAAAAGATTGCACCCGGCAATGTCGTGATACTGAAATCAATTGAAGAAGCGCTTGCAAGGGGTTTCGTGCCGTGCAAGAGGTGCAATCCAAGATAACCATTTGCCTGCCTGGCTCCGTTTGCCTCGAAGTTGTCATCTGCCTATAATTGCTTCACCGTTGCCGTTGCTTTGACAAAATTTACCAACCTTGCGTATAAGAGACCAGACAACCTCGAGGTGATGCATGAAATTGAAGATTTCGCTGATAATCCTTGCGCTCGTGTGCCTTCCGCTTGCTGCTTTGCCCGCCAAAGCCTATATCGGCTGGGTCGGAGCAGACGGCAAACCCTACTACTCAATGTACCCGGATCAGCCGCAGTCGATAAACATCTCAAACAACAAAGGTGTTTCCTACGGCAGCCCAAGATCGATCAAGGTCGACAAAAACGGCAACGCCCACATCGCCTGGGAGGACGCAACCGGCGGAAACCACGACATCTACTACGTTCGCTGGAGTGGAACCGAATGGGTCAACGCCAAGGGCGAGTCCTGGCCAAAGTTTTCAGCAAACATCTCCAACAACGAAGGGTACTCAGCCAGCCCAAGCCTTGAGCTTGATTCAAACGGCAACCCCCACATCGCCTGGGATGACGACACATCCGGCATCAACGAGGTTTACTACCTTCGCTGGGATGGAACAAACTGGGTCAACATTTTCGGCTTGACTTACCCGACGGCTCCAGCAAAGGTCACCACTGGCTCAACGCTCTCAATGATGTGCTGCCTGTATCTTGACTCAAAGGATTTTCCGCACATCACCTGGCAGGACGGAAGCAATGGTTCAGCCGACATCTTTTACATTCACTGGTCAGGCAAGCAGTGGCTCAATGCGAGTGGCGAACCATATCCGACAAAGAAAGCCAATGTCACGCTCAACGAAGGTGATTCATCGATGCCTGTTGTTGCTGTGGACAAGAACAATACCCCCTACATCGCTTGGCAGGACAGAACGCTTGGCGAGCGCGAGATATTCTGCGTGAAATGGAATGGCAAGGCGTGGTCAACGCTTGATGGCAGGCTGTTCCTTGGCAGGGAGGCAAACGTAAGCCTTGATGAAGGGGTTTCAAGCTATCCCAGCATCTCCCTTGACCCAACCGGCAACCCGTTCCTTGCCTGGGACGACGACACAACCGGCAACAGCGAGATTTTCCTGATAAAGTGGAGCGGTAAGGAATGGGTGAACGTTTATGGCCAGCCTTATCCTGCAAACACTGCAAACATAAGCCAGAATGTTGGATTCTCTGAATTTGCCACAGTCCTGGTTGATCCTTCAGGAAACCCGCACGTCATCTGGGACGACAAAACCTTTGGAACCCATCAGATTTGTTACATAAGGTGGAACGGAAAGAGGTTTGTAAACGTTTTCGGCATGATCTACCCACAAGACCCGGCCAACATAAACGATGGAACCATCATGAACAATTACCTCGCCTCAATGGATCTTGACCCGAATGGTCGCCCGCAGATAACATGGAACATGAGGGAACAGGACGATCCGAACGCAAGCGACGATGCCCCGACTCCAAACGTCGACCTGCTCTATGCAAGATTCAACCCGGTTTACGACCTCAATCCCCAGGTGAATGCCACAAACGATGTCGGTGACGGCAAGGACGTAAAGCCTGGCGACGAACTGGCCTACAATTTCACGCTTTCCTTTGACAAAGGCTCAGACCCGCTCGTGGCAACATATCTTTATGCACAGGTGCCAAAAGGAACAAAGTACAACGGGGGCGTTTACCCAAAGACTGGCCTGTGGCACAGCATAGATGTCGGTAAAACCTGGGTTGTTGGAGAACCAAAGGTTGGCGGAACATCGGGAGCCATTTTCAAGTGGGCGGTGACTGGCTGGCATGGGGCGAACGAAACAGAGTTTGTTCCGTCCCTTCCCATGCGAAAAGACTCGCTCATCTGGCAGTCAAAGAGCCAGAAGATGACCACCAGATATTCAACGGCAGTTGATGCCAAGGGCAGAATCCATATTGTATGGGATGACATGCTGGCGGTTAATGCAAATGAAATACCGAGCCGAGAGGTTTTCTATGCAAGCTGGAACGGCAATGAATGGGTTTCAATCGATGGCAAGCCGTTCACCCAGCAAACAGGAAATGTCAGTCGAAATATAGGAGAATCCAAATATTCCTGCATCGCCCTCGATTCGTTCGGTAATCCGGCAATTGCATGGGCTGACGATTACAGTGGAAATTTCGATATTTACTACATCAGATGGGATGGCTCAAAGTGGGTGAATGTCGCTGGCCAGCCATACCCGGATAACATGGCAAACGTAAGCAGGAGCAAGGGCTTCTCTGAATACCCCTCACTTGCGCTGGATGAGAGCAACAATCCTGTGATAACCTGGGATGATGATACAAACGGCAACCTTGAGGTTCTGCTTGTCAGGTGGAATGGCAAGGAGTGGGTGACGGCAGAAGGGCAGCCTTACAACGAAACGACGGCAAACATCAGCAAAAACGCCGGCACTTCAGAATTTGCCTCACTCGCGCTGGATTCAAAAGGAAACCCTGCTGTTGCCTGGGACGACACAAGCACGCAGGGGACAGAGATTCTGTTCATAAAATACGATGGAACCCAGTGGGTGACGGCTAAAGGCAAAAACTACACGCCTGCCCTTGCAAACGTCAGCAACAACCTTGGTTTCTCCGAGTATCCGTCACTTGCTCTTGATTCAAAAGGCAACCCACACATCGCCTGGGACGATGACACATCAGGCAACATGGAGATTTTCTACGTCAAATGGGACGGCAAGAAATGGGCAAATGCCCAGGGTCAGGAGTTTGACGGTGAGGATGCAAACGTGAGCAGGAACAAGGGTTTGTCTGAATACCCTATGCTTGCGCTGGACAAAAATGACAACGCAGTCATCGTCTGGGATGACAACACCTTTGATTACACCGATGTTTACATGGTCAAATGGAACGGAATGAACTGGACTTCAGCCTCAGGCCAGGTTTACCCGACAACCAACGCCATCGTCAGCATGACGCCAGGCGACGCCTATCTTCCGGTTGTCTGTGTAGATGGCGATGGCGATCCACACCTTGTCTGGGGCGACATCATCAAGGATGGCTTCAGGACGATCTACGCAAAATGGGAGGTCATCGGTGGTAAATATGGTTTCAACCTCAAGGTTGACTCACCTTTTGACATGAAGAGCAGTCCGATTGTTGTCCAGCCGTGGTTCAGGCATCAGTATGACGGCGGAAAGGCCGTGTGGGGCAACAAGGTGACCAATACAGTGAAAATAAAATAACACCTCTCAGTCCCAAAAGGCCGGCTTTTGCCGGCCTTTACAATTTGTAAACAAATGGCCATTAACATTGAAAACGAAAATAATATTATTAATCAAAACAGGCATATGAGCCTGTTGAAAAAAGTTAGCCAAACGCTGAAGGAATCTGTGGATTTGATGTTTTAGGTTTTCAGGTCGTTTGAGAAGTCGTTCGGATGCCACATTCAAGCTAAAATTTGAAACATTGAATTGAGGGCAGCCAGACAGCCAAGACCGGAGAAATAAACATGCTTTCAATGGAGTCATCCTTTGACGAAAAAGACAGGATTCTGACCGTCAAGATTTCCGGGCAGATAGAAATGTTTAAAGAAGTCACGCAAATCCTTGACAGGATTGAACAGCTGTTTGCTAGTCTGGGAAGCGAGAAGGTGTGGCTTGTGTCAGACTACACAGAGTTTGGAAAACATCAGAAGATTTCGTTTTCATTCATAGCCGGCAAGATTTTCTCAAGGCTTCGCAGAATTCTGAAAGGCAGAACAATAGGCCGGCTCATTGTTACAGACGGTGAAAGCACGCTTCTGGCATACGAAAACATGCTGGCGCGTTTTGTTGGAAGCAAGCCAAGGATATACAAAACGCTTGACGAAGCTTGCGCTTTCATCAGACAGACCAACAATTCAGGCAACCTTTAACACTGTTTGTCAAAAGGCTTGTAGAATTGACTCATGATCAACTTCCAGCTACATAATCCCGTGCAGATAGTTTTCGGACCTGGTGAAGTGTCAAAACTCCCGCAGAACTCTTCAAGGTTTGGCACAAGATCGCTCGTGATGTTTGGCAAGTCCTCAGCCCAAAAAACAGGTCTTGCCGACAAAATCCTGAAGCTGTTGACCGACGCCGGTTCAGATCCTGTTCCGTTCTTCGGAATAGAGCCTAACCCAAGAGTGACCTCCTGTGATGCAGCAGCACATCTTGCCAGGGAAAAATCCTGTGACCATGTGATTGCTGTTGGCGGCGGTTCGGTAATGGATGCTGCAAAGATAACATCCACAGCCATCCTTTCAGGCCGACCCACATGGGATCACGTTTTGAAGCTGGTTCCAAGCGACAAGGCGCTGCCGATAATCATGGTTCCAACCATTGCTGCAACCGGTTCGGAGTTCAACTGGGGCGCAGTCATTTCAAACTGGGATACCCATCAGAAACTTTCTGCTTATTCACCAGCATTCTTTCCGAAAGTTTCAATCATCGATCCGGAACTGACTGTCACCACGCCACCGCACACCACCGCTTACGGCGGCATTGACATAATGATCCACGTGCTTGAGACATACCTGAGCTGCCCGGAAGAAAACAGCCCTATTCAGGACAGAATCACCGAGGGCATCTGCAAGACCGTTATCGAATACCTACCCAAGGCCATGGCTGACGGTTTTGACATAAACGCCAGATCACAGCTTTCGTGGGCATCAGCCGTCGCCCTCTGTGGTTTGCCAAACGGTGGAAGACCGGGCGGATTCATCATCCACTGGATGGAGCATGTCATGAGCGCTCACTTTGACATTCCCCACGGACTTGGCCTTGCGTACCTGCTTGTACCAATGCTTTCATATTTTTCCAGACATTTTCCGAAAAGATACGAACTTTACAGAACAAACATTTTGCCAGACACCGAGAGCTTCCTGAAGTCTGTTGGATGTCTGACAACCCTTGGAGCGCTGGGAATACCAGAGGATTTCGCCCCAAAGTTTGCCGACGACCTTTTCGACCAGAAGGCAGTCAATGGTCAGCTGATCGGTTATCCCGAGCTTACCAAACAAGAGGTGATCAAGGTTCTTCTCGGCCACAGGAATTGTTGAAAATCTTTTGCATTCCTGTTAATATTTCATAGATGAAAAAACTGATTGCTCTTTGCATTGCCGTTTCATTCCTGACATTTCCATCATCAAAGGCAGCCACCACCACCGAAGCCCACATCCTCACCAAGTTCAACATTGAAAAGGTGGCTTCATGCTCGACAGCCAACATGCAGTACATCTGCATGCAAGACGAGAACTCAAACCTGACGATGATGACCATGGATCTTGTGAACATGTACGCAAAATCGCTCAAAACCATCTTTCGGCCAAACTCGATCAAGGGTCCGGCTCAAGCTCCCGGAAACATCAGAAACGTCTCTGAGCCGCAGCTGCCAAAGTACGGAAACTACGTCAGTTTTATCGGCACTTCCGGCAACAGGCGCTACCTTGTCTCAATCGATGCCGAGGGAAAGACAATGAAAACTGCAGTGCTCCCTGATACCTCTTTTGATGGGGTAAACATTTACTGGGATCTTTTGTGGTTCAGGCTCAATGCCAACGGTCAGAGATTTTTTGGCGTTGCCAGGGGCACAGTCAAGGACAAGGGCAAAAAAGGAACTTGTCTCACATTTATTGTGATGGACACGGACGGGCAGAACCCGTTCTTCATCGGCAGACCCAAATGGACAGGCACAAAGTTTGAATACTCCAAAGATGGCCCAGGAGCCATCATTTCGCCAATCGGAATGTCCCGCGACACGATGAAGGTTTTTTACAAGGCAAAGGTTGGTGTAACAAACACAAACGGCATCTACTCCTGTGACTACAACGGCGACAACTTCAGACTCGTAATGACTGTTCCAGGCAAGTTCACACAGACGGCCAGCACAACCAAAGTCTGGTCGCTCGATCTTGTCACCGACAACGGGAAATATCTCATCCTCAACGACAACGGCCTTGGCCACAAGGGTTCTGTGTCAATCGATGCCAGCTCGGGAGCCATTCTCGCAAGGCTGTCATCCAAGGTCATGGCAACCAGCAATGATGGAAACTACGCATTTTTCAAGAGCAGCGCCGGACTTGGCATAGGTTTCATAATCGGTGGTGAGCCACAGATGATTGTGAAGACTTCAGACGCCGGTTACCCTGCAATTGGTAAACTCAACAACAGGAACTCTGATGAACCGCCTGTTTCCTGCATCACCCAGTCTCCGTTTGCGCTCGTGGGCAGATCAGAAACCGATGTCAGAGGCAAAGGGCAGCTCTATTACACTGTTATATTTTCTCCGCCATCACCGCCATCCCCAAGGCTTGTTCTTGAACCGCCAGTGATCGATCTTGGCATTGTTTCAGCCGAAGCCACAGCAACAGTCGGCGTCAGGAATCCAGGCCAGACGGCAATCTCAGGCAAGATGACAGTAGAAAACGGTACAGATTGCCAGCCATTCACTTTTGATGGCAAGAGCTCCATTGCCTTCAATGAAGTGGGCGATGTCAAAGTGAACTTTGATCCAAAATGCCTGGAGCCGGGACAAACAAAAGAAGCGCAGATAAAAGTCACTTCAACCGGTGGAAACGCTGTTGTTGCAATTGTTGCGACGCTGGACAACCCTGACAGGGCGGTGGGCAAGATCGGCTTTGGCAGGAATGAAACATGGATTAGCGCCAGAGGGTTCACACTCAAGGTTCCGGCGTTCATAGAAAACGGCTCATCTTATGTGCCGATGGATTTCCTCAAAGAAATCATCCCTTGTGATTTTGCCTGGAATGCCGACGACAAAACGGCAATTGTTGAATATCAGGAAACAAAAATAGAACTGAACATCGATTCAACCACATGCCTCATAGATGATATAGAAGCAACCCTTTCAAAACCGCCACTTCTCCGTGACGGGATGGTCTTCCTGCCGTCCGGTCTGTTAAAGGACGCTTTTGCGTGCAAGATGGAATTCTACTCAAAAACCCAGTCGCTGATTCTGGATTTCCCAAAACCGCTCTGGGGCAGGGAATCCATTGAGATAGATGGAATGCCTGCAATGGGCGAGGTTTACCTGAACAATCAAAAGGTTGGCATTGCCCCGCTTACCCTTCGACATCTCCAGCCAGGCAAATACTGGGTGAAGGTTCAGCTTGAAGGGTATGAGGATTACGAGAGTATTGTCGAGGTCCCGCCGTCACCGCTGAAAGTGTTTTACTTTCTGCAAAGGATAATTCCAAAAACCGCAACATTCCACATCCAGAGCAAACCTGCCGGCGCTTACGTTTACATCGACGACAGACTGATAGGCGCATCACCGCAAAACCTTGAGCTTGAGCCAGGCGTCCACAGGCTAAAGATCGTCATGAGCGGTTTCCCTGAGTACATAACCGATGTTGTGGCGCTCAAAGGTGAAGAGGTGACGGTGAGTGCTGATCTTGAAACCCTAAAGGACAGGTTTGGCCGTTTTGCCACACCTAAAAATGTTGCGCTTAAGCTCGTTCTACCAAAGCAGAAATCAGCGACCTTTGACCTCTCGGTTTCAAATGAGTCGGGATTGCCGCAGTCTTACAAAATTGTCTGTCCAAGGATTCCAGGCAAAGGTTTTGAAGGCGTGTTCATTGAAACGCTTGACGGGGAAGTTTCCGAGCTTGTTACGCCGTCGATCTCGCCAGGTGAAAAACTCACCTACCGCCTGCGTGTGAAAGCCGATGACTTTGCAGCCCCGGGCGACATATTCGAGGACAAGATAGCCATCAATTCGACAACGCTTGCCACCTGGAAGACAGAGGTTCCTTTCAAATTCGAGCTGACCGGAACAATGGTTGAGCCACCACAAATCCAGTTTGAAGCACCAGAAAGCGTTAGGTCTGGCGAGAGCTTTGAGGTGAAGGTACTGGTCAAGGGAGCATTCGATCTGATGGCCTGCAAGTTCAGATTTTCCTACCAAAGTTCGCGTGTGTCAGTGTTTGACGTGACCGAAGGCGACTTCATGAAATCCGATGCAACAACGTTCTTTGCATGGAAAGAGCTGATTGCCGGGGAGTTGAGCATCAATGGCCCTGTCAGAATCGGCAAAACAGGCGCAGAGGGCGATGGGCTGCTGTTTACAATCACCTTCAAGGCGGTCAAGGACGGCGAACTGATTCTTGATCCCGCAAACGTCGAGCTTTACGACTCTGATGGGGAGCGAATCACCCCACACCCGACAAACGCCGTTGTGATACCAATCGAAAAACCATGAGGCTTTTGAGCCTTGTTCTGTCCGTGATTTTGGGCTGGACAACGTTTGCCGGTTCAAGCACTCGCTCAAACTCAACCGATGTAAGGATTTGGCCGTCTTTTTCATACAGCTGGATGGAAAACTTTGGCCCGCCTGGCACGAGGGTTTTCACGCCTGTCACTTTTGAAACGTACAGGATTTGCAAATATATCCTCAGGAATGAGGAATATTCAGTCAATGTTAAGGCTTTTGACCGGACAGGAACATTGGTCTGGAGTTTTTCTGAAGCGCTCGACCGACAGCTGCTTTTCATGATAAACGCGCTTGATTACGAAGGCTCACCGACGATTGCCGGACAGATGGTCTATTTCACTGGCACAAAAAAGCTCTACTGCCTTGCGCTGGATACGGGGAAACTCCTTTGGGATTTCACCTATCCCATCAAGGCTGCCACCGATCTTTCAATGGTTTGTCCGCTTGCATACGGCGAAACCGGAATAGCAAAGATTGCTGTGAATGTGGAAGACAAGGTTTATATCCATGAAGCCCAGGTTGGAAAGGTTCTCAAGATTGCCAAAAACACAGGCGTTCAGGTGCCACCCCTTAAACTCGCTGGTGAATCCATCATCTGTCCGGTTCATCTGGATGTTGCCGGCGAACCTCTCGTCCCGTTGCCAAAAGAAGCCCTCAAACACGAAGGCGGTTTCGCTTCAAACAAGGATATGATTGTTGGCTACAGGCCAAATTCAAAATGGTTTGCCTGGAAGCTCGACAGACGCTACAACAGGTGGGAGAAGGTCTGGGAGATTGACGACAGCGCCAAGGTTGAATCGCCATTCTGGTCGTTTCGTCATGCGACCATGCTTGAGGACAGAATCATCTTCGCCACGCCAAACAAAATTGTCTGCGTTGATTATGACGGCAAGGAGATTTGGTCGCATGATTCAGAGCTTGCCAGATGGAACCAGTATGTTCCGGTATCGGGCAGTGTCGCCCTCGTTACATGTTACACAAAATCAAAGGTTCTTCAGGCTTATGACGTAAGAGACGGTCTGCCCTACGACCCAATCGAGCTTCCGGTCTACATCCAGGCGCCCCCTGTGCCAACCGATGACGGATTCATGGTCATGACAACCGGTGGCGGCTTGTGGGCGTTCAAATCATCACAACCGCCAAAGCCTGAAATTGAAATGGCCAAATCCATCAAAATCTACAAGGGCTGGAGAGACTACGAATTCGGTTTTGGCGTGAAAAATGTTGGCGGTTCCAGAATGACATTTGAGACAAAGGCAAACGGTCTTGTGCTTGCATCGATGAAACGATGCAACCCGAACGAAACGGTCTCATTCAGGTTCACGCTCCCGCAGTTCAAGTCTGACTTGAAAGTAACAGCTGAAGTTGACGGCGACGGTGGCAGGGAAAGCTCAATCTGTTATGTGACGGTGACCGAAAAAGAACCGGACGGGCTGGATGTCAACCTTGACGGAAGGATTGATTTCGCCGATGCTTTCATCGTGCTGACGAATATCGGGAAGGCTGCAACCGGGAAACCATGGGAGATTTCAAGAAGGTGTGATGTGGACGGCGATGGAACCGTAACGATTCTTGATTTTGCCTGCTTTGGTGCAAGAAAATGAAGATTGTTTCAGGTGGACAGACCGGTGTTGACAGGGCGGCACTCGACGCAGCAATTGAAATGAAGATCGAGCACGGTGGATGGTGCCCGAAAGGCAGGCTTGCAGAAGACGGCTGCATAAAGGATTGCTACCGCCTCAACGAGACAAGAACTTCGGACTACGAGACGAGAACTGAAAAGAATGTGATTGATTCGGATGGAACGCTGATCATCACAAGGCAGAAACCAAACGGTGGCACCTTGCTGACTATAATTTACTGCGCCAAACATGGTAAACCGGTATTGCTCGTCACCCCGAAAGCATCGAAACCGCAAAAAATCGTCCATAACTGGATAGCCAGAAACAATATCAAAACTTTGAATGTTGCAGGTCCCCGAGCCTCAAAAGACCGTGAAATTTATGACATCGCCTTCAAATTTTTGAAGAGTCTGATCAAGCATCTCCAACAAACGCTTTTTTAATTGAAATAATCAGTGTTTAACCGGCTTTTATCCTTTGCCCCTATATTTTATGATGTAGTATTATTGAAATTTGAAACACATTCAAATGGCTTTTTGGAGGATTGCATGAAGAAATTTTTCGTTGCTCTCGTCACACTGATGATGGTTATGCCGTATTTAGGCATCATGCCGGCAAATGTCGCAGCAGCAGACAAACCGTTCTCGCTCATCGAGCTTACGGCAAAAACCGAGCCAGGTTCAGTGACGCTTTCCTGGCCAAAAACCAGCCTCTCATCCATCTTCCTCTACCGTGACTATAACAACGACGACAAGCCGATTGCCTCGCTCAACCCTTCAGACACATCCTACACTGACAAGACCTCGGGCTCACACAACTACAGCCTTAAGGTCATCGGCCGCGACGGCTCACTTGCCCTCAAGTCAAACCTTCTTCCTGTCTGGGTTCCTTCAGCCTGTGAAAGCTCGGACGGGACAGTGATCAAGCTCTGGGTCGACAAGACTAAGATGGTTACCGACTGTGCAGAATCTACAGTCAAAACTCCGCCGATATCAATCAACGGTTCAACCTATGTTTCGATCAGACCAATCATTGAAGCTGCCGGTGGAACCCTCCTCTGGAATGCCGACACAAGGACTGCAACAGTGAACCTTCCCCCAAACACTGTCTCGTTGACCATTGGCAACAGAACTGCAAAGGTGAACGGCGCAGACAAGCAGATTTCAACAAACCCGAAGGTTGTTCCAGTCATCGTAAACGGCACAACCATGCTTCCTTTCCGTTTCATCATCGAAAACCTTGGTGGAACCGTAGGCTGGGACGCAAATGAAAAGAGAGTGGACATCCTTCTTCCTCTCCAGCCGAACAAGGCAATTTCAAGGGCAATGAGTGCTTTCTCAACACTTTCACTAGGAAAGCTCGGGCAGATGGTTGAGTGTGGATCGGTTGAATCGGTGACCACAACAAATCCTGCAGGCGATTTCCTCACTGGCGCCAAAATCCTCCACTACGCCTCGGACAAGCCGACAGCCACACCGCTTCTCGACGTGGTCGATACAAACGGAAGAAAGCTTGAATACACAGATCTTAAAACCCAGTTCAACGGCGTTGACGCCAACCTTTCGCTCTACAAGGTCAACATAAAGTCTCGCAACAGCCAGCTCCCATCGTTTACAACAACGGTTCTTTTCAACAACGAAACCGGCGACATGATCGATGCAACCTTCCTCCCGTCAACCCTTGGCTTTGCCTATGAACAGCCCGTGCTCAACGCTAAGCTCATGGGCAAGGGCGAGTTCAGCCAGGTGGTTGCTTCGTACAAAATTGGCTATTCAAGCGCAAGACTCTCAGGAGGAAAACTCTCCTTTGTCGTAAACGCAATCCCATTCAACACAACGGCAACCGGCAAGATGACAACCATTTCACCGGGATGCAACCCTTGCCAGCTTGGCAGGACGGATGTTTACGCAGAGTTCAAGAATACCTGCTCAGATAACGTGTCACAGTCAGCAAAGATCACACTTCCAATCATCTCAAGCCTCTACGATTTCTCCCTTGGACTCGGCTCCGTGGGCGAACAGGTTGGGTTTGCAATTGACCAGGGATGTGGTTTCTTCCCGTCATCCTCGTGCCCTGATGTCACCGAAAAACAGTCGGAAATGGCTTTTGAGGTCGCAGACTTCAGACCAATTGCAGCAACTGACAATCCAAGGACAGCCTCGATTCCTGTGAAGGGAGTGGTGAGGCTTCTTGGAAAAACCGGCTGGTTCCCCGAAACAGTCAACGACAAGACCAAAAACTACATCTCGTTCAAACTACCGTCAGACCCGAAACCAAGAACGATGTCGCTGGCTTTTGGCGGATCAAGGAATTTTGGTTCATACACCCTCTCAGCCATGACAACCTCCCAGTATCCAGGCAATCCCCCGAGGTTCTCGATAAAGGTTCCACTACTCTCAAGCCCTGCAGGAAATCAGGTTGGCATCTTCAGGATGATAGCCAAGGCTTCACTCTCGATTCTCTCGCCAGTTGACCTCATCAGTGGCTGGTTCACCCAGTCAGGCAAAAAAGTCGCCCAGTTTGGCGGGGATGAAATTCAGGCAAAGTCAGAGTTTGACTGCCCTTGCAGCGGAACTCTCAAAGCGATAGAGGATCCAAAGCTGACCGTTGAAACCAAGGGTGACCTGAGCGTTGTCACAATCACATGCAGAATCAATACCGACGCAGCCTTCAGGAACGATTCCGACAAGGTTGAAGTGCAGATGTTTCGAAACGACGAACCGCTTGATACGGTCACGGTTGCAAAGTCGAACCCGAACATCACTATCAGCGACGGCGATCCTTATGCTGGCGAAACCTACAAGTATTGCATTAAGTGCATGGTCAATTCAAAGGTCATCGACGAATGGTGCAATGATGAAGAGATAACGCCAATGCCGTCATCTTTCAATCTCACCTGGCCGAACAACACAACCAACTTCAGCGCAAAGATCATGGCCGGCGACAAGTTCTACCTCAAGATAAAGGTTGTGAACACGACCGAATCAGAGATCAAAGTCAGCCTATATCTGAAGCCTCCGTGCAGGGCATGGAAGGTCAGCTTCACAAACCAGGCGCTTTCAACTGTTGTAACGGTTCCAGCAAACGGCACAAATCTTTCGACACAGATTGCAGTCACTCCTGATGTTGGATTGAGTGGTGGCGAAGTTTGCGAGTTCACCGTTGAAGCAGTTTCAGGCAAACAGAAGAAGGCAATCAAGCTCAAAGCAACGACTGAAGCTGCACAGTGCGCCTATGTGGCACAGTGGAATGAAGGCGGTACTGGAATCGGTGGCGACACATCGGCAGGCATCCAGAATATCCAGTCATTCACCATCAAAAACACAGGCAACGAAGTCAACAAGTTCATCATCGATCTTGGCTATGACAGGATGGGCTCAACTTCCCAGCAGCAGTGGCTTTTGAGGTTTGGCAATGATTATGTTCCTGGCATGACGATCAATCTGAAGCCAGATGAATCAAGAGAAATACAGGTTTTCTGTCGTGCAGCAAACGACATGCCTGATGGTGAGAAGATCAAGATCACCGTAACGGTTCAGGCATGCGGCGAAAAGGCGCTCCTCGTCTGGATGCTGAGCAATAACCTTTCAGAGTGCATCTTCGACCTCGACTGGGAGAAGGGCACGCTCACAAAATCGATGTCGACTTACCCTTCAGAGAAGTTCTACCTGAATTTCACAGTAAAAAACAACATGGACGTTGACTCGCTCTTCCTCATCACTTCAGAGGCAAAGGGAGAAAAAATTGAGGCATCGTCACAGTTCTATGAACTTCAAATGGGTTCTGGCGAAACAAGGACTGTAAGGTTGACTTGCGTCACCGACCAGAAAGCAAGAATAGGGCAGTCGAAAATTTATGTCTATGTCACCTGTGGCAAGACCCACAAAACCCTGTCGCTGTCCCTGAATGTCAGAAAACAGGAAGAGTGCGCCTACGCAATCTCCTGGGATGACAACGGCAAGGACACCATCAGCTCAGAGATGCCAATTGACGAGCCGGTGGAGATGAATGTAAGGGTAACCAACAAGAGCCTTACCGAGCAGTATTTTGCCGTAAAGGTTGAAAGGTCTGTCGAGGAATGGATTTCAGGGCTTTCCGAAAAAACCATTCTCAAGCAGACGTTCACCCTCAATCCAGGCCAGGATGTCAACAGCCTCATCATCCAGGCAAAGGCCGGCAAAGAAACAAAGGTCGGAGAGAAATGCACGCTGACAGTCACAATCAAGGCTTGCGGTGGCGTTCAGGTTATCAAATGGGATGTCACCTGTGTACCTCACCAGGAGCTTGACGCAAGCTTTGCCGCCAAGATGAGCGAAGCTAGCTGGCTTAATGACGGAAGGCTCATGGTTCCGGGTCTGTTCTCCTTCCAGCGACAAGGCGTTGGCTTGATCAAGGCAAACCAGTATGGATTCGAGTTCTCCGATGCCGATAACTTTGACGCAATCCTGGGAAAGTCAGACAAACAGCCGCTTGATATTTCGATTCAACTTGGCGTCGCCCCCTGGAGCTACAACCTTAGAATACCGGCAGGTGTTGTGAGCAAGGCACAGGCAAATGGCTCCTCACACATAAAAGTTGTCATGACCATGACCTTCCTGCTTGAAAAAGACAAGGTGCAATCATACATCGACCGAACAGTGACCTTTATTGTTGAAATACCTGGCAAATAGTTTTTAGGGCGTAACCCCTTAACAGCCGGACTTTTTTTAAGTCCGGCTGTTTGATTTTATGCCCTGGTTTTTTGTAAATTCAGGCAAAAGGATTGGAATAATCGCAATTTATTGGCATCTGCAATGATTGATTTTTCATAGTTTGGTCGTAACATTAATATGAATAGTTCTATTTTTTAGGAGGCCTTGATGAGGTTTACCGGATTAGTGGCAAAGATTGTTGCCATCGTCGTTTTTTTAACATGTACAGTTTTCATGCCTTCGCCAGAAAGAACAAATGCCTTAGTTGGCTGGGTAGGAGCCGCCGGCTCTCCTTATATCGGTTCTGTTGCGTCGCAGCCGATGGATATAAATGTGAGCAACAATAGTGGGACTTCATATATTCCTCATATTGTTGTCGACACAAATGGCTACCCTTGTATCTCTTGGGTTGATTATTCTGCTGGTAACGAAGAGATATTTTTTGCAAGGTGGAATGGTTCTACTTGGATAAATACTCAAGGGGCTTTGCTTAATGCTACAAATGGAAATGTTAGCAACACTCCAGGGAGATCTTATGAACATCATCTTGTTTTGGATAAAAACAATTATCCTTGCCTAGTCTGGGAAGACAACTCGCTTGGAAACTGGGAAATCTTTTTCAGTAGATGGGATGGATTTCAATGGGTAAATGTGCAGGGGTTACCAGTTACAAATACAAATAGAAATGTAAGTAATAACATTGGTGACTCAAATATTCCTGTTCTTGTATTGGATTCATTAGGAAATCCCTGTATTTCCTGGTCAGACACAACTCCAGGTAATCACGAAATATACTACTCTAAATGGAATGGCTCAAATTGGGTCAACATTCATGGAACAATTCTTTCATCAATGAATGCAAATATAAGTAATAACAACGGATTTTCTTACGATTCAAATTTTTATCTTGATAGTCAAGATTATCCGTTAATTACATGGTATGATGACACAGTAGGAAACTGGGAAATATTTGTATGTAAATGGAATGGAGTAAATTGGGTTAACATTCAAGACACAATATTAAACTCTACAAATGGTAACATCTCGAATAATATTGGCAGATCACAACACCCATGTGTGGCGAAAAATAAATTAAATTATCCATGTCTGGCATGGGAAGATGAAACAAGCACTCCTGGTGTTGATGAAATTTATTATTTGTGTTTTAATGGAATAAACTGGGTTAATGCTCAAAGTCAAATTTATAACGGTATAAACGCAAATATAAGCAATAATGCTGGTCGTTCTCATCACCCAAGTCTTGTTTTAGATACTTTGGATTTCCCAAACATTACCTGGTCAGACAACACTTCTGGTAATTTTGAAGTCTATTATTCAAGATTCAATGGAAACAATTGGATAACGATCGATGGTTATACCATTAATAATTTGAATCCTAATATCAGCAACACGACTGATTGGTCATATTCACCAAGGTTTACTTTGGATACATTAGATAATCCAAATATTGTTTGGGCAGATCTAACACCAGGTGTTTTCGAGATTTACTATACTAAGTTTTCAAACTCCTTTGACGGCTCATTCACAATCACAAAGTCGGTCGACACCAATAACGACGGGGACTACAGCGACTCAGGCAAAAACGTGAGCGCTGGCGACACGCTCAGTTACAAGATCAACTGGAAGTTCAATCAGGGCCAGGATGCTCTCGAAAACCCCTACCTTTACGACACCATTCCTGATGGAACCACCTACGTTTCAGGATCGGCATCGCCGACAGCAAACATCTCCTACTCAACCGATGGTGGAGCCACCTGGATTGCCGGCGAACCACCAAACGGATCGCCAGCCGGAACACGGCTACGCTGGGATTTGTCTTCACTGTGGGTCGGTGCCGCCGGATCGCCTTACGTTGGGTCTGCTGCAACCCAGCCGTTGGATATTAATGTGAGTAGAGACAATGGTAACTCACAGGTTCCGATTGTAAAGAGAAATTCTAAAGGTTACCCCAACATTGTCTGGCAGGATAATTCCTCTGGAAATTATGAAATTTATTTCTGCAAATGGAATGGCTCACAGTGGGTAAACGCTGGAGGCTCAACGTTTACCTTAGCCAACGGTAATGTTAGTAATACAGCTTTCGATTCAGGTTTTCCGGATTTTTCACTAGATTCAAGCGATAACCCTGTTGTAGCCTGGTCAGAATTATCCTCTAATTATGAGATTTTTGTTGCTAGATGGAACGGTTGGTTATGGACGAATATGCAGGGACAACCATTAACTGCAACGAATGGAAATGTAAGCAATAGCACTGGTACTTCTAATGATGTGGACCTGAGAATCGATAAAAATGGATTTGTTCATCTCTGTTGGTGGGATACAACACCGGGAAATCAGGATATCTATTATGCAAAGTGGGATGGCAGCAATTGGGTTAATGCCTCAAATATGATATTGACAGCCACAAATCCAAATGTAAGCAATAACCCAGGAGTATCACATTATCCTGATCTTGTGCTGGATTCGAATAACTACCCAACAATTGTCTGGGATGATACATCCGCAGGCAACAGAGAAATCTTTTTTACAAGATGGAACGGTTCTTCCTGGGTTAATGCGAATGGTTCTACGCTTACTGCGACTAATGCGAACATTAGCAATAATACTGGGAACTCTTGGTATGCGATGTGCATCCTGGGCAGCAATGACAACCCTTATATAACCTGGCAGGACGACACGCCTGGAAATTCTGAAATTTACTTTGCCAAATGGAATGGTGGCAATTGGGTTGATCAGAATAATGTTGCGCTAAATGCAACAAATGCCAACATAAGCAATAATGTCGGTTTTTCCGGTTATGCAGCATTATGTCTTGATAGCAGTAGCAATCCTTATGTAATGTGGAATGACAATACACTCGGCAATTATGATATTTTCTTCCAGAAATGGAATGGCTCAGCTTGGGTCAGTGTTGACAACTTGCTAAACTCGATAGTAAACATTGATATCAGCAATAATTCTGGAATATCCAGCTCGCCAAGGTTTTATCTTGATAGCAATAATAACCCAGAGCTTGTCTGGCATGATGACACCCTAGGAAATAATGAGATATATTTTGTAATGGTTGAGAATGCTTTATCCTTTACCTTCTCCGTCAAAATCGACAATCCGGCAACATCATACGGCATATGCAACCACGCAACCTTCAGGCACAAGTGGGATAACGACTCGGCAATCGAGAGCAACGAAGTGTGCAACACGATAAAGTTCAATTACACCGGCACATTCACCCTCGAAAAGGGCGTTGACTCAAACGGCGACGGGAAGTACACGGATAATGCTACCACAATCGCCCCGGGCACAACTCTCGGCTACAAGCTCGACTGGACATTTGACAACCCAAACAACGACCCGCTTAACGGCGCCTACATTTACGACACGGTTCCGCTTGGCACAAAGTACGTGACTGGATCGTCGCCGACTTTCAACCTCTCATATTCGACAGACAACGGATTCTCCTGGCTTGCTGGCGAACCACCGGACGGTTCGGCTGCAGGAACAATCCTCCGCTGGAAGTTGACCCAGCCAGGCTGGACGAATGCTCAGGGACAGCTTGTCAATTCAACAAATCCAAACATGAGCAAAAACACAGGCATTTCCGATTTCCCGTCACTTGCTGTCTACAAGGATGGCCATCCAAGTATTGCCTGGTCAGACGATGTTTTAGGCACAACAATGGTTTACTATGCAAAATGGAATGGCACCCAGTGGGTCAATGCAGCCGGTCTCCCGTTCACGGCAGCAAACGGCAATGTGGCTGGACTTGCTGGCGGCGATCCCTCACTTGCACTCGACCCTCTTACAGGCAACCCCTGGATTGCATTCCAAAGCAACGGCATAGTATTTACAAATCTTGAAATACACGTTGTAAAGTGGAATGGCAGCCAGTGGACAAATTCAGCCGGAATGCCTGCCACTCTTGTCAATTCCAACATCAGCAACAATGCAGGCTTGTCATGGTTCCCGTCCCAGCTTGTTCTGGACAGCAAAGGATACCCCTGCATCGTGTGGAAGGACAACACGACCGGTTCATTCCAGAACTACTTTGCCAGGTGGAACGGCACGAACTGGACAAACGCCGCAGGAACCATTCTCAACACCACAAACGGAAGCATGGGCAACAACGTCGTGAACTCGTTCTGGCCGACAATTTCCCTTGATCCAAATGACAGACCTTTCGTTGCCTGGGACAACAACTTCGGCACAAACTTTGAAGTATACTTTGCAAAGTGGGACGGAACCCAATGGGTGACAGCGTCTGGCACACCTCTCACGCCAACAAACGGAAACATCAGCAACAACACCGGGTCATCACAAATTCCGTTCTTGTTCACTGACAGAGTTACCGGAAATCCTTGCATCGCCTGGTCAGATGACACGCCCGGGAACTACGAAATCTACTTTGCCAGGTGGAATGGCTCAGCCTGGGTCAACTCTGACAGCACCGCAATCGATTCGACAAACCCGAACATGAGCCACACATCAGGAGGATCATACCTGCTCTCGCTTGGCCTTGATTTCAACAATCTTCCTGCAATCTCATGGGAAGACGACACAACAGGAAACAGCGAGATTTACTACTCAAAATGGAGCGGGTCTGCATGGGTGAATGCAAAAGGCGACGCCTTCACTGCAGTAAACGGCATCATCAACACAAGCCCAGCAAGATCATGGTTCCCGTCACTTGCCTTCGATCCGGTCACAAACAACCCGAACATTGCCTGGCTGGACAAAACCCCCGGCAACAACGAAGTTTATTTTGCCAAGTGGACAGAGCACCACCAGACCTTCACTTTCTCGGTCATTGTCGACAAACCGTTCTCGGTTCCTGCGCTTTCGCCAATATGCAACTCTGCCACTTTCTCCCACGCTTTTGACGGCGGAAACCCACTTTCTTCAAACTCTGTGTGCGTGAAGGTCAAGGGCGCTTCAGAGGTCAAGGGTGCAAACCTTGTAATCCGAAAAACGGCAAAATCGCTTCAGTACAATCCAAAAGACACCTTCGTTTTCCAGATCACGGTTGCAAACAACGGGAGCACGGCAGCTGAAAATGTCGTTCTTACCGACAACTTCCCCAACGAACTTGTGTTTGATTCATCGACACCTTCGGGACAGGTCGGCTTCAGCACCGTCAAATTCTCACTTGGCACTCTCGCTCCAAACGCATCGGCCTCCTTCACCCTGAAGTTCAAACTCTCGCCCAAAACAACAATCGATGATTGCATCACGGTTATAAATGAAGCCATTGCATCGTCTGGAACACTCATCGTCAAAGACACTGCAGCCATCAATATCTGCACACCCAAAGCGCCGTGTGAGCTTTACATCGACACAAAGTGGACGAATGTGATCAAAGGCGTGAGGGCAAAAGGCGAGCCAGTGAAACTGGAAGTCATTCCAAGATGCGGGTCATCTCCATATTCGATGACAATAGATTGGGGTGACGGATCAACCAATTCTGGAACCGTTGAAGGTGAAGGCGAATCCTACATCACAGGACACACCTTCGCTGATACTGGAGATTTCACTGTGAAAATCACTTGCGTTGATGCATACGGCAGCACAAGGATTGTTACGAAAACCTTATATTAACGCACATACACCTGCAAAGCCGGATGTCATTTGACATCCGGCTTTGCATTTTCAATCATCATTTTGATTATTAAACTTAAAAAACGAAAATTTATAGAAAATCACCTTCCAGGTACAACCAACAGGGCATGATATGTTAAAAAAGAAATGCCAGAATCTGACACGCCCAAAAAGTTGATTGGTTCGTTATTGTTCAAGTTATTGCCATATATTTGCGATTAGTCCTTCCCCATTTTCCAAGTCAATAGCGACATTTTATCAATAAGACCGTCGGGGGGTATCCATCATATTGAATGAATATACGCATATTATACAATGAAAATATCTCGGCATAGGATTATTTGTTTGTGGCGTGGTTTTATTTGTTTTGTGCCAGATTTGTTGGAGGTGTGTATAATGAAATTTGCTAAATTGATGCTGTCTCTCCTGGTGACAATCACGATGATTTCGCTCCCATCGGTATCGGCCACTTCAAATTCAAACGGAAATGCTGCCAAAATCTGCAACAATGCCTCGGCGGCTTTCAACGGATCATTCACCCTCACAAAATCGGTCGACACAAACTATGACGGCGCCTACAACGACGCAAACAAGTTGGTCGATCCCGGCAATACAGTCAGGTATAAAATCAACTGGAAATTCAATCAGGGGCAGGATCCGCTCCAGAACCCATACCTTTATGACACTATTCCAACCGGAACAACCTATTATGCCGGTTCAATGTCGCCAACCTACAATCTTTCATACTCGTTTGACAACGGCGCAACCTGGACGAACGGCGAACCTCCAACAGGATCGCCGGCAGGAACACAGCTGAGATGGAACCTTTCAAATTTTTGGCGTGGAGCAGGCAGTTCACCCTACGTCGGAAGCGCAAACCCTCAGCCATCGGACATAAACATAAGCAACAATACAGGTTTGTCATACCGCCCAAAGATTGCCATGGATCCCGATGGTTATCCCGGTGTAGTCTGGTATGACACCACTGCAGGCAATTATGAAATCTTCTTCGCAAGATGGAATGGAACCAAATGGGTCAATGCTGCCGGTTCAGTGCTCACAACCACAAATGGAAACATCAGCAACAACACCGGATCATCCTATTATCCATCCCTTGCCTTCGACAAACTGGGCAAGCCATGCGTCACATGGTTTGACAGCACTCCTGGCAATTATGAAATCTACTATGCAAGATGGGATGGAACCAACTGGGCCAATGCTGCCGGCGCAGCGCTCACATCTACAAACGGAAACGTAAGCAACAATACCGGATCATCTTATTATCCAATCATTGCAATCGACCAATCAAACAGACCGTGCATCACATGGCACGATCTCACCCCTGGCAACTACGAGGTTTATTTTGCGAGATGGGACGGCACGACATGGGTTAACTCCTCATGGATACCATTGACGTCAACAAACGGAAACGTCAGCAACAACACTGGGACTTCATATTATCCGGTCATCGCCCTTGACTCTTCAGACAACCCAAACCTTGCGTGGTATGACAGCACCCCAGGCAATTATGAAATCTATTATGCCAAGTGGGACGGTTCATCATGGGTGACATCCTCTGGGGCCGTCCTCACAACCACAAACGCCAACATCAGCAACAACTCCGGCACATCGTATTACCCAACCATTGCACTCGATTCTTCAGGCAAGCCAAACATCGTCTGGTCTGATTTCACACCCGGCAATTACGAAATCTACTATGCCAGATGGGATGGTTCGACATGGCTTACAGCATCTGGCGCGGTACTCTCGACTACAAACGCCAACGTCAGCAACAACACAGGCACTTCCTACTACCCAAGCATTGCCCTTGATTCTTCCGGCAACCCCCGAATCGCTTGGTATGACAGCACCCCAGGCAACTATGAAATCTACTATGCCAGATGGAACGGTTTGGCGTGGGTCAATGCAACAGGTGACGCAATTACAACAACAAATCCCAACATCAGCAACAACACGGGCTCATCGTACAACCCGATCATGGTTCTAGACTCTTCAGGCAACCCAAACATCGTCTGGTACGACCTGACCCCTGGCAACTACGAAATCTATTTTGTCAGGCTTGCCTTTGAACAGCAGTTCTATTTTTCGGTGAAAATAAACGACCCGGCATTGTACAAAACCATCTGCAACCAGGCAACCTTCAGACATGCCTTGGATTCAAACATTCCAACTTATTCAAACTCGGTGTGCATAAAGATTCATGTCAAAGAACCAGTGCTTGAGGTTACAAAAACCGCCGGCTCTTCGTCATACAATCTCAAAGACACCTTTGATTTCACAATAACTGTCAAAAACACAGGCGACGCCGATGCAACAGACGTTGCTCTAACCGACGCTTTCCCCAAAGAAATTGAGTTTGTCTCGTCCACCCCGTCAGGTTCGGTCGGACTATCAGGAATCAAGTACAGCATTGGCACCCTCACGCCTGGCGCAAAGGAATCCTTCAAGCTTAAATTCAAGCTTGCCTCAAACGTCTCAATCCAAAATTGCCTCACCATCATCAACGATGCAATCGCCACATCAGGAACCCTTATTGCCAAGGACAATGCAGTCATCAATGTTTGTGCCAACAAGGCTCCAGGTGAGATGTTCGTTGAAACGAACTGGTCTGGACTTGAGAAGGGCGTAAGAACAAGCGGTCAACCTGTCAGGGTCTCCGTTCTTCCAAGGGGTGGATCATCACCATATTCCGTGAAGGTTGAGTGGGGCGACGGCTCTCCTGCCGAGAGCGGAACCGTCAGGGGCGACAGCAACCCGTTCACGTCAGAGCACACCTTCTCAGACTCAGGCGAGTTCACCGTAAAAATCACCTGTGTGGATGCTTACGGCAGCACAAGGATCGTTACAAAAACAATAAAGTAATAAATCAAAAACCAATTGACCAATACGGCCAGGCAATTTGCCTGGCCGTATTTATTTGGCAAGATGTTTCGATATTGAAAAAATCATTGATAAAGCATTAGGGCCCACTAAATTAGCACTCACACAAAAATTTGAAACACTATGCGGAGCCAATGAAAAACAAATACATAGCACATTCCCACATTTCAGAAAGATAATTCAGTGAGATTGCCGAATGTTTTGAGCATGACTTTTCGGCACAGGAAACGGCAGGTTTTTACTGGAATGCAAGAGTGACGGCAGGAAGTTGTTTTTTAAGTTCAGGAAGCGGGTTTCAATCTGGAAAAGGAGTTGCCTATAGATGATGAGATAGAGCTTGACGGGTACAAACACTATAGGATATACCATCACGGGGAAGAGCTGAGGAGAGGCAAGAACCACGTCAATGGCATCTAGTCATCCTGAAGCTAGACCAAAAGAAGACTCTAAAATTTCAATGGTTTGCAGAATCCCATTTTGTGTTGGTTTTTAAGGAGTCATAAGTGGAGATGGAACATGAGGGTTTCGACAGGTGCATATACCATGATCTGCTAGGGGCTTTCAGGAGGACGCCGGTTTAAAGTTGGCGGGGCTCAAAAAAGATAAGAATTACAAAATCTGGCTCCCAAAAGATAATACCATTCCGCTAGCCCGAAAAATATGAAACAATCCGGCAATAAATAATCAAAAATTTGTAGTCATTGTGACGGTTTGGAATATCATCAGGAACCAATGAGAAAGCTTCATTTTTTCCTGCCTGGCATGTTCACGCTCTTTGGAAAGACCGGTCGTTATCCGGCCGTGTCGATCACGGGTGTGCACTGCGACCTGATGTGCGACCACTGCATGGCTCACCTTCTGGTCACCATGCCTGACTGCTCAACCCCTGAAAAGCTGCTTGAATACGCGCTCGAATGCGACGCAAGGGGCGATGTCGGCTTGCTGGTTTCCGGCGGTTCAGATTCCGAGGGCAAGCTGCCCTGGGAAAAATTCGCTCCAACGCTTGCCAGGATCAAGGAAAAAACCAGCCTTCACCTTTCAGTCCACACCGGTTTTGCCACCCCTTCACAGTCAAAGCTTCTCAAGGAAGCCGGTGTTGACCAGGCTTTGATTGACATCATCGGCACCGATGAGGTGGCAAGATCGATTTACCACATCAATCTTGGGATCGTTGAAAAATCGCTTGATGCAGTGTTTTCAGCCGGTCTTCAGGTTGTCCCGCACGTACTTGTCGGGCTTGACTACGGCAGGGAATCAGGCGAAGAACACGCTTTGGAGATGATTTCAAAGTACAACCCAAAAACTCTGGTCATAATCGCCCTGAGGCCATCAAAACAAACCAAGATGGGATCAATCATTCCTCCAACCCCAGAACGGATCGCCGATATTATCAGGCTGGCAAAAAAGCTGATGCCAAAAACGTTTATAAACCTCGGGTGTGCAAGACCGGTTGGAACCCACAAGCAAACAACTGACAGGCTGGCAATTGAGGCTGGCGTGGACGGACTCGCTGTCCCTTCGCTTGAGGCGGTGAACTTTGCAAAGTCGCTTGGCATCGAGGTTGAAGAGCATCCAACATGCTGCTCAATGATCCTCTACCACATGTCCTCGCAAGACAATCGCTAGCTGCTCATTTTTTCACGAATAATTCACTCAAGCCGTTACACTCGCTGGACTTCCAGAATCATAAAGGTATTCTGGAGTCTGTGACAAGCAATCCGAGAAAATATGGCAATGAACCGTTTGTGGCGGTTCTTATCCACGGTGGCCCGGGTGCAGCTGGTGAAATGAAGCCTGTGGCTGTCGAGCTTTCAAAATACTTTGGGGTTTTGGAACCGCTTCAGACTGCCAAGACAATTGAAGGCCAGGTTCAGGAGCTGAAGGAAATCACCGAGCAAAATGCTTCGCTTCCGGCAATTCTTGTTGGATACTCCTGGGGTGCGTGGCTGTCGTTCATTTTTGCAGCAACCTATCCTTTGCTTGTCAAGAAACTTTTTCTGGTTTCAAGCGGGCCTTTTGAGGATGAATACACAAAGGGCATGATGGATACACGCCTTGGAAGGTTGAACAGGCAAGAAAGACAGGAAGCACAAAAGCTGCTTGGGCAATTGAGCGACGGGAAAAGCGATGTGCTGGAAAGATTTGGACAGCTCATTTCCGAAGCCGATTCATTCAGGCCAGTTCCTGAACAAGATTGCGACGTTGAAGTTCGACAGGATATATATCAAGACATCTGGCCCCAGGCATCTGAATTAAGGAAAAGCGGTGAATTGTTCAGGTTTGGTGAACGCATCAGATGTCCGGTTGTGGCAATTCATGGCGACTACGACCCACACCCAGCTGACGGTGTAAAGCTACCACTCCAAAAAACACTGAAAGACTTCAGGTTTATCCCGCTGAAAAACTGTGGCCACAAACCCTGGGTCGAGCTTGAGGCAAAAGACAGGTTTTACGAATTGCTGGTCAGGGAAATCAACGGTTCAGTCTAATTCCGGCAGCCTTGCTTCCAGTTCCCTGATGGCATCGGATGCAATCCATTTTGCAGATTTTGAAGCTTGTTGCTGGATTCTCCGTGCACTGTCGAGAGCAAGCACACAAAGATTGCGGTTTCGCTTGCCAATCTGCCTGAGCGCCCAGTTGACAGCCTTTTTAACAAAATTCCTGTCGTCAAAGGCGTACTTTTCAATGAGAGGGAGAAACTCTGAAATCTTTTCATCAGGCGCCTTCTTGTCGTGCCAGGCGTAACAGGCCATGAGAGCAAAACCGGCACGCCTTTCAAACTCCGGTTCTCGTTCAGCCCATTCAAAAATCTTGTCAAAAGCTAAGGGGTGCTTGTAAAAAAGTGAGTTGCACGCTTGATCACATACGTCCCAGGAGTCGAAATCCCTGACCCAGGCGTCCATCTGTTCATGCGTCACCAGTTTGATGTCATCGATGAGGCAGGCAAGAATCCTTGCTACGTGAATTCCTGTTGCCCACAACTCCAGCGCAAGAGTGTGGTCGGTCTTAATTTTTTTGGCCACCTCACGGAGCTTTGTAACTGAGATTCCAAGCATCTTTGCGCCTTGAATGCCAAAATGCTTCATCCCTTCAATATTTTTGTTGGATGCCATCGACTCAAGCAAACAAAGGGTTTCTTCGAGAGTCATCATTTCTTAAGACAATGATTTTGCAAAATCATCTGCCCAGGCGTTTATCTTGCCAATGTCCCTGAAGTCGCCTTCAGGATTCCCGGTTTTGTCAATTTTCCTGATGATTGCAGCAAAAATAGGGCCGATCATTTTGAAATCCATCACTCCACCAAAAAGTCCGACTGATTTTGGGGCAATGATCATCTGCTTTTCGAGCGACTTCATCGCAAGCTCGCGGTTCTCCTTGCAATCTTCCTTCATCGTCAGGCAGACGAGGAAAAGGCCGGTTGGTTTGGTTTTCAGAGAGCTTTCATACTTCCTCATGAAAACATCAAAAGGTTTGTAGGTTTTTCCAACCCTTACCCCTGAACCGGCGATGATGAAGTCGAAACCATCAATGGTTTTGACTTCGTTTATTTTTTTGATCTCGACCTGATGCCCCTTGTCAGTCAGTCTTTTCCCGATGATTTCGGCAACATCAGCAGTCGATCCCGCTATTGTTGCGTAAGTTACAAGTCCTTTCATTGGTCACCCCTCAAATCCATGAAGAAATGGTAGAGTCTTTCAATTTTTTTGTACTCACCGATCAGCTGCTTTGTAAAATCCGGTTTCTTTACAGGTTCAAGCTCCTTGCTCTGGAAGGCCACGTAAACACTCTTGAATCCCCACCAGTCTTCGAGGCCTGCAGGAGGCGGAGTCGACCGTTTGTATTTCTCACCCAGAATCCTAAACCTGCCTTCTGACAGGAACGATGTTATTTCCTTGAAATGTTTAGGGTTGTCGGCAATCCTCTGCTGGAAACGTTCGATTGTCTCACGCTTGTTCTGGTAGAAGCCCATGCCGTAACCGTAGTAGTCGATGCCAACCTCAAAGTAGAAGCCCGGCGACTCGTCCCAGGTCTTGTTTGACCACGACGCCCAGAGGTTGGTCTTGTAGGGCGACTTGTCGTTTGAAAACCTGATGTCCCTGTTTATCCTTGCAACCGCCCTTGCCGGCAGCGTTTCAAAAGCAGGGTCTACCTGTGACATGTACGAACCAACATCAGAGGCAAGGTCATAAAGAGGCGCCTTCAGGAACTTCTCGTATGCCTTCCTGTTTTCGTCAAACCACGCCTTGCTGTTGTTTTCGCAAAGATCGGCCAAAAATTTGAACGTCTCGACCGAAAAACCTTTGAAAATCATTGTCTGGCCACCTTTCCCAAGTTTATCAAGTCCATCCTTTCGAGGGCAAACGCCAGCCATTCATCTTGTGGCGGCGCAAGGTCTGGGAGACTGTCAAGCCTGTACCAGCCAACCTCAAAAGTGTGGCAATCTGAAAAAACAGACCATTTTTCATCGTTCATATCATTAGACACAAAATGGTAGAAATGTCTTTTTTGCCTGAACGCTAGTTTTATTGACTGTACCCAGCCGGTGAGACTGTAGGTGTCGTAGTTTTTAAAGGGGAGGCAGTCCGGTTCGCTGTAGTTTATCTGCGTCCATTCATCGTTTTTCCTTAAGATGCTTACCCATGCAGACCTTGGGATGGTTGCCCAACCAAAAGAAGTATCATCAGGTCTTGAAAATATCGTTGAAGTCGAAAGGAGGCTTGCCTTGCCCTCTGGCAAACCGATGTCCATAACGCCAAGATTCTTTACCAGTTCCACGTTTTCAACAGATGTCTCTTCCCTTATCTCCCTGATTGCGGTTGCAAGCGGATCTTCACCTTCCTCAACCGTACCGGCAGGCAGTTCGAACCCGACAAACGGGTGTTTGATCAGAAGAAGGCGATCCTGGCTTGTAACAATCGCTGTCACCTTGAGCGTGAAATTCGTGTTCATGGGCAACATTTTACAGCAACCGCCGATGGAAATCCACTGCCAAAAATTTATGTTTATAGTTATCTAAATAATACCATTGACATCGAAATAAATATCCATACAATTCGATATATATCAAAACAGATTGAAGGTAATCGAAATGACAGACAGTGAAAACGAAGTTTTGCTTGAGTTCTTCAAAACCCTTGCCGACGCAAGCAGACTAAAAATTGTCGGGATATTGGCAACCAATCCCTGTACAGTGGAAAAACTCGCCGAAACGCTTGATTTGACACCATCAACGGTTTCACACCACTTGCTCAGGCTTTCAAAAGCCGGTCTGGTCAGTGCAAAAGCTGACGGTTACTACAGCGTTTACTCGCTTCATACCGATGTGTTGCAGGATATGGCAGGCAAAATCCTTAAAACCGAAGAACTTCCAAAGCTTGCGCCAACACCTGATGAGGACGCCTACGAGCAGAAAGTCAAGCGGACATTTCTGGATTCATCAGGCAAAATCAAGGCTTTCCCGGCACAGGAGAAAAAATATCTTGTGTTGCTCAGATATGTGCTTGAGTCGGTTGAGCATGGCAGGAAGTACAGCGAAAAGGAGATCAGCACGCTGCTTGAGCGGTTCTCGGACGATTACTCAAAACTCCGGCGTGACCTTGTCGAATTCGGGTTCATGGAGCGTGAAGGCGGTGGCGGTGGCTACTGGAGGAAGTGATCGCCAAACCAATCATGGCCAGTTAAAGACACTTTTCGAGTGTAGCCTGAAAGCTTGTCTTGATAATCGAGCAAATGCCCATATCATGAGGATATGAAACGCCTGGCGCTTCTTTTGATTTCAATTGTCCTTTTTGTCGGATGCCTCCCAAAAAAGCCGTTCGGCGAGCTTTACTACATTGACTCAATGCCACCTGAGGCGCAGGTTCTCATGCTTGGAAACGTAATCGGGCAGACACCCCTTGAGGTTGAACTCGCTCCAGGTTCGGAATTAACAGTAAAACTTGAAGGTTATCAGACGGAGAGCACGAGCACGGCTAAGGCAGTTTCGCACTACATCAACATACACCTGAAAAAGCTTTACAAAATCAAACTGAACTACATGCCGGAAGGGTCTGAGGTCTGGGAAAACGGCCAGCTTTTGGGTAAAACCCCGATGGTGGCTGAAAAAGTTCAGGGTCACTACAAACTTTTGGTCAGGCACGAGCTGCACGCAGACCTGACCGATGAATTCGACGTGGCAAGCGAAGGCTACAGGATGAAGCTCCTGAAGCCAACAGTCAAGTATTTCCCCCAAACCGTCTGTTCGTTTTCATCTGAGCCTGCAGCTGCCGAGGTTGAAGATTTCAGGGTGGTTGGTGGTGAAATAACCAATGCTCCGTCCATCATTGGGGCAACACCTTTTGACAAGACCAATGCAGAGCTTTCCAAAAACAACGGTGAGCACATCTTCGTTTTCAGAAAACAGGGATTTGCCCCTGCAATACTGACAGGCACAGGATCTTTTACGGCACACATAAAGCTTGAACCCGAGATCAAATACACGCCGCCAGCCGGAAAATGGTTTTCAGAACTGGACTTCAAGTCTGGCCAGCTTGCCTCGCCAGATGGTTCGCACATCCTCTTTGCCGAAAAACGCGACAAGAAATTCTGCGTTGTCTCAAAAAAAGGTGAGCTGGAAGTCGACATTCTGGACATGAAGACAGATTATTCAGATGTTTCCGGGGCAGCGTGGGCTGATGACCGCTTCTTTGTGGTCAGGGGCAAAAATGTTGACGGCACAATGTTTTACATGGCCTACGATGCTCAGATGCGAAGAAAATTCAGGATAGAAAACACCAACATCTGGCATGAAGCCCAGATTGCCGGTGACATCGAATGGAAGCAAAGGGTTCCGGTAAAACAGTCAACAATCGAATCGTTTGCCGACGCCAGGATTGAAGTTTCGAAAACCTTTTCGGTTTGCCAGTTCAAGCTCTTCAGGGGGCGTCCGCTTGATATTGTCGTGACGGCCGATAATAAGTTTGAAACACAGAAGCTTGCTGGCTGTATTGAAGCTGACAGGCAATAAATTGAAACCGACGCGATAAGTGGTATTATTGGTAAGATGATGCGCAGATTTGGGACAGTAATTGGCGTCATTTTGCTTGCCACTTCAATTGGGGTGACGAATGCCGCAACTTACTCAATTTCTATCGAAACTACCCCTCAGGTGGTCGACCTCTTTGGAAACGCCACCATCAAAATAAAACTCACAAAGGGAACATCGCCTGTAACAGCAACTCAAGTCTTCCTTGGGCTTCAAAACATTTCCGGAACATTAAAGTCCGAGATGCTTGTGACCGATAAAAACGGTCAGGCCGAAACACTATTTTACCCCAAAGAAGTCGGAGAAGGCTATATCGCAGCCAAAGCAACCATCATAAATGCAGGCGCTATCGAATCGGCTGAAGCAGTTGCGGCAATCACTGTCAGGGACATGAATTTCCCACCGGAATCCTTTGTCGACCAGATTTACCCGTTGCCTGGGAGAGTTGGACAGCCGATGACTTTCAGGGGACATGCAATCGACGAGGACGGCAAGGTGACAAGA